>DATMZX010000036.1:0-13464 GCA_035573235.1 Gemmatimonadales bacterium
TTCTTCGCCTTCGGCGGCGGCGCCGGCGGCGGCGCTTCCGGCTCGGGCTTCGGCTCAGCTTCCGGCGGCTTCGGCTTCGGACCTTTCAGCGACGGTCCGTACGCCTTGTAGTTCCTCCACGTGATGTACGAGCGCTTGCGACCATCCGATTTGATCGACTCCGGCTGCAACAGCTCGTAGAACGGCACCGGCGTCTTGTACCAATCCTCACTCTGCGACAGCCGGAAGAACTTCCCCGTCACGCCGCCCGCTTCGGCCGCGACCAACATCGTTACGTGCCAGGGATCAGTGAAGAACTTCTGTGTGGTCTCGATGTCGTGCGCGGTGAGCAGCCCGCCCTGCCCTGGATGGCTGTGATACCAGCCGAGTAGCGTGCCATTCGCCTTCGCGAGCTGCTCCTGCATGCGATCCCACAACCGGCCGACGACGACTTCCGTCTTATCGCCGTAGATCGTCTGACTCAGCTTCAGCGTCTTGTCGATGATCGAATACAGCGTGCCGGTTTCAGGATCGCGGAAGACTTCGCCGACGAGAAATCCGAAGATCGCCTGGGTCGGCGAGCCTTTGACGTGCTCCTGGAGCGCGATGACCGCTTCCTGCTGGAAGAAAACCGGATAGGGCTGGCGACTCGGCCCCTCGGCCTTCTCCACGCCCGGCGCCAGCGGATTCCACAGGATCGAACGATCCAGCGGCATCGGCTGCGGCTGCGGATCGGGCTTGCGACTCATCGCAGGGTGTCCAGGAGGATACGCGCGGCGCGCTCGACGTCCGCGCGGCTCACATCGAGATGCATGACGGCGCGGATCCGTTTCGGTCCGTACGCCGACATCAGCACGCCGGCTTGCGCGAGCCGCGCTGAAGCCGGCTGAGCGTCGATCTGCAGGTCGACCATGACGATGTTCGAGTCCGGCGGGATCGGTCGGACAGCCTGCCCTGAGCGAAGCGAAGGATCTGACAGGATTTCAGCAAATCGTCCTGCGTTGGCGTGATCCTCACCGATTCGATCGAGGTGGTGATCCAGGGCGTACAGCCCGGCGGCCGCGAGAATCCCCGACTGGCGCATGCCGCCGCCCAGGCGTTTCCGAATCTCCCACGCGCGCGCACGCTGGTCCTTGCGAAACCCCAGACACGACCCGACGGGACACCCGAGGCCTTTGGAGATACTGACCATGACGGTGTCGACGCCCTGCGTGAGCCGGGCCGGCGGCACGCCGGCCGCCGCGGCGGCGTTCCAAAGCCGCGCGCCATCGAGGTGGACGGCGAGCCTCGCTGCGCGCGCGGCGCGAATCAGGTCGTCGAACATCTCGGCCCGAAGCACCCGGCCCCCGGCGAGGTTGTGCGTGTTCTCGAGGGCGAGCGCGGTGACGCGCGGAACGTGCGGGGACGCCGGTCGCAGGGCACCGCGCACGAGCTCGGGGGTCAGCAGTCCATCGGGCGTCGCAATGGGGCGGATCTGGGCTCCGGACAACGCGGACACGCCCGCCATTTCGTAATGGATGAGGTGCGCACTGGCTTCGATCAGCAGCTCGGTGCCGGGCTCGGTGACGAGCCAGATCCCCGTCTGATTCGCCTGGCTCCCCGAGGGGAAGAACAGGGCGTCTTCGGTGCCCAGCAGCTCCGCGACGCGTTGCTCGAGCTTGCGCGTGGTGGGATCGCCGTCGAGCACGTCGTCGCCCACTTCCGCCTCCGCCATCGCGCGGCGCATGCCGGGCGACGGCTTGGTGACGGTATCGGACCGCAGATCGATCGGTGCGTTCATCCCAGGCGCACGCGTTGCAGGCGTCGCATGCGCATCAGGTCGTACGTCTCCGCGACCTCGCCGCCCAGCAGAAACATGTAGGCCGTGTAGTAGATCCATAGCACGAACAGCATCATGCCGATCAGGTTGGCGTCCGACGCGAAGCGGTCGAACGTCACGAAGCGGGAGACGTACAGCGCGTAGAGCCGCTTGGCGATCTCGAACCCGACCGCGCAGAACAGCGACGCGACCAGGCTGGTGCGCCAGTAGATCCGCCGGCTCGGCGCGAACTTGAAGATCACAAAGAACAGCAGCGTGCTGAACAGCAGGGACAGCGGATAGGAGAAGAAGCTCCCGCTCGTCGAGGAGAACGCGTTGGCCAGAAACAGCCCGCCGACGACGAAAACCAGGGCCAGATCGGTGAGCTTCGCGACGGGCCAGGGGCGGTTCTCCTCGGTGTCGAAGACCTCGTTCAATGCCGCGCGCAGTCCCCCGAACATACGAGTCGAGAACCACAGGAACAGGGGCGCGGCCAGCACCGTGAGGTGCCCGCGCCGCGCCACCAGGTCGCCGAGCGCGCGCTCGATGAAGCCGAAATCGGATTCGTCGGGCAGGAAGCGCTGCAGCAGCTCGTGCACGTTGAGCTGCTGGACCGCGAGTTGGTATTCGACCAGGTAACCGACGACGGCGAGCACGAGCCCGACGAACGGAATCGCCGTCAGAATGATGTCGAACGACAGGGCGCCGGCGAGGAAGGGAATGTTGTCTTCGTAGGCCGCCTCGAGGGTCCGCCGGATGACGCCGGTGACCGTTCGGTGCCAGCCGCCCTCACCGTTCACGCGAGGGGCTCGTCCTCCTCCTCACTCGCGGGCGCGGGACGGGGCGCGCGCGCGCGCCGCCGGCGGGCCGCATCGAGGCGGCGGCGCAGCTGCTCGCGCGTCGAGAGCTCGGCCTCCTCCTCTTCGTCCTCCTCGAGCTCCGCTGCTTCGTCCTCGGCTTCCTCAGCGGCTTCCTTCAACAGGCCGCGCACCTCGCCCACCTTCTCCTCGGCCAGCTCCTTCAGGTTGCGCAGCCCCTTCGTCATCTTCTTGCGCGTGCTCTCGCCGCGCTCGGTGGGCGCGAATACGAAGCCCGCGACCGCGCCGAGCACGATCCCGAAGAGAAACGCGCCGAACCCACCACCCCGCTCGCTCATTCGCCTGCCTCCGCGTCATCCGGCGCCGACACCAGCGCCGCGCGGGGAGCGGCGTGGGAATCGAGCTTCGGCTTGACGTACTTGTCCGTGACCGCGCGCGTGCCCTTCACGCGCAACTGCTCGAACAGGAACGTGAATGTCTTCTCCAGATCGGCGCCGATCCGCGCGCGCACGTCCTCGGGAAGATTCCAGAACTGCTTCTTGAACGGTCCGATCGCTTTCTTGCGGCTCTTGTAGAGGAACTGTTCTTCGCTGTCGCCCTTCTTCCACTCTTCCTTGGCTTCGGTCTTCACCCACTCGTTCACTTCGCGCCGCAGGTCCTTCGGCAGCGCCGGATGATCCATGACGATGGTCTGGAAGTTGGTCGCGAGGTGGATCTCGATCGCCTCGCACTGCGGGAACTGAGAGAACGCTTCCGCCGGCAGCGTGGAGGCCCCGTGCTGCACCGCCCCGCCCAGCCCGTACTTGGCGCGGGCGTCGCGCGACAGCGCCTTCAGCGCCTCGAGGTCGAGCTGCACTTTGGCGATGGAGCCGTCGGGCAGCACGACGCCGCCGTGGCTCGTCCCGGTCTGCACGGAGATTTTCGAGATCCCCGCCCCCACTCCCATTTTCTTGAGCGTCCGGTTGTAGCCGTCCATGAACGCCTTGAGCTCGTGGACGTCGCTGTTCTTGCCGCCCACCTCACCGATCTCCGCGCCGACCGACACCGTGACGCCGTCGGGCTCCTGCTCGCGAATGAACTTGGTCAGCTCGGCGGCACGCTCGTAGTTCGTGCGCTGCTGTTCGTCGAGATTGGGCTTGGAGAGATCGACGAGCGTCGAGGTATCGACGTCGATGTTGTAGAAGCCGGCGTGCAGCTCTTCTTCGATGAGCGAGCGCAGCGCCTTCAGCTCGGTGTCGGGGTCCGCCGCGTATTTCTTGGCGTTGACCTGGACGTGATCGCCCTGGATGAACAGGGGGCCCACGAAGCCCTCGCGCAGCGCCGCGGCGGTCATGACGGCGACGTACTCGGCCGGACGCTGGTCGGTGTAGGCGATCTCGCTGCGGGCGATCTCGCAGATGATCGCGCCCGCGTCGAGCTTCTTCGCGGCCCGGAAGATCGCGCGCCCGGTGTCGTAGGACATGATCCGGACGTTCATCGCCGGCGTCGTGAACGGCTGGACCTCGCCCCGGCCGCGCGCCAGGTAGAGCTCGTGAATCGAGGCGGGCCGCACCCCGGCCTGCTGCCCCATTTCCCAGATCTGCCAGCGCGCGTGGGCTTTCTCGTCTTCGGTTCCGAAAACGGCCTTCCGCACCAATGCGTCGATATCGGTCGTCGGCTTGCTCATGAGCTTCGGAAATCCTCCTCGCGGCGGAATTTACGCCCCGGTTACGTCGATAACCAGCCCGTCGTATGCGGGCGCGATTCCGGGCGGCAGCTTCGCGGCGAGCGCCTGATGCGTGAATTCGTGAGTGAGATGCGTGAAGTACGTGCGTCCCGCACCGATCCGCTGCGCCGTTTCCACCGCTTCCGAGATCGAGAGGTGGAGCGGATGGGGACGCGACAGCAAGGCGCTCAGGACCAGAATCTCCAAACCCTGCAGCGCCGCGACGACGCCCTCGGGCACCGCTTTCACATCCGTCAGATAGGCGACCGGGCCCACGCGATAGCCAAAGACCACGTGCTGCCCGTGCGGGAGCGCGAGCGGCAGGACCGGCACGCCCGCGATCAGCGCCGTGACGCCGGGCTCGAGCACCTGCGCCGCCAGCTCGGGCTTGGTGGTGCCCACCGGCACCACGATCGACGGATCGAAAATGTAGGGGAACTTGGTGGCCAGCTCCGCCATCGTCTCGCGCGAGCCGTACGCGGGCAGCATGGATCCGAGCCGGACCGACAGCGCGCGCAGGTCATCGATGCCGTGTACGTGATCGGCGTGCCCGTGCGTGAACAACACGCCATCGATGTGATCGACCCCCGCGGCGACGAGCTGCAACCGCAGCTCGGGGGGCGTGTCGATCAACAACCGCTTGCCGCGCGTCTCGATCAGAGCGCTGGTGCGGTTGCGACGGTCGCGCGGGTCGGGAGAGGTGCAGGCAGGACAGCGACAGCCGATCTGCGGCACGCCGAACGACGTGCCGGTGCCGAGCAGCGTCAACCGCACTTCACACCCGCTCCACCTTGATCAGGTTCGTGCTGCCGGACACTTCCCAGGGCAGACCGGCCGTGACCACGATGCAATCGCCCGACTTGGCCAGGCCACGCTTCAGGATGAGGCTCCGGACCACTTCGAGCATCGCGTCATAGCCGGGGACGCGATCGACGAGCACGGGGACCACCCCCCAGACCAGCACCAGCTGGTGGTAGGTCGTGGACTGTGTCGTCACGGCGAGGATCGGGACCGGCGGGCGCAGCGCCGCGACTTTGCGCGCCGTGAATCCGCCCTGCGTCAGGGTGACGATGAGCGGCGTCTTCAGCATGCGCGCCACGGCGCTCGTGCCCCACGCAATCGCGTCTGCCGTATCGACGGCCCCCGCCGTGCCGCGGCGCTCCTCGCGCTGGCGCAGCGGATGCCGCTCCATTTCGCGGATGATGCGATCCATCGCCCGCACCGCTTCGACCGGGTATTGGCCGACCGCGGTCTCCGCCGACAGCATCACCGCGTCGGTGCCGTCGAGGATCGCGTTCGCCACGTCGGAGGCCTCGGCGCGCGTCGGTCGCGGGTTGTGCACCATCGACTCGAGCATCTGGGTCGCGGTGATCACCGGCTTCCCCTGGTGATTGGCCTCGCTGATCAAACGTTTTTGGACGAGCGGCACCTGTTCGAACGGCAGCTCGACGCCCAGGTCGCCGCGCGCCACCATGACGGCGTCCGACGCGGCCACGATCCGGTCGAGGGTGTCGAGCGCGGTCGCCTTCTCGATTTTGGCGACGAGCTTGATCGAGTCGGGGACCAGCTTGCGCAGCTCGCCGATATCCTCCGCGCGTCGTACGAACGACAGCGCCAGGTAATCGACCCCCGCTTTCACCGCCTCCTGCACATCCTCCTTGTCCTTGTCGGTCAGCGCGGGAGCGGAGACCTGCACCCCCGGCAGGTTCATCCCCTTGTGCGCCGTCAGAATTCCGCCGTCGACGACGCGGCCACGGACCCGCGGCGAATCGACGCCGGTCACCTCGACCGAAAGCAGCCCGTCGTTGAGCAGAATCCGGGAGCCGACGCGCGCGTCCGCGGCGAGCGCATCGTAGGTCGTGGGCAGCTCGTCACCGCGCGCGACGTCCTCGGGAGCGAAGACCACCTGCTGCCCCGCCGTCAGCTCGCGCGGCGCGGGGAGATCGCCGACGCGGATGCGCGGACCCTGGAGGTCGAGCAGGACCGCGAGCGGCATGTCGGCGCTCCGCGCGACCCGCCGCGCGGTGGCGATCCATTCAGCCCGGTTCTCGGCCGTGCCGTGTGAGGCGTTGATCCGGATGACGTTGGTACCGGCCTGGAGCAGGGCGCGGATGGCAGCCTCGTTCCCCGTCGCCGGGCCGAGGGTCGCGACAATCTTCGTGCGACGAATCATCGGTGCGCCGTTGGATCGGTTATCCACAAATGCACGCGCTCACTTTGTGTGTGGAAAACTAGACAGACTGCAACGTAGGTTCAGCGCACCACCTCCAGCGACTTCTGCTGAAGCCGAGCTTTGAGCTCGTGAAGCACGGAAATGGCCCGGGCCATGGTGGAGGCCGGCATCCCCTCGATCGTGCGGGCGGCGAGGCGCCGCTCGAGCTGCCCCACGCGGAGCAGAACCTCGAGACCGTGGCGCGAGAGCGTCACCCGTACCCCACGCTCGTCGTCGGGATCGGTGTTGGTTTCCACCAGCCCCTTGGCTTCGAGCCGCTGGACAAACGTCGTGGCGGCCGCGCGCGACACGCCTAGCTCGCGCGCCACGTCGCTGGGCCGCGCCCCGTCGGGACCGCCGAGATCGACGGCGGACATGACCGCGTGAGCCCGCTGCGACAGGCCGAAGGTCTTGTAGGCCCGGTTGCCGGCGCGCTCGATCGCCTGGTAGGCGGCCGTCACCGCATCCGTGAGCTGGAGCGCTAGCTCCGAACGATCCGACATATTGTTAACATGTTGATAGTTAATATACTAATTAGATTTCAGCCTAGCAAGTCTCCGACCAGTCGACCTTCGATTCCTTCTTGCAGCGAGTGCACTTGAGGGTCGCCGGCCGGCCGCCGAAATCCTGCCGCTCGTGGCAATTGGGACAGACGGCATAGGTCGTCGTGAGCTCCTCCCCTTCCCTGCCGCCCAGGGTCGGTCTGAGGAGTCCGGTCCGGACGACGACGCTCCATTGATCGGGCGGGGTGTCGCGGACGGCAACATCGATGCGGCTGATCCGCACCGGTTTTTTCCGGACCTCGAGAACGACTTTGTCGCCGGACTCGTCGACGATCGGGTACCAGGCGCCCCGGCGCAGGACGTCGGCCACGTTATCGAGACAGCGCGCCCAGCCGCGGGGAGTTGAGGAGGGAGGAGAGGACGAGCGTGCCATGTGCGCGGGGCCAATTTAGCACATCCTGCTAGATTCCGTTATGCGTACCATCGGCACAGTCACCCGGCTGCAGATCCAGCGCGGCTCGCTCAAGCGAGGCGAGAAGCCCACCCGCGTCTATGACCCGGCACCGCTGCTCGCGGTGGCGGCGCTCAGTGTCTCACCGGACGGCGCCCTCGGCGCGAGCCCCGACGATCCCGACGCGTGGATCATCGATGTCCACCACCGCGCGCATCCGCAGACCAAGAACGACGACGGCCTCCACGGCATCTCGCTCGGCTTCACGTCGCACTACCGCGCGATGCGCGAGCACTTCGGGGACAAGCTGTCGGTCGGGTGCGCGGGCGAGAACATCATCGCCAGCGCCGAGCGCCGATTCAGTTACGAGGAGCTCGCGGGCGGGGTCGCCATTCTCGCACCGGACGGGACCGAGCGGGTCCGGTTGCAGGTGCTGCAGGTCGCCCACCCGTGCAAGCCATTTACGGGATGGGCGCTGGGCAAGCAGGTCGAGCCCGAGGAGCTCAAGAAGGCGCTGCAGTTTCTCGATAATGGGATGAGAGGGTTTTACTGCCAGAGCGCGGGGATGGGGACGGTATCGATTGGAGATTCGATTGCGATTCTTTAGGACAGGCAAAGACTAGACATCGAAAAGGCGAGGGGTCAGGAAGGCATGCTTTCCTGACCCCTCGTTGCTACGTACCGCTAGACGTCTCTACGTCTAAACGTCTAGGATAATTCATCCCACGCCATCGCCGCCGTCTTCTTGCAGCGATCGCACGTCATCTCATTCGTCCGGGCCTCGATTCCCTGCCGATGCCGGCACGCGGGGCACACGGCGTACGTCAGCGGGAAGATTCGTCCCAGTCGCTCGATCACGCGCGGCTCGCAGCGGACGATGGTCCAGCGCTCCGGCGGATGATAGCGGATCTCGAGGAAGCGACGATCGACCGGCACATTGTGGCGGTTGACGTCGAGCACGACGATGTTGCTCGAGGAAATTCTGACGACGGGATACCACGCGCCACGACGCAGGGTGTGCGCACCCGCGGGGCCCACGCGAGCCCAACCCTTCACCTGCAGACGAGTCGGAGTGATCAACCGGTTGCTGCTTTCCATGGTCTGTAGACTACCCCCGTAGTCAAGGGATCGTCGTGACTGGAGTCACAGCTGTTGCGGTCGTCCTTAATCTATCCGCACTCCGAAAATCCGCACACGTGACATTTCGCACAACCCTCGATGAATGCCAGCTGCGACCCGCAGTCGGGGCACGCCCCGATGAAGTCCTGGTCCGGGCCGCGACGTGCGCTCAGTGCTGCATCGCCGGTGATGCCGCGCACAATCTCGGACGTTGCCGGGGTCTCCGACCTGGTGCCCTCCAGCAGGTCCTGCTGCACGCCCTGCTTGTCCTGCATCCATTTCTCGATGGCGATGCCGATCGCATCGGGCACCGACAGGACCTTGTTGGGGCCCAGGCCGTGCGCGCGGTCGGACGAGATGCCGCGGAGCTGCCGGTAGATCTCCGGCAGCGGCACCCCGGAGCGGAGCGCGAGCGAAATCAGCCGGCCGATCGCCTCCACGTCCGCCATCAGCGCGCCGCCGGCCTTGCCGAGCGACATGAAGACTTCGAACGGCTGGCCTTTGTCGTCCTCGGTGATGGTGACGTACATCGTGCCGAGCGGTGACTCGATCCGGCGGGTCGAGCCCTTGAGCAGATCGGGACGCGAGCGCTTGGCGCGGCGCTGGAGGTTCTCGGCCTCCACGTCGTGCAGCCGCTCCTTGGTCAGGTGCAGCTCCGTCTCGAGCTCGGCGATGCGGCTCAATGCTTCCGTGAGCGCGTCCTTGCCGGCGGCGGTGCCGGCCCCGACCCCCTCCTGCACCTTCTTCGCGGTCGAGCCGGTGGACAGCACTTGGTTCTCGCGCGCGCCGTCGCGATAGACCGTCACGCCCTTGCAGCCGAGCTGGTAGGCGTAGCGGTAGATCTGCTCGACGTACTCCTCGGTCGCTTCGTTCGAGAAGTTGCAGGTCTTGGAGATCGCCGAGTCGGTGAAATCCTGGAACGCGGCCTGCATCTGGATGTGCCATTCGGGCGTCACGTCGTGCGCCGTCACGAAGACCCGCTGCCACTTCTTCGGCACCGCGTCGAAGTGGATATTGCCGGCTTCGGCGATCTGCTTCATCAGGTCGTCGGAGTACCAGCCCTCTTGCTTGGCGATCGCGACGAAGTCCTCGTTGACGTCGGGCATGAGCACGCCGGCCTGGTTGCGCATGAACGCCACGGCGAACAGCGGCTCGATCCCCGACGAGCACCCCGCGATGATCGAGATGGTGCCCGTGGGGGCCACGGTGGTCAGATTACAGTTGCGCAGTTTCCGCATCGGCCGGATGCGCTCGCCGCGCGCGTCGCGCGCGCAGGTCGCGTCGGGACCCCAGATCGAGCGCTCCCACTCCGCGAAGGTACCGCGCTGCTGCGCGAGCTTCTCGGACGCGACCTTCGATTCCTCGTCCACGAAATTCATCAGCTTGCGGCCGAGCGCCACACCCTCGTCGGAGTCATAGGAGATGCCGAGGCGCACGAGCAGATCGGCCCAGCCCATGATGCCCAGACCAATCCGGCGGATCCGCTTGGCGAGATCGTCGATCTCGGGCAGGGGGTACTTGTTCGCGTCGATCACGTTGTCGAGGAAGTGCGTGCACAGATGCACCGCCGTACGCAGCCGGTCCCAATCGACATCACTACCCTTGGCGAACAACCCGACGTTGATCGAGCCGAGGTTGCACACGTCGTAGGAGAGCAGCGGCTGCTCACCGCAGGGATTCGTCGCCTCGTAGCTGCCGAGGTGTGGGACCGGATTGTAGTTGTTGGCGCGGTCGATATAGAACACGCCCGGCTCGCCCGTCTTCCAGGCGCCGTGCACGATCTGCTTGAACACCTCACGCGGATCGAGCTGGCCCACGACCTTGCCCGTGCGCGGGTGAATCAGGTCGTAGGGCGTCCCGGCCTCGAGCGCGAGCATGAAGGCGTCGGTGACGGCGACCGAAATGTTGAAATTCGTCACCTGCGTGAGGTCGTCCTTGCAGTGGATGAAATCCATGATGTCCGGATGATCCACCCGCAGGATGCCCATGTTGGCGCCGCGGCGCGTCCCACCCTGCTTCACGACGTCGGTCGAGGCGTCATACAGCTTCATGAAGGAGACGGGGCCCGAGGCGACGCCCATGGTCGAGCGGACCACGTCGTTCTTGGGGCGCAGCCGCGAGAACGAGAACCCCGTCCCGCCGCCCGACTGATGGACCAGCGCCATCGCCCGCAGCGTGTCATAGATCCCGGAGCGCCCATTCGAGAGGGCGTCTTCGACGGGGAGCACGAAGCAGGCGGACAGCTGGCCGAGGGGCCGGCCGGCGTTCATCAGGGTGGGCGAATTCGGCATCCACACGCGCGTCGCCATGAGATCGAAGAACGTCTCGGCCACGCCTTCCACAGCCCGGTCTGAAGCGCCGTAGGTCCGGTCCGGAGCGGCAATCGTGCGGGCCACCCGCCAGAACAGGTCCTCAGGACGCTCCACCGGCTTCCCCTGATCGTCCTTCACCAGGTAGCGGCGCTCGAGGACGGTCAGGGCATTCGCGTTCAAATCAAGACGACGGCTGGATGCGGTCATGCGAATCTCATGGCTCAACGAGGTGAATTTCGGAAGTTAATCGAACGTGGAGGCCCAAGGTAGGCGCGTGATTAGCGCGGGGCAAGACTGAAGAAGCGCGTGGCACTCGCTCGCACTCCGAGTATTAACATCACAAAGTTGTTCGCTCCACTGGAAACGCTCCGGAGCGATGTCGCGCGGCCTGCTCGACGTAATGCTCCCACGTCCCGCGGATGCGCGCGCGCAGACCATCATCGACGTGACGCACGACACGCGCGGGCACGCCCATCACGAGCGAGCCGGGGGGGATCCGCATTCCCTCCGGCACGACGGCGCCGGCTGCGATCACGCTGCCGGTACCGACGTGTACGTCGTTGAGTAGAATCGATCCCATGCCGATCAGGCACTCGTCTTCCACCGTGCACGCGTGCAGGATCACCCGGTGCCCGACCCCGACGCGGGCGCCGATGCGCGCCGGCTTCCCTTCGTCCACATGCACGATCGTCGCATCCTGGAGATTGGTCGCCTCCCCGATCACGATGGGCGCCATGTCGCCGCGCAGCACCGCCTGATACCACACGCTGGAGCGCGGGCCGAGCGTCACGTCGCCCATCACGACCGCTCCGGGCGCGATGAACGCGGTGGGGTCGACCTTCGGTTTGTGGATTACTGGCGTACGGGCTGGAACGGCCACTGCACCCACGCTTCGGTCGGCTCGCCGTTCTTCTGAGCCGGATTCCAGCGCAGGTTCCTGGCCATGTCGAGGGCTTCGTTGTTGAACGTTTCCACATTCGACGGCGCGTAGATCCGCGCTTCCATCGTCGTCCCGTTCCGCGAGACGCGGAGCAGCAGAATGGCCTGGCGCGGGAATATCGGCGCGTCCTGGGAGACCGGGATCAGCGTGGGCGAGAGCGGCACCGGGCGGCTGTCGAAGCAGATGTTGTCCTGATTGTACGCCGGCCCGAACTGGTCGCAGGGACCCGTC
This sequence comes from Gemmatimonadales bacterium, assembly GCA_035573235.1. Classification (GTDB taxonomy): domain Bacteria; phylum Gemmatimonadota; class Gemmatimonadetes; order Gemmatimonadales; family GWC2-71-9; genus 20CM-2-65-7. Next base: position 12,069 of record DATMZX010000036.1, read on the forward strand.
CCGTCGTCGCTCTCCTGCATGTTCAGGCGGACGCTGTACGTCTCACCGGAGGTGATGATCACCTGACGGTTGTAGGTCCGGTAGCCGGTCGCGCGCACGATGAGCTGGTGCACGCCCGCCTCCAGGTCGACCTGGTTCCCGTGTACCGGCTGCCCTTCGATGCTGATGTTCGCCCCGGCCGGCGCGTTCTGGATCACGAGGTGACCGGGAGCGGCCGCCGGCGGCGCGGGCGGGGGCACCTGCGCGTTCGTGCCGCTATCGCCGGCGAGCTTCGTGGTGTCCGCCGCGCGGTGCGTCGTGTCCGGCGGGGTGGTCGGGCCACCGGCGACGGCCGAGTCGGGATTGGCGAAGATCAGTCCCTGCTTGTAGGCGTAAAATCCGCCGCCGCCGAACACCGCACCCACGACCAGGAGCCAGATCAGCAGGCCGGCCGCCACGGAGCGGCGCGGCGGCTCGTTGACGAGCGTGGGCGGAACCTGGCCGGCCGAGCCCGGCCGGGTGCCGGTCGCGCGCGGCAACGGCGTCGTGGGCTGCGACGAGAGCCGCGCCCCGGACATCGACGGGAGCGCCTGCGTGGCGTCGGTGGTGAACGATACGGAGCGGCCGCCCTCGAGCACGTTGACCAGCTCGTCGGCGTTCTGGAACCGCTGCGCCGGCGTCTTCGCCATCATTTTGCGAATGATCTCGAACAGCTGCCGCTTCTCCGGATTCTCGAGCGGCGGCATCGGCAGCTCTTCCATGATGTGCTTATAGCCGATCGAGAACGAGTCCTCTCCGTCGAACGGCACCCTGCCCGTGAGGCACTGGTACGCCACCACGCCGAGCGAATAGATGTCGCTGCGCCCGTCGAGGCCCTGCGCCTTGGCCTGTTCGGGGCTCATGTAGTGCGGCGTGCCGATCGACATGCCGGTGCCGGTGAGCTTGCCGCCGGAGGCGGCTTTCGCGATGCCGAAATCGGTCACGACCGCGTGCCCGTGCTCGTCGAACATGATGTTGTCGGGCTTGATGTCGCGGTGGACGATTTCCTTCTTGTGCGCGTAGGCCAGCGCGCGCGCGACCTCGGCGAGGATGCGGCGGATCTCCATCGGCGGCAGGCTGCCGCGCGCACCGAGCACCGTCGAGAGCGGCTTGCCGCGCAGAAACTTCATCACGAAGAAGATCACGCGGCCCGATTTTCCCACGCGGTAGATCGGGATGATGTTCGGGTGCTCGAGTCGGGCCGACGTGCGGGCTTCGCGCTGGAACCGCTCGACGAATTCCTTGTCGAACGCGAGGGAGAACGGGAGGACTTTGATCGCGACTTCGCGATCGAGCTCTTTTTCTTTCGCTTTGAACACGATGGCCATGCCGCCGCGGCCGAGCTCGTCCAGAATCTCGTACTCTTTCTCGAGCTCCT
>DATMZX010000037.1:0-3219 GCA_035573235.1 Gemmatimonadales bacterium
TCGTCGTCACAGAGACACTGCGTTGGTGCCTGAAGCCCGAGGCGCCGGAACTGTCGATAGTCTTGCCCCAGTTGTTCGGCGCTCTTCCGCCTGGAAGTCGCCCCTACTGATCTACCACCTGTACGCCGGCCGGCGGAGAGAACCTGAACTCCCGGCTCGCGACGGGCTGATTCACGACGACATTCCGCAGCACGATCGTCCGCGTCTGACCTGAAGACTCCACGATCTCGAGGTGCCGCACCAGCGCATCTTTTCTGCTGATCCACAGCGTCGCCGCCGTGTAGGGGGCGTCCGTCGCGCGCGGCGTGAGCGTGACCACGTCGAAGGCACCACTCGCCCCGGAATCAGCGCGCACATACTTCGCGTCGTAGCGCTCGCGCGGCTTCTGGACGAACTGGCCGATGAGATTGGGTCCCGTCGTGCCCGTGCCGGGAATCGCGCTGCGGATCACCTGACCCGGCGTCGAGCTCGGCGTATACAGCCAGAGGTAGCGGCCGTCGGCGACAATGCGGTCGTTCTTCGGCTCGCTGAACCGCATCGCGAACGCGTTGGGCTTCTGCTGGTAGAGTTTGCCGCGGGTCGTGTCCGGATCGCCCAGCATCGGATTGACGATGATCTGGGTGAAGTCGGCCTGGAGCGTGCGGACGGTATCGAAGGAGGCCGAGGCACGATCGAGGGCCGGCCACGGATCCTGGGATGTTAGGCGGTTCGGCGGTTGGGCGGTTAGTAGGAACAAGCTCATCCAACCGCCAAACCGCCAAACCGCCAAACCGCCCATTTAGGCGCTCACCGCAGCCGGCTCAGCCACCCGTCGCCCAATGGCTTCCGCGATGATCCGGACTTCACGCATCAGCTGCGAAAACTGGTCGGGGAACAGCGACTGCGCGCCGTCCGAGAGCGCCTCCTCGGGATTGGGGTGCACTTCGACCATGATCCCGTCGGCGCCGGCGGCGACCGCGGCGCGCGCCATCGGAATGACCTTGTCGCGCAACCCGGTGCCGTGGGACGGATCCGCGATGATCGGCAGATGCGACAGCTTGTGCACGACGGGAATCGCGGTCAGATCGAACAGGTTGCGCGTCGCGTTGTCGAAGCTGCGCACCCCACGCTCGCACAGAATCACGTCGTGATTGCCTTCGGCGAGCAGATACTCGGCCGACAGCAGCAGCTCTTGAATCGTCGCGCTGATGCCGCGCTTCAACATCACCGGCTTGCCGCAACGCCCCGCCACCTTGAGCAACGAGAAGTTCTGCATGTTGCGCGCGCCGAGCTGCACGATGTCGGCCATCTCGGCGACCCAGCCGAGCCCGCTTTCGTCCATCGCTTCCGTGCAGATCAGCAGTCCCGTTTCCTCCCGCGCTTTGGCGAGCAGCCGCAGGCCGGGTTTGCCGAGCCCCTGGAATGAGTATGGCGAGCTGCGCGGCTTCCACGCGCCGCCGCGCAGAACGAGGGCACCGGCTTCCTTGACCTGCCGAGCCGCGTCGATGATCTGCTTTTCGTTTTCGACGGAGCAGGGGCCCGCAATCGCCACGACTTCGTTCCCACCGAACACGACGCCGCCAGGCAGGCGAACCAGGGTCGGCTCTGCTTTCCATTCCCGGCTGACCTGCTTGTACGGCTGCGTGACGTGGATGACCTCGTGCACGCCCGGCAGGCCCTCGAGGCGCGAAGCATCGACGCGCCCGTCGTTGCCCACGAGTCCCACCGCGGTGCGCTGATTGCCCGGCATGGGCTGCGCCTGATAGCCCATCTCCTCGATCACGGAGACGACTTTCTCGACTTCTTCGCGCGTGGCACCATGCCGCATGACGATCAACACGTCTCAACGTCTCCCATCGCCAATGATGAAGTGGTCACCGTCTCGTGCGGCGGTCACCGGTCCGGTAAACCGCTTGCCTGCCAGTTTCGCCGGGTCCGAAGTCTCTACCGGGGGATAGAAGTGCGTCAAGACGAGACGCTTGGCGTCGGCCTCTTTGGCCAGGTCGCCGGCACGCTCGGGCGTCAGGTGCGAGTCCATCGCCATCGATTCGGGCAGCGAGCACTCCGCGAGCAGCACGTCGCAGCCCGCGGCCCAGCGCGCCAGCTCGCTGGACGGTCCGGTATCGCCGGTGTAGACGAGTCGGCCCTCGGGCGCCACCAGGGACACCGCGACGCTCTCGTCGGTGTGCGGCACGGGGAACGTCTCGAGGCTGACATCCGCGTTCAACGGGAACGGCTCGCCGTCACGCACGTCGAGAATGCCGATCGGAAATCCGGGATCGAGCAGCCAGTCGCCATAGCCCTCGGCCAGCGTGCGCAGCAGCCGCACGACGCCGGGTGGACCGAGAATGACGAACGGCTCCTGGCGCGCCGGTTGCGCGGTGTGCTTGAGCGCGTACACCAGCATCGGCAGCTCGCTCCAGTGGTCCGGATGAAAATGAGTCAGGATCACGTGCGTCACCTGCTGCCAGGGCAAGCCGAACTCGGCGAGCCGATGCAAAGCCCCCGATCCGCAGTCGAGCAGGACGCGCAGGTCCCCGCGCGCGACCCAGTGGCAGGGGCACGTGCGGCGCGCGTGTGGTGCGACAGTCCCGGTTCCGACGGTGACGAGCTCCATGCTCACTTTCCGCGAAAGACGATGCGCTTGAACGCCAACATTCCCGGCGCCTTGAGCTTGGCGAGATATACGCCGGCAGGCAACGTTTCTCCATTGTCCGCACGGCCATCCCACATGAGCTGGGGATCACACAGCGCGCCGCCCGCAGGTCCACGCCCGTAACGGCCCGCCGACAGGAAGGCCGGCAAATCAGGGCTCGGAATCAGGCGGCGCACGGGATTCCCCCGCAGATCCAGGATGTCCAGCTCGACCATGCCGCTGACCGCCAGGTCGAACCACAGGCACGTGGAATCGCGTCCCGCCGCAGGGAAGGGGTTCGGGAAATTCTGATACAGCAAGGTGGCGGTCGGGGTCCCGCCATCAACGACCAGGAACGAGCCCTCACTGCGCACGACCGACGTATCGGGACCCGCGTGCACGACCAGCGTCCAGCGATACGACCGGTTCAGCTCGAGCGGCTGAGGCAACCGGAAGAACGTATCCTGCACGCCGGCGACTCCGAACTCGCGGAGTCCGTTGTCGATTCGCTGCACGAGCAGATCGTACGTGAATGGCCCCGGCGGTGTGGGCACGGCGACGGGATCCCATGTGAACGTCGGCTGCGCGGAGTCGGTGACCGTTCC
>DATMZX010000038.1:0-2841 GCA_035573235.1 Gemmatimonadales bacterium
CCAGCCCCACACGCCCGAGGGCGTGGAGGTGGCGCGTAATCGCCTGACGCGTAACCCCGGTCCCTTCACTGAGACGAGTAATAGAAAGAGGCCCCTTCGCTGACAGGCGTCCCAGCAGGCGGAGCCTCGTCGCGTCACCTAGCGCGGCGAACAGCGGCGCGGCGCTGCCTTTACTCGACATACTTCGCGAGCTGCTTGATCTGCCCGGTCCAGCCGTTGTCGTTCATGCGGAACGCCTCGGCGCGACGGGCGAGCGGGAGCCGATCGAATCCGGACTCGACGATCGTGAGGGCGGTGCCGCCGTCCGTTTCCTCGAGCGTGAACTCGACCAGCGTCGTGGGCTCGGACGAGTAGTCCACGGCGGGGTCGACGGCGTAGGGGTGCCAGCGATACGAGAAGTACCGCTCCGGTTCGATGCGCTCGACCAGCATTTCCAGCGTCACATGCTCGTAGCCCGGGATGCTGAGCCGGCCCCGGACCGCCTTGCCCGCGGTAAACGCGCCCTCGAGTTTCACCCGGAACCAGGTGCCAAACTCTGTGGCGTTCGTGAGGGCGCGCCACACGCGCGTGCGGGGGGCGCGGAGCACCACCCGTTTTTCGATCCGATCGGTGCTCTTGGTGTCGTTGGGCGTTTCAGTGTTGACTGCCATGGGTTAATGCCTCCGCAACCAGGGTGAAAGCGGTACTTTGATAGGCAACAGTTATGTTGCATATCATACCAGCAGATCCCTTTAAATGCAACCCCCAAGTTGCGCTTTCCCAAGCAAAAGCCCCTTGTCGATTTCGGGATGGTTGATTCGACGCATAGGTGAGACCAACTACCAGGACATTCTCTTATGGCGACGCGCAAGCTCAAGCTGCAGGTGCAGATGACGGTCGATGGGTTCGTAGCCGGCCCTGAAGGCCAGCTCGACTGGATGACACGCAACCTGGACGAGGGGGTGATTGCGCGCATCGTCCAGATCACCGACTCGAGCGATACCATCCTGCTCGGTAGAAAGATGACCGACGGCTTCATCAAGTACTGGGAGGCGGTGCAACCGGACAGCCCCGAATACGTGTTCGCGCGCAAGATGGTGGACACGCCGAAAGTGGTGTTCAGCAAGACGCTCACGCGCGTGGAGGGCAAGAATGTGCGGGTGGAGAGCGGGGACCTGGTGAAGGCGGTTACCGGGCTGAAGGCGCAGCGGGGGAGGGACATCGTCGTGTACGGTGGGGCAACATTCGTGGGTGCCTTGATCAAGCACGATCTGATCGACGAGCTCAACATCTTCGTGAATCCGGTCGCGATCGGACGCGGCATGCGGATCTTCAGCGACCGAAAGCCACTCCGCGTCGTCAGTTCGACGGCGTATTCGAGCGGGGTGATCGTCAATACCTATCAGCCGGTGAGCTAGAGATGTCCAAACTGCGGGTTCACAATTTTGCGATCTCACTCGACGGGTACGGCGCCGGTCCGCGCCAGGACCGGGACAACGGGCTCGGCGTCGGAGGCGAGGCGCTCCACGACTGGTTTGTGGTCACACGCACGTTTCGCCGGATGCAGGGAAAAACAGACGGGACCACAGGTCCCGACAATGATTTTGCGAAACGCGGCGGGGAACGGATCGGGGCGTACATCATGGGCCGCAACATGTTCGGCCCCGTGCGCGGGCCTTGGCGCGACGACACGTGGCGCGGCTGGTGGGGAAAGAATCCGCCCTATCATGCGCCGGTGTTCGTGCTGACTCGCCACGCGCGGGAGTCGATCACCATGGAAGGCGGGACGGTCTTTCATTTCGTCACCCGCGGGATTCAGGACGCGCTCGAGCGCGCCCGAAAGGCCGCAGGCGACCTCGACATCCAGCTCGGCGGTGGCGTTGCCACGGTGCGGCAGTATCTCGAGGCGCAGCTCATCGACGAGATGCACGTCGCGATTGCGCCGATCCTGCTCGGCGGTGGTGAGCATCTCTTTGCGGGGATCGATCTGCCGGCGTTGGGTTATGCGTGCACCGAGCATGTGGCGACGCCGGCCGCGACGCACGTCGTACTCACGAGAAAAGCCTAGAGGAGCGCTCCCATGGCCGTGACGTCTGGGCGAGAACGCGCGCTGCAGGTCGTACTGGTGGTGTTGGGCCTGGGGACGGCCGGCGCCAATATCTATCCGCTGGTCACCTCCTTCGTGGCCGGGCTGCGCCCCACTGGGGGGACGACCGCGCCCATGTTCTATACAATTCTGGCGACGCTCAGCATTTTCCTGGTGCTCGCGGCGCGCAACCCCTCCGCGCATCGCAGCTTGATCGCGTACGCCGTCTGGTCCAGTTTCGCGCACACGGCGGTCATGGCGCTGATGGCGATTCAACTCCCCACCAAACGCGGCGAGCTGCTCGCCGGCGTGGCTGTGACCGGCTTGTCGGCCCTGCTGCTGTTCGTGCTCGCCCGATCCGCAGCCCGTTCTGAAGGAGCGGCCCCCGTTTAGTAAAACGGCGACAACGAATTCAACCGGTAAAAAAGGAGTAGGATGTAGGCTCTATGCGCGACATCCGTGTGGCGACAGTCCAGTTTCAACACGCTGCGGGCGACAAGGCGTACAACTTCGGGCGCATCCGCCACTTCGTGACGGACGCCGCCCGCGCGCGTGTCGAGATGATTGCGTTCCCGGAGATGTGCCTGACGGGCTACTGGCACGTGCGCAACCTCTCGCGCGCGGCCTTCGAGGCGCTGGCCGAGCCGGTCCCTGACGGGCCGTCGACGCGGGACCTGCTGGACCTGTCGCGGGAACACGGCATGACTATCGGCGCGGGGCTGCTGGAGCGGGCGCCGGATGGCGGCGTCTACGACGCCTATGTCGTCGCCATGCCG
>DATMZX010000039.1:0-4238 GCA_035573235.1 Gemmatimonadales bacterium
CTCGCGGTCGGCTACACGCTCGACGAGCTCCCCAACGACATCACGAAGACCACCCCCGCGTCCTTCGAGCCGGTGCTGGACTACGTCGTCGTGAAGGTGCCGCGGTTCGCGTTCGAGAAATTCCCGCGCGCCGACTTCCGCCTCACGACGCAGATGAAGTCGGTGGGGGAGACGATGGCGATCGGCCGCACGTTCAAGGAAGCGTTCCAGAAGGGACTGCGCGGGCTCGAAATCGGGCGGCCGGGATGGGTGGTGGCCTCGACGCTCGCGGACGACCGCCTCACGAGCGATTCGCCGGAAGATTTACGCGTCGCGCTGCGCACGCCCACGCCCGAGCGCATCTTCCAGATCAAGCACGCGCTGCTCGCGGGCCTGACCGTCGACGAGATCGCGGTGGCCTCCGGCATCGATCCCTGGTTCCTCTATCAGCTCGAGGAGCTGGTCGATGCGGAGCGCGCGTTCGCGGCGCTGAAGACCGTCACCGCGCCCGAGATGCGGCGCATGAAGCGCCTGGGATTCTCCGACCGGCAGCTCGCCGGCCTGCGCGATACGACGGAGACCAGGATCCGTGAGCAGCGCTGGGGCTTCGGCCTCCATCCCGCGTACAAGATGGTCGACACCTGCGCCGGCGAGTTCCCGTCGTCCACGCCGTACCTCTACTCGTCCTACGACGACGAGAACGAGTCGGAGCCGCTCGGGGGACAGGGCATCGTCATCCTGGGGAGCGGCCCCAACCGGATCGGGCAGGGCGTCGAGTTCGATTACTGCTGCGTGCGCACCGGCCTCGCGTTCCGCGAGCTCGGATTCAAGACGATCATGATCAACTCGAACCCGGAAACCGTCTCGACCGACTTCGACATCTCGGACAAACTGTACTTCGAGCCGCTCACCTTCGAAGACGTGCTCGAGATCACGCGCTGGGAGCAGCCCAAGGGCGTCGTCGTCCAGCTCGGCGGCCAGACGCCGCTGCAGCTCACCAAGCCGCTCGAGGCCGCCGGGGTTCCGATCCTCGGCACGACACCCGACGCGATCGATATCGCGGAAGACCGCGAGCGCTTCGAGGAGCTCGCCGACAAGCTCGGTATCACCCAGCCGCCCAACGGCACCGCGCGTTCGGTCGAAGAAGCGGTCGCGGTCGCGCAGCGGATCGGCTATCCGGTGCTGGTCCGGCCCTCCTACGTGCTCGGCGGCCGCGCGATGGAAATCGTGTATGACGACGGCTCGCTCAGGGAGTACTTCGTCAAAGCCGCGCGCGTCGCCCCGGAGCATCCGGTGCTGATCGATCACTTCCTGGAGGATGCGTTCGAGGCCGACGTGGACGCCATCGCCGACGGCACGCGCTGCGTGATCGGCGGGGTGATGCAGCATATCGAGGATGCGGGCGTGCATTCGGGCGACTCCGCCTGCGTCCTGCCGCCCTACCTGATCGGCGACCGCCAGGTGGAAGAGATGCGCCGGTATACCCAGGCCTTTGCCAAGGCGCTGGGGGTCGTCGGCCTGATCAACGTCCAGTACGCCATCAAAGACGGCATCGTCTACGTCCTGGAGGTCAATCCACGGGCCTCCCGGACCGTGCCGTTTGTGAGCAAGGCCACAGGTGTTCCGCTCGCCAAGCTGGCCGCGGCGGTGATGGTCGGAAGGACACTGGACGATTTGGGGGTTCCCGATGAGCTTCCCGTCGCCGGAGTAGCGGTGAAAGAGGCGGTCTTCCCCTTCACCAAACTGCCCGGCGTGGATACAGTGTTGGGGCCGGAAATGCGGTCCACCGGCGAAGTGATGGGATTGGCGGACAGTTTCGGCATGGCGTTCGCCAAGGCGCAGATCGCGGCGGAAGGCAGCTTGCCGCTCGAGGGCACGATTTTCGTGACCGTGAACGATCACGACAAGCCGACCGTGCTGCCGATCGCGCGCCGATTCCACGAGCTGGGGTTCCGCATTCTGGCGACCGAAGGCACCGAGCGGTATTTGCGTGGCCGGGGCGTGCCGGCCGAGCGGGTGAAGAAGGTGCACGAGGGACGTCCGAACGCGATCGACCTGATCGTCTCGGGCGAGATACACCTGCTGATCAACACGCCGCTCGGGAAGTTCACCCAGGTGGACGACTACGCGATCCGGCGCGCCGCGCTGGTGCACCGCGTGCCGTACACGACGACGATGTCCGCGGCGAGTGCCGCGTGTGACGCGATCATTGCGCTCCGCAGCCGGACCGGGAGCGTCAGGAGCTTACAGGAATGGCACGAAAGAACGAACGGCGAAAGGTCTCCGACCGGCGGGCCCCAGATCGCGGCGGCAAGCGCGTAGAGAAGCCCGAAGTCGCCGCGAAGGCACGGAAGGTCGCGAAAGCCCACGAGCCTCCGCCGCAGCCGAAATTCAAGTTCCGCGGCAAGCTGCTCGAGAACGAGCCGATGGCCCGGTACACCACGTGGCGCATCGGCGGTCCGGCCCGGTATCTCGCGCTGCCCGCTGATACCGAGGACGTGGCGCGCGCGCTCGAGCTCGCGCAGGACCGCGGCCTGCCCTGGATCGCGGTGGGCCTCGGCTCGAATCTGCTGGTCAAGGACGGCGGCTTCCCCGGCGTCGTCATCCGCCTGGGGAAGGGCCTCGATCGGTTCGAGATGAAGGGCGCGACGGCCATCGTCGGCGCCGGGATGCCGACGCCGATTCTGGCGCGCCGCACCGCCGAGGCGGGCTTCGTCGGCGTCGAGCGGTTCGTGGGGATTCCCGGTTCTGTGGGCGGCGGCATCTACATGAATGCCGGCTGCCACGGCGCTGAATTCGCGGAGATCGTCACGGAAGTCACCGTGATGGATCCGCGCGGCAAGATCAAGCAGCTGTCGCGCAAGCAGATCTCGTTCAAGTATCGCTCGAGCAACCTGGAGGGCATCGTGCTCGAAGCGAAGCTGGGACTGGGCGAAGAGTCGCCGGCGAAGCTCAAGGAGCTGCAGGCGAAGCTGTTCCGCTGGCGCAAGGCGGGCACCCCGTTCGATCAGCCGTGCTGCGGCTCGACGTTCACGAATCCCAGCGGCAGCCCCAAGACCGCGGGGATGCTCATCGACGAGTGCGGGCTGAAGGGCTTCACGATCGGCGGCGCGCAGGTCTCCACGCTGCACGCGAACTACATCATCAACAAAGGCACCGCGACGGCGAGCGATGTGCTCAAGATGATCGACCACATCCGCAAGACCGTCGCGAAAAAGACCAGCATCACCCTGGAGCTCGAGTGCAAGATCATCGGAGTGTGAGCTTCTTCGCACACGAGTCCAGTTACGTCGACGACGGCGCGGTCATCGGGAACGGCACCAAGATCTGGCATTTCTCCCACGTGATGCCCGGCGCCGTGATCGGCGAGCGCTGCAACCTCGGCCAGAACGTCGTCGTGATGCCCGGCACCAAGATCGGCAACAACGTCAAAATTCAGAACAACGTCTCGATCTACGAGGGCGTCGAGCTGGAAGACGACGTGTTCTGCGGTCCTTCCTGCGTCTTCACGAACGTGCTGAATCCGCGCAGCCACGTGTCTCGCAAGAACGAATACCGGCGCACGCTGGTGAAGCGCGGCGGCTCGATCGGGGCGAATGCGACGATCGTGTGCGGCGTGACGCTGGGCGAGTACGCGTTCGTCGGCGCCGGTGCGGTCGTCACCTCCGACGTCCCTCCCTACGGGCTGATGGTCGGCGTGCCCGCGCGGCGCGTGGGGTGGATGTGTCAGTGCGGCGAGCGGCTGCACCCCGACGCGGGGCGGGCGGCGTGTGGCGTATGCGGGGCGAGCTACGAGGAATCGGGCGGATCCCTGCGCCAGACAAAGCCGTCACGGGTGAAAGCAGGTGCGCCGTGAACGTCCCGATGCTGGATCTCGTTGCGCAATACCAGACGATCAAGGACGAAGTGCTGGCCGCGATGATGCAGGTCGTCGAGACCCAGCAGTTCATCATGGGGCAGGCGATCCCGCAGCTGGAAGCCGAAGTCGCCAAGATCTCGCACGCGAAGCACGGGATCGGCTGCGCCAGCGGCACCGACGCGCTGCTGCTGCCGCTCAAGGCGCTGAATCTCGAGCCGGGTGACGAAGTCATTACGACGCCGTTCACCTTCTTCGCGACCGCGGGCACGATTCACAACGCGGGCGGCACTCCCGTCTTTGTCGACATTCAACCCGACACGTTCAACATCGACCCCGCGGCCGTGAAGCGGGCGATCACGCCGCGCACGCGCGCGATCATGCCGGTGCACCTGTACGGCCA
>DATMZX010000040.1:0-4329 GCA_035573235.1 Gemmatimonadales bacterium
GCGACCGCCTGCTCGACGCCGGCGAGCAGCTTCTGCTTGGCGACGACGTCTTCACTGATCGCTTCGATCACCCAGTCGGCTTCCTGCAACGCCTCGGTGAGGAATTTGGCGCGCACGAGCTCGCGCAGGCCGCGGTCCACGATCCCCTGCGGCGCGCGATCGAGCTCGACCAGCGCCTGCGTGCGGCGCTCGATTTGGTCCGACGCGCGATCGAGTGCCGACGGATTCATATCGTAAATGGCGACCGACCAGCCCGCGGACGCGCACAGCGCCGCCCATCCCACGCCGATGTCCCCGGCCCCGATGACGGCGACTTTGCGCGGAATCGTCACGCCATCGCCTCTTCGGCGAGCGCGCCGGCGGGCAGCACGCGCTCGAACAGCATGCGGCGCACCGGGGGCGGATGGACCTCCATCGCCACGCGCGCGAACCAGCCCTTGGGATCGAGCCGCGTGCGGCCGCGCCGCTGCCCGTCGTCCAGGTCGACCGACAGTCGCAGGTCACTGAACGTCAATACGTCGGGCTGGATCAGATAGGCGATCGCCAGCACGTCGTTGATGACGGCGCCGTCGAGCCCTTCCTGTTTCTTGTGGAACTCGACGTAGAAGCGCAGCGCGTCGTGCAGCCACGGCGAATGCTGCGCGAGCCGCTCGACCTCGTTGCCCTTCATGATCAACTTCCGCGTGACGTCGAGCCCGATCATCTCCGTCGGAAGCTCGGCCGCGAGCACGATCGCGAGCGCTTCGGGATCGCACCAGGCGTTGAACTCGGAAAACCTGGTCTGATTGCCCGGCGCTTCGATGTTGCCGATCATCGCGACGTGGCGCGCGACCTTCTCGCGCACGAGGCCCGGATTGGAGCGCAACACGAGCGCCAGGCCCGTGACGGGGCCGAGCGTGACGAGGGTGACGGGCTCGCGCTGCGCTTCGAGCAGCCGCTCGAGCGGCCGGACGAAATCGAGGATCACGCCGGCAGGCGGAACATCGGCGTAGCCGAGTCCCGAAGGACCGTGCGTGTCGTCAGCCACCTGCAGCTGGCGCCGCAGCGGCCGCCGCGCGCCGATACCGATCGGGATTCTTCGGTTATGCGCGCGCCGCAGTATTTCGACGCAGTTGCGATACGCGTTTTCGACGACGCTGTTGCCGTAGGTGATCGAGATGGCCCGGACGTCGAGCTCCGGCGAGTTGAGCGCGAGCAGCAACGCCAGGCAATCGTCGATACCTGGGTCGGTATCGATGATTACGGGAAGGGGGACGGGGGAAGGGGGAAGGGTCTGTCCAGGCACCCTCTAGGTTAGGAGAGTCACCTCGGAAGCGCAAACGCGACGATTGCGTCGCCCGTCCCAAACGGACCACCGCCGCCGGCGGCGATCACGACGAACTGCCGGCCGCCCGCTTCATAGGTCATGGGTGTCGCGCGCGCCCCGGCGGGGAGGGTGGCATTCCACAGCTCCTTGCCGGTTTCGACGTCGAACGCGCGGAACTGGCGGTCGAGCGTCGCGCCGATGAAAACCAGTCCGCCCGCCGTCACGATCGGACCGCCCAGATTGGGGGAGCCCGGAAACCCGCCCATGGTCCCGAGTGGGACATTCCAGGCGATTGCGCCAGTGCTGAGGTTCACCGCGACGAGGGCGGCAAACGGCGGGGGTGTGCAGGGCAGACCGGTCGGGCCCAAGATCAGCCGCCGCCGCATGATATACGGCGTGCCGCGCATGTTCGTGTACTCGAAGTCCGTCATGCCGCGCGCCGCGTCGGCGGTCTTGGAGCTGTCGGTTTTGAACCCATGTGCCACGAAGAGCTGCACCATCGCGGGGATCCGATTCACCGGAACAATGGCAAGGCCGTGACTTTGATCAACGGCCACGCCGCCCCAGTGGGCGCCGCCGATGTTCCCCGGCTGCGAGATGGTGCCCTGGAGACTCGGAGGTGTGAACGGCCCGTCATTGCGCAGCCCCGCCAAGATTGTGCGACAGGCGGCTTTTGCTTCCGGCGTCGGGCCCCAGGCGTCCTCCGCGGAATAATGCAGAGGTACGAGGGGCGGCGTGACGGCGGTGAAAGGCTGCGTTGGTGACGCGACCTCGCCCGGTACCGTGCTGCGCGGCACCGGCCGCTCCTCGACGGGGAACACCGGCGTTCCCGTGGTGCGGTCGAGAACGTAGAGCATGCCGTATTTGCCCGTCTGGATCACCGCGGGGATGCGAGCGGCGTTGCGCGTCACAGTGACGAGCGCGGGCGGTGCGGCGTTGTCGAAGTCCCAGAGGTCATGGTGCACCGTTTGGAACTGCCACACGACCTTCCCCGTCGACGCCCGCAGGGCCACGATCGAGTTGGCATAGCGGTTCTCGCCCAGTCGCATCCCGCCGTAATAATCCGGCGCGGGGCTCGATGTCGGCAGGAACACGAGATCCCGCTCGGGATCGGCGACCATCACCGACCACACGTTCGCGGCCCCGATGAGCGGTGCGACGCCATTCTGCCACGTCTTGGACGCGGGATCGGTGGAATCCTGGGGGACGGGATCGAACGTCCATTTGAGCGCCCCGGTGCGCGCATCGAACGCGCGAACCTCGCCGCTCGCCGGCGCCAGGTTGGTATTGTCGGCTACCGCTGAGCCGGTGATGACGAGATCGCCCACGATGGCGGGAGGCGACGTCACCTCATAGAAGGCAAACTCGTCGGGCGGGGCGCGCAGCCCCTTTCGCAAATCGACAACACCGCCGGCACCGAAACCCGGGCAGGGCTTCCCCGTTGCCGCGTCGAGCGCGACGAGCCGCGCATCGATCGTGGCCGCAAAGATGCGTCGCGCGCACGGATTGCCGGGAGGAGTACGCGTGTCGCGCCAGAAGCTCACGCCGCGGCTCGCGAAGTCGCCGTAGCCGCGATGCGGGTCGACCCCCGCATCGTAGTGCCAGCGCTCGACGCCGGTGGCGGGATCGAGCGCAGCGACGATACCGGTCGGCGTGATCACGTACATCAGACCGTCCACTACCAGCGGCGTGACCTCGAGGGCCGGCGGCCGGTGCGACATGCTCGACATGTCAGGGATTCCCGCGTGATACGTCCACGCGACCTGCAGGCGCGCCACGTTGTCGCGTGTGATCTGGGTCAGGGGCGAGAACCGCGCGCCGCCGGGATCGCGGCCGTAGACAGGCCAGTCGCCTTGAGCTTGCAGGCTAACGAGAAGCAGCAGAGTCAGCATCGATCTCCCTCGCAATGATCTCGTGCAAATGGGCGAATTCCTGTTCGCCCCCAAAGCCAAAGATGCGCTCAATCACGCGACCTTGCCGGTCGAGCAGAACGGAGTAGGGCAGGCCACGGAACTGATAGGCGGCTTTCATGCGGCCATGCCCCACGAGAATCGGGAACGGCGGCCGGAATTCCTTCACAAACGCGCGCATCTGGCTTTCGCTCACGTCATCGGAGATTGCCGCGATGTCGAAGTCTTTGCGGCTGGTCTCGTGGTACAGCTCCGCCATGTGGGGGAACTCCGCCCGGCACGGCTCGCACCAGGAAGCCCAGAAGTTCACCAGCGTCACCTTCCCGCGGTAATCCTCGAGCCGCGCCGGCTTGCCGGTGAGATCGGCCAGCGCGAACGCCGGCGCAAACAGTTCGCGCCCTTTTGTGGGAGTCTGCGCGAGCAACGCGTCCACATCGAGAATCCGAATGTGACCGCGGCGGTCAACCGCCACCGCGGTCGCCGGCGTGCCGAGAATCTTGCCTTCGATGATCTCGCCGGTGTTTGGATCGAGCACGTCCAATCGCAGCCGCGTCGCCGCGGAGTCCTGACCGCCCAGGACGTACAATCGGCCGTCCGGACCGAGCGTCATCGCGATGTTGATCAAGGCGTGCTCGACGCGTCTCGCCTTGCCCGCCGCGAAGCGCGGATCGCGCTCCTCCGGAATCAGTCCGCGCGAGCTCCGCCATACCGGCGAGCCTGATTGATCGAGGCGCAGGATCTCGTCGCGCACGAGCGGCGCGAAGTACACGACGCGGTCTTTCGCCGCCACCGGCCCCGCGTTGACGAGCTGCGCGAGATAGCGAATGTCGGGCACGTGCACCGTGCCGAGGCCGCCGCGTTCCACCCCCAGCGTATCGAGCACCCATAGCAACGGCGCGCTGCCGTCCTCGGCGACGAACTGTACGAAGAACGGGGAGCGGGAGGCGTAGATGTGGTCGCCGTCGGTCGCGTACAGCGCGGCGGGGAAGGGGCTTTCCCATTCGCGCACCGGCTGGCCTGCGGTATCAAAGACGACCCCTTCTCCGGTTCTCTCCGTGATCAGGAGACGGGAGTTGGGATATGGGGCGACGGCCACCGGGCTCGAGAGACGGG
>DATMZX010000041.1:0-9077 GCA_035573235.1 Gemmatimonadales bacterium
ACGAGTGTGACGCCGATGGCGGTGCTGATGGTATTGCAGAGGATGTCACCAACGTTGGGATCGCGGCCGGGGATCCATTGTTGCGCAAACTCGACCGAGAACGAGAGCAGGGCGCCGATCGCGGTCGCATACAGCAACGGGACGCCGCACCAGGCGAGCCCGATCCCCAAGGGGATGAACAGAATGAGGTTCTGGATCAGCTCGGCGAGCGCGGCGTCGCCGCTCGCCAGGTTGAAGCTCCACTCATTGGATGTGCTGTGACCGCCGGCGTGCAGCGTAGCGAGCAGCACACCCGTAACCGCCCCAAAAGTCATAACGACACCAACGGGATCAACTCTCCAAGCACGCGGCACTAGATCGGGGTCTCCTCGGTGGTGGACCAACTGGCAGCGTTCGGGGTCTTCAAAATTGTCCGCCAGCTTTTTCTGCGTTTGGTATGTAGCTAAAGCGGTCTACACCCTTTAGTGTAATAAGATGTTCTGCGTCAATATCCGAGCGCGAGCAAGTCTACAGTAGAGTTGTGAGATAGTTGCGTCATCCGTCGGGAGGCTGTTGTGCATTACTTGATCACCGGTGGAGCAGGTTTTGTCGGCTCTCATCTCGCCGATGCCCTGTTAGATCGGAAGGACGAGGTCACCGTCATCGACGACCTGTCCACTGGTGCGATCCGAAACATTTCGCATCTCAAGAACCGGCCCGGTTTCACTTACGTCATCGATACGGTCCTGAATGCGCCGCTGCTGGCGGAGCTGGTAGACGAGGCCGACCAGATTTATCACCTCGCCGCGGCCGTCGGCGTGCGGCTCATCGTCGACAGCCCCGTCCGCACCATCGAAACCAACGTCAAGACGACCGAGATGGTGCTGGCCGCCGCCTGCAAGAAGAAAAAGAAAGTGTTCGTCGCCTCGACGTCGGAAGTCTACGGCAAGAGCACCGCCGTGCCGTTTCGCGAAGACGGCGACCTCGTGCTTGGCGCGACGAGCCGCGGCCGCTGGAGCTACGCCAGCTCGAAAGCGATCGATGAGTTTCTGGCGATCGCGTATTGGCGGGAGCGTCGCTGTCCCACGGTGATCGGGCGCTGCTTCAACACGGTCGGGCCGCGCCAGACCGGGCACTACGGCATGGTGGTGCCACGCTTTGTGCACCAGGCCCTGAGCGACGAGCCGATCACGGTGTATGGTGATGGCCGCCAGACCCGCTGCTTCACGCACGTGCACGACGCCGTGCGCGCCATGATCGGACTGATGGATGCCGATCACACCGTCGGCGAAGTCTACAACCTCGGCAGCGAGCGTGAGACGCCGATTCTGGACCTGGCGGAACGCGTGCACCAGCTGACCGAGTCCGCCTCGAAGATCTCGTTCGTGCCGTATGCCGACGCGTACGGTGAGAACTTCGAAGACATGCCGCGGCGCGTGCCCTCCCTCGAGAAAATTCGCGCGGCGATCGGCTGGGAGCCCGTCATCGGGCTCGACGACATCCTGGTGTCGGTCATCGACTACGAACGGTCCGTAACACCCCAAGTCGTATGACACCGGCCGCGGCGGCAGTGGTCGTCGCGGTGCTGTCGGGCGCGCTCGCGCTACTGCTCACACCGGTGGTGCGCAGCTTCGCGCGACGGCACGAGCTGGTCGCCCGACCAAGCGCCGACCGCTGGCATCAGCGGCCGACGGCCCTGCTCGGCGGCATCGCGATCGCCGCGGCCACGCTCGGCGGCATGGTTGTTTTTCTCCTGCTCGGCGCGAGCCCACTGCCGCTGCCGCTGCGGATCGCGGCCGTCGGCGTGAGCGCGGCATTCATGGGCGGCGTCGGATTGGTGGACGATTCGATCCGGCTGCGCCCCCAGCTCAAATTCTGCTTCCAACTGCTCGCGGGCCTGGGCGTCGTGGCGGCGGGCGGGACGCTGTCGCTCACGCCGTGGTACCTCGTCAACGTGCTCGGCTCGCTGTTCTGGTTCGTCGGGCTCACCAACGCGTTCAATCTGCTCGACAACATGGACGGCGTGGCCGCGGGCGTGGGCGCGATCGCGGCGACGTTCCTCGGGGTCACGTTCGCGCTGCAGGACGCGTGGCTGCATGCGGCGGCCGCGTGGGCGCTCGCCGCGGCGACCCTCGGGTTTCTGCGCTTCAACTTTTCTCCGGCGAGCATCTTCATGGGCGATACCGGCAGCCTGTTCATCGGCTCGCTGCTCGCCGGGCTCGTGATGACCTCTCCGGCATCGGTCTCCGGGAGTCTCGTCGCGGTGCTGTTCGTGCCACTCGCGATCATGGCGGTGCCGATCGCCGATACCGCGCTCGTCACCGTGACGCGCACGCTCGTCTCCCGCGCGATCTCGCAGGGCGGCCGCGATCACAGCGCGCACCGGCTGGTGGCCTTGGGACTGCGGGAACGGGATGTTGCGCTGCTGTTGTACGGGTGCGCCGCCGTGGGCGGTGTGGTGGGCCTGTTGCTGCTGCGGCTCGACGTCGCGCTCGGCTTGCTGCTGGGCACGATTTTTCTCGTCGCGCTGACGCTGCTCGCGGCCTACCTCGGACGGCTGCAGGTCGTGTATCCCGACAAGCCGGCGGGCTGGAAGCCCGCGACGGTCGTCGCGACGGCGCTGCTCTTCAAACGCCGCCTGGCGGTGATGCTGCTGGACGTCGCGCTCGTGGCGGCGGCGTACTACGGCGCGTTCCGCATGCGGTTCGAGGGGGACGCGCCCGCGAGCGTCATGGGCGCGTATCGCAGCACGCTGTGGCTGGCGATCGCCGTACAGGTCGTCGCGTTCCAGGTCTTTGGGACATACCGCGGGGCGTGGCGCTACATCAGCATCAGCGATTTGTATCGCATGCTCGCGGGCGTAGCGACCGGCGCGCTCGTGCTGTTCGCGTATGCGCTGTGGCGCGTGCCGGTGCTCGCGGCGACGAGCGTCCTGTGGATCTACGCGCTGCTCGCCTCCGCGTTGGTGCTCGCCACGCGCGCCTCGTTCCGCACGCTCGAGGCCATGCGCTCCCGACTGCAGCCGGGCGAGCGCGTCGCGATCTATGGGGCGGGCGATGGGGGCGAGCTGGCGGTGCGCGAGCTGCTGAACAACCCCGCGCTGGGTCTCAAGCCGTTCTGCTTCGTCGACGACAACCCACTCAAACTCGGGGAACGGATTCACGGCCTGCCGGTGCTGGGCGGCCTGGATCATCTGGCAGCGATTACTGCCGAGCACGGCGTGCGACGCGTGTTGATCGCGACGAAGAAGCTGCGCGGCCCAAGGCTGCAGGCGCTGCACGCGGCCGCGGCGCGGCTCGGTTTGGAGCTGCTCGAGCTCGAGATCTCGATGCGCTCGGTGCGCCGCAACGGCGAGGACCGGCGGGTAGCGCGTGTCAAGACGCGACGCGTTGTAGAGAATGCCTAGGGTCCGCGTCATTCGCGCGATTGCTCGCTTGAACGTCGGCGGGCCAGCGTGGAACGCGGTGCTGCTCAGCGCGGGGACGCGCGCCCGGTATCCCACAGTGCTCGCCGTCGGGACCACCCCGGCGCACGAAGCGGACATGTCGTCGCTGGCGGCAGAGCACCATGTCGATCTCGTTCGCATTCCCGGCTTGGGGCGCGACGTGGGGGTGCTCGGCGACCTCCGCGCGCTGTGGGCGCTCTATCGACTGTGCCGGCGCCTGCGGCCCGACGTCGTCCACACGCATACCGCCAAGGCGGGGACGCTGGGGAGAGTGGCCGCCTGGCTCGCGAAGGTGCCCGTGCGGGTGCACACATTCCACGGGCACGTGTTTCACGGTTATTTCGCGCGCTGGCGCACGGCGCTCTACGTGGCGATCGAGCGCGGCCTCGCCCGGATCACGTCGCGGATCATCGCCATCAGTCCACGCCAGGCCGCGGAGCTGCAGCGCCATCTCGCCGTGCCGGCCGACCGCATCAGCGTCATTCCGCTCGGGTTCGATCTCAGCCGCTTCGCCGTCGCCGATCGCGCCGCGGCCCGCGCACAGTTTCGCCGCTCGATTCAGGCGGAGGACCACGACGTCGTCATTACGCTCGTGGGCCGGCTCACCGCCATCAAGAACCACGCGCTGGCGCTGCGCGCGTTTGCCGCACTCGCGCCGGCGGCTCGACGCTCGGCCGTGCTGGTGTTCGTGGGCGGCGGTGAGCTCGAGACGCCATTGCGCGAGCTGGCGCAGCAGCTGGGGATCGGCGACCGCGTCCGCTTCGCGGGCTGGTGGAACGGCTCCGATCTGCCGGCCGTCTATTACGGCTCCGACATCGTGGCGCTCAGCTCCGACAACGAGGGCACGCCCGTGTGCCTGATCGAAGCGCTCGCGTGCGGGCGCGCCGTGATCGCTACAGACGTCGGCGGCGTGGCTGACGTGCTGGAAGAAGGACGGCTCGGGCTGATCATTCCACCGGGCCGACCCGACGCGTTCACTCGGGGGTTGACGCGGCTGCTCGATCGAGCGGCACGCGCGCACTACGAGACGCAGAATCGGGCCAGCGTGCTGGCGCGCTACAGCGTCACCCGTCTCATCGCGGATGTCGAAGCGCTCTACGACGAGCTCGCTCCGCCGGGTCCCGCCACGGGAACGAACCCCGTCGCCGTCATGGTGTGAACCGCAGCGCGAGCGTCGTGGTGCTCATGGTCGACACCTCGTACGACTCGTTGAGACGATTGCCAACCGTCAGTGAAGCCTCGAGCAGTCCCAGTCGCAGGCGGGTCGCGGCGCGAATGCCGCCGAACACCGATACGTCGTGCAGCAGCTGCTTGTTGGTCGTGCTGGGAAACAGGTAGAGCGCGTCGTCATCCCAGCGGATGCGACCGACAAACAAGCCCGCGCGCCAGCGCCGCGCCATGTAGTCCCCGCCGACCCACTGACTCGACGCGCCCGGGCCGATCGCGGCGCCGATCACCTGACCGCGCTGCGTGTAGCCCTGCGCCGCGGCGTCGCCCGTGTACCACGTCTCTTCGTGCAGGTTGCGATACGCCGGAGATTTCTCGAGATCGGTCAACTCCGCTTGCAGGCGGACCGCGGCTCCGGCGTCACCGACGGGCCGTGCCCACTCGAGCCCGAGCGTGTACCCTTGGGTGTGATTGGGGCTGACGAGCAGCTCGCGCAGCGAACCCGGCAGCTGATTGCGGGCCCACTCCGCGTGCACGGCAAAACCGTCGGCCGGGAATACCCAGCGGCCGAACAATGAGACGACCTGATTCCGCGCGTGGTCGCCGTTGCCGCGCAGCACGTCGAGCGAGCGACGCCACAGCCCCGACCAGCTCTCCAGCGGCGCGTACACGGTGCGCGCGGCGCCGATCGTGAGATGCGGGGCAGGGTGCGGTGTCCAGGTAATCGCGAGCGCGTTGAAGGAGCGCCGATCGTTCGTGGTCGTCGAATCGAAGTAGGGCGACTCGAACAAGCCGCCCAGCATCCAGCGCGCCGTCACGCTCTTGCTCCGGAACTGCGCAAAGGTGCGCCAGATGCCCGGTGCGTTGTTGCTGAGCACGATCGCGTTGTGGATCCCGGGTCCCCACCACTCGTTCGCGGTGGAGACGCCGACGCTCACCGGACCAAAATCGGCGGCGAGCGTCGATTGGCCCGGATCGAGGCGCGTGTAGTGCCCCGAGCCAAAGCGCAGCGGCAAGTCGATCGAATACGCACCGACGTGCCAGGGCGTGGAGTAGTCGCTGCGTCCCGGAGGTCGCGGTAGCTGCACGGAGTCACCCGGCATCTCATAGGCGCGGTTCTGCGTGCTCACGAGCGCGGGTGCGAGCACGAGTGTCACGCGTCCCCAACGCGCGCCAAAACCGGCTTGCAATACCTGACTCCACCCGCGACCAGCCCACAGAGCGCCATCATTGAGAGAGAACGGGAGCGTGCTGTTGTACACCGTCGTGAGTTGCAGTCCTACCGTCCTACCGTGCGACCATCCTACCGTCGACACACCGTCCAGCCGCAGCAGGAAGTTTTCGGTTCCAGTCCCGCCAAGCAGCTGCGCGAGACGGGCACGGTCTTCGGCATCGCTGCCCAATGCCGGCACCTGCAGCAGCATGGCAAAAACTCGAACGACCGGGTAGATACCCCAGCTCATGAGGGCCTACTGCGTTCTGGTCTTGCTCGTGTGCACGGCTGCGCCCGCACACAGCCAGACGTTCGCGGGCGGCGAGCGAGAGAATTACCTGCGTTACCTGCAGACACTGCGGCTCGTTCCCATGTATCCCTGGGGCGCGCGGGCGTTTTCCCCCGTCGAGTTGGAGCACCTGGAACGGACGCAGCCCGTCCGTGCACCAACGTGGCTCCCGGTATCCACCAGCATCCGTTTCAACAGCACGTTCCCGTACGGCTTTAATGATGGACCAATCTGGGCGGGAAAGGGAGTTACCCTCGCCGCCGAGGGCGGGTTCGTGTGGCGCAGGGGCGTGCTGTCGCTCACCGTGGCGCCGCTCGTCTTTGTCGCGCAGAACGCCCCGTTCCCGCCGAGTTCCGATAGCACGTTGCAGCAGATCATCGACCGGCCGGAGCGGTTTGGAACGGGCGCGTACGCGCGGCTCGATCCGGGGCAGAGCTCGCTGCGGATGGATTGGCGCGCCCTCGCGCTCGGCGTGTCCACCGCTAATGAGTACTGGGGACCGGCGAGTGAATTCCCGATCATGCTCGGCAACAATGCGCCGGGGTTTCCGCATCTGTTTCTCGGCACGGCGCACCCCGTGAAGCTGGGACCGATCGGATTGCACGCGCGCATCATCTGGGGCCGACTGGCGCAGTCGGCATTTTCCGCCGAGACACTCGCGGCGGGCGTACGATTCGGAACCGGGATCGTGGCGGACCTGACCACGCGCTGGGTCCCCGGCCTCGAGCTCGGCGCGACGCGATTCGTGCATCTGCCCTGGCGCGCGGGAGGACCAACGCTCGATGATGCGTTCGCGGTATTCCAGGGAAAGGAGTCGGGCCTGAGCACCTCCAACGGCATCGCGAGTGTGTTCTTCCGCTGGGTGCTGCCGAATAGCGGATTCGAGGTCTACGGCGAGTACGGCCGCGACGACTACAGCGCGAATGGGCGGGACTTTTTGCTGGAGCCGGACCATACCGGCGGTTATACCGTAGGGATGCGGAAAGTATTGAAAAGGAGATGGGAGACGGGAGATGGGAGATCGTCCAACCCCCATCTCCCAACTCCCAAATCCTTTCTCGCGCTGCGCGCTGAATTGCAGAATCTGCAGCTGGGGAGCATCGCGCAGGGAAGGCCGTGGACGCCGTTCTACACACACATCTACCTGCGACAGGGTCACACGCAGCTCGGCCAGGTGTTAGGCTCAGAGGCGGGAGTGGGAGGCGCGGGGTCGGTGATCGCGGTCGACTCCTACTCGCCGTCGGGCCGCTGGACCTGGTCGTGGACGCGGATCATCCGGCAACAGCGCGGGGATCCATCGGGCACGACGACCGATCCCGACGGCGTGGATGTGCAGCACGCGCTCGCGGTCGAGCGGGTCCAGAATCGCGGGCGCTACGAGCTGCTGGCGGGTGTCGCGGGAGTGTATGAGCTCAATCGCAACTACACGTATGACGCGTTCAATCTCAACGTCAGCGTCGGCGCGCGGTTCGGCTTGCTGCGTCACACCCCGTAAAACGAGCGATACCACTCGACGAATTTGTCGATGCCCTGCTGAATCGGGGTTTGGGGGGCGAACCCGATCGCCTTGGCGAGATCGGCGGTATCGGCGAATGTGGCGGGCACGTCGCCCGGTTGCATCGGCAGGAAGTTGGGCTTCGCCTTCTTCCCCAGCGCTTTCTCCAGCAGGGAAATCACGGCGGCGATGTCCACCGGCTCTCCGTTCCCGACGTTGTACAGCCGGAACGGCGCCAGGCTGCTGTTCGGAAGCGGATGCTGGCTCGACCACTGCGGGTCCGGTACAGGAATGACGTTCATGACGCGCACGATCGATTCGACGACGTCGTCGATGTAGGTGAAGTCGCGCTTCATGTGACCGTGGTTGAACACGTTGATCGGCGCACCGTCGAGAATTGCTCTCGCGAATTTGAACATCACCATGTCCGGACGACCCCAGGGACCGTACGCGGTGAAGATGCGCAGGCCGGTCGTGGGCAGCCCGAACAGGTACGAGTAGCTGTGCGCCATGAGCTCATTGGTGCGCTTGGTGGCGCCGTACATCGACAGCGGATGATCGGCGCCGTTCTGCACCGCAAACGGCATCTGCGTGCTCGCCCCATAGACCGAGCTCGAGCTCGCGTACACGAGGTGCGGGACCTTGCGATAGCGGCATTCCTCCAGGACCTGCAGGAACCCCAGCACATTCGACGCGATGTAGGCGTCGGGCCGCTCGAGGGAGTAGCGCACGCCGGCCTGCGCCGCGAGGTGTACGACGCGATCGAACTCCGCGCGATCGAACAGGAGATTCATCGCCTCCGGGTCGGTCAACGCCGCGCGGACGAACTCGAACTGCCGCTGCGCCTGCAGCAGGGCGAGCCGTCCTTCCTTCAGGCGCACGTCGTAGTAATGATTCATGGAATCGAGTCCCACCACGTCGTGACCGTCGTGCAGCAGCCGCTGCGCGACATGAAAGCCGATGAATCCGGCGGCGCCGGTCACGAGGATTCGCATAGGCCCCGAATTAACCATCGCGCGCCACCGCTCGCTACGCCGTCGTGGCAAGGCGTTGCGCGAGTACGGGGAGAGACGCAGCTTTCGCGCGTAGCCTTACGAGCCCTTGGGGGACGCTGGACAACGTATGAAGCTGCTTGCGATTGCGGCGCTGGGCACCTTGGCACTCGGCGCGCTCGATCCTGCTCGTTCACTCGCTCAGGGTAGTCAACCCTCCGGCGTCCTGCCGACGGGTCTCACACCCGAGCAACTGACGCAGATGCTGCAACAGAATCCGCAGCTCGGCAGCGTGATTCGCCGGCAGTTGCAGCAGTCAGGTCTCACCGCTGAGCAGATTCACCAGCAGCTGTCCTCCAACGGCTATCCCGCAGACTTGCTCGATCAGTTTCTCGCGGGCGCCCAGGAAGGATCCGCCGGCTCCGCGATCGGATCGCAGGAGTTCGCGGCCCTGCAGGCCCTCGGCATCGTCACACCGAAGCTCACCGCCGCGTTGC
>DATMZX010000042.1:0-3281 GCA_035573235.1 Gemmatimonadales bacterium
GTCCGGCGACGATCCGATCAGGAGCGTCTCGTGCGCGAGGAAGCCGCACGCCTTGACCGACTGGCCGGTCGCCTGCTCGTACGCCGCAATCGCCAACGGTTCCCGCTCGATCCCCGTCAACATCGCGGCCGATTGGAAGTCAGATTCGAGCGGCCGCCCGCAGATGCGCTCCAGCGCCAGCTTGACCCGAAGATTGCGCCGGCCGGCCGCCTCGCCCTTCCCGCTCTTAAGCGTGGCGCAGACATCTGCCGCGACGCTACCCGTGACCCGTCCAGCCCGGAGCGTCCGCCACGCCTCCGAGCGCTGCTCCACGTCGTGAACGGTGAAGGTCGGCGCGATCACGCCCGGCCACCCGTCTGGATGTCGCTGAGGATCCTGTCGAAATGGATTGGCTTGATCGCGCGGAGCG
The DNA here is from genome assembly GCA_035573235.1 of Gemmatimonadales bacterium. GTDB lineage: Bacteria > Gemmatimonadota > Gemmatimonadetes > Gemmatimonadales > GWC2-71-9 > 20CM-2-65-7. The sequence continues at coordinate 410 of DATMZX010000042.1, forward strand.
ACGTGTACCCGTATTGGCGAGCCAGCCACGCCTTCAGCTCATCAGTCGTCCATCCCGCGTCCTTCGCGACCTTGTGCACCGCGCGGGCCTCGGCGTCCGAGATGACCGGCTCGTGATCCTCGAACGCCTCGCCATCGAACACCGCCTCTGCGGGGTCCGGCGGAGCCATCGGTTCCGGGACGGCCGAACGGCGCGGCGGCTCAGTGACACGCGGACGCTCCACAGGCGCCACCCGCGCGGTCGGAATCGTCTCGATCTCCGTCTCGTCCAGCATTCCAAGGCCGCAGATCGAGAGCGTCACGCGCCGCTTGGATTTCGTCTCCGCCTTCATGAGGGCGTTGGCGAGGGCATCGCCCTTGAGGCCCACCGTCGGGACGGCCCCGAGGGATTCGTCGGTGCGTCCGCTCGGCGTCGTCGCCCGTGCGCGGACGCAGTAGACATCGCCCACTTGATTGCGATCGACGATCTCGATTGAGATGTTGTGCTTCTGTCGGAGCTGGTCCGTGCAGTCGCGTTTGGCGTAGAGCGTGAGCTTCCCGTTGAGCGTGATGTACTCAAACGGCTTGGTCAGCGGGTTGAGGCCGATCGACTCGCAGACGGCACGGTAGTAGCTCACCCGCTGTGCCGGGGCGAGCTTAGCGAGGTCGCCCCCGATGAGCACCTGCTCGATCGTGGTGGCTTCGAGGATGGCGGATTCGACGGGCGCGAGAGCGGCATTCATGGCTACTGGCCCCCCAGGAACGCCGACGGTACGAACGCGGCGACCTTCCCTTGCTCCATCTCCGCGAGCGCCCGCCGCGCCTCGGCCGCGAACTCCGACGAGAGCAGCCCCGTCCAGAACTGCCGCGCGCTCGTCACCGCGAGCCGGGCATCCCCCCACGCCTGGCGGCGCGCCTTCCCATCGGCGCCCTTCCAGCCGTAACAGCCCGTGCGCTCCCAGATCAGCCGATCGGCCGCGATCCAGTGCGCGATCCGGATCGCCTCCGGATCGCAGAGCGCCCACGCGATCCGGGCGACATCCCGATACCGCTGGCGCTCGGCCGGGGGCAGCTCGTCGAAGGCCTGCGGCTGCTCGCCCTTTGCCGCCGCGAGGCAGCGCACGAGGACCGCGGCGACTTGATCCACGAGCACACTATCGGCCGGCACCGGAGGCTCGTCGGCCGCGACTGCCGCCTCGTCGGCCGCACAGCCCGGACAGAGACAGGACTGTCGGCCTTCGTCCTCCTCGATGCTTCCCGGCTGTTGGCACGCGGGGCAGAACTCCTCCGAGCAGCTCCGGCACGACGGCCAGAGCGCGTAGACGGGTGACTGGCGCTCGCAGGCGATGCAGACGTTCGTCCCGAGCGCGGCTTTCGGCATCACCCGTTGGCCTTGCAAGCTCGGTTGCGTGGCCGGATCGTGCTGGTCAGTCATGAGAGAGGGATCGCGCGGCGGCAGTCCGAACCGCGTCAGGATGTCGCCAAACACCGGATGAATCTGTGCTATCGTGGATTCACTCATCGGAAGCTCCTTTCGAGGCCCCATTGCCGTGGGGCCTTTTTCATTGCTCACTACCAGCCCGCGTGATCCAGTAATTCCGGTTTGAGATGGTGCGCCACGCTGGATCGCGCCATCCGGGGTAACTCGTGTTGCACCGTGGCCTTGAACGCCTCCCGGTCCTGCCCGATCCACCAGCTCTGACGGGCTTCCCCGCGCGCGGGCAGCGCCACGGTCACCGAGACGGCGGAGGAGGCCACCTGTTCGCGCGCCTGCCGACACGCCGCACAGAACGGCCCGTGCTGGCGATAGCGGACCTGACACGCTTTACAGCGCATCCCAGGCTTGCGGATCACCGTGGCGCTCATGCCCGCTCCCGGCGCCGCGCTTCGAGCGCCTCGACTTCCGAGGTCAAGGGCCAGTACGTCCCGTCCGTCCAGCCCTGGCAGCGTTCCCGCCGTTCGTGGGATCGGATCGAGTCCCACCAGGCGTCACGCTTCGCCGTGAGCTGTTTCAGGGCGTAGGCGGCCAGCGACACGATCCCGAGGGTGACGAGGATGATCCGCATCAGCGATCCTTCCTTTCGAGCCAGTCGAGCCAGTACCAGAACGCCGCCGCCAGCCCGACTTCTGCGCCAATGAGCAGCGGGAGGACGATCGACGGCGGTCACTTCGTCGCCTCCGCTTCCCAGAACGTCTCGTGATACTTCTGGACCGTCTTCGTGTTGTCGCGGAGGACGTTGACGCAAGAGCCGTGAGCGCTCCTGACGACGCCGCGATCGTGGCCGCGCCGCACGGCGAGTGGAAATGCCCGCCGGCCCTTCTCCGTGAACTGCACGCGATCACCAGCCCTGAAGATCACTTCGTCGCCTCCGCTTTGGTCGTGCAGTGGAAGCAGCGGTATTCACCGTTCGGGTGAGCCACTGATCGGGTACTGCTGACGTGCACCTCAGTGAAGCCCTGAACCATCGTGAAGCCGCACTTCGGACAGCGCGGATCGGAATTCACGGGAGCCGTCAGCTTCTGCACGATGCGCTGCGCCAGATCGACGGAGACGTTCGCGATGCCCTCAAGGCAGTGAGAATCGAGGTTTCGGAATTCGGGATTGTTCACCAATCCCGCCGCGATGTTCCCGGCCATCCGGAGTGTCGTGGCCTGGAGGTTCTTGATGCTCTCGCTCACGTCGTCGCCTCCGCTTTACAGTCCGGACACACGACCCACCTCGCCGCGTTCTGCCGGTAAAACTCCTGCGCGACCTTCGAGCCCCACTCGCGGCTGTTCAGGTCGTAGGCCGTCACGGGCGCGCCGCAGAAGGTGGCCGCGAACGCCGAGAGATCGCGCTTGTCGCGATAGAACGAGTTGCCTCGTCTCGCGGGGAGCGGCTTCCGGATGTGCTG
>DATMZX010000043.1:0-2097 GCA_035573235.1 Gemmatimonadales bacterium
GATCTCGCCCTTCTTGGCGTACATCAGGATGTTGCGGGCGATCTCGGAAATGGCGGCGGCAATCACCGTCTGGTCCCCGCTCGAGAACCCCGTCTCGGCCGCCAGATCCCGCCCGCGTTGTCGGGCGGTGACGACGTCGACGTCGGCAGCGATCGGGATCAGCAGCTCGTCAGCCACGATCGATGCGTCCCGTTCCGCCCGTTCCGCGCTCGATGCGGAGCTGCGCCTGGTGGTCGAGGAACAGCAGGCCTTCTTCGAGATCCAGCGCGGTGGACACACCCTTCAGCGTGAGGCCGAGCTGCACCATGGCGAACGCAACCTCGGGTTGAATCCCGACGATCACGGTTTCCGCGCCGCGCAGCCGCGCCATGTGGGCGATGTCCCGGAGCGTACGTACGGCGAACGAATCCATCACGTCGAGCGCCGTAACGTCGACGATCACGCCCCGGGCCCGGAAGCGACCGACGCGCTCGATCAGCGCCTCACGCAGCTGGGAGAGATCGGCGTCCGTGAGCGCCGACTGGATGGAGGCGATCAGGTAATGGCCCTGCTTCAGGATCGGTACTTCCAAGCGCCCTCCGTCGACGGAGTGAGAAGCAGGTCACGCCTTCGGGGTCAGCTCTTCCAGCGGCAGAACCTTGTAGCCGAGCAGCCGCTCGGCCTCCTCGATGCCCCCTTGGAGGTCGCCGACCGTGGCCATCTCGCTCAGGTCCACACCGATCGTCACCAGCGTCTGCGCGATCTCGGGCGAGAGGCCCGTCACGATGACCGTCGCACCCAGCAGGCGCGAAGCCTCGACCGTCTGCACGAGGTGGTTCGCCACGTTCGAGTCCATGGCGGCCACGCCCGTGATGTCGATGACCACCACCTTCGCGCGGTTGGTGCGGATCGCGCGCAACAGCTGCTCGGTGAGCTGCCGGGCGCGCTGCGGGTCGATGACGCCGATGATCGGCAGAATCAGCAATCGCTCGCGCACCTGCAGCACCGGGGTGGACAACTCCCGGATCGCCTCCTGTTGCTGCCGGATGATGCGCTCGCGCTCCTGCACGAACCCGACGGCCACCGTGTTCGCGATACGGTTGGCCGCCGGCTCGTAGGCGTCGAGGATGCGGTTGAGCTTGTCGAAGTCTTCGTGGTACTTGGCGAACAGCGAGCGGGCGAGCACGTCGCGCAGCAACAGCACGATACCGACGACTTCGTGCGTTTCGACGCCTCGCGGGATGATGCGCTCGGAGAGGTTGCGCGCGTACGCCTGCAGGGCCTCGAACGTCCCCGTCTCCAGCGCTTCGACGTAGTTGTCGTATACCGACGTCGCTTCGGCGAAGATCTCCTCCTCCGTCATCGCCGTGAGCAGCTGGGCCCGCGTGATGCGCCGCGCCCACTCCTCGCGCAGCTGCGTGCGGTTCTGTCGCAAGTGAGCCACCAGCTCGCGCAACAGCGCCGCGGTGGACTCCGATAACGCCTGGGGATCGGGCGACGGCGGCAGAGCGTCTTTGCCTTTCGTGGCCATGGCTGGCGGTCCTCGCCGGGTGGAATGTTGCTGCGGCGCAACAGCAAGGCTAGTGCCAGGGCGGCACACTCAGAGGCGGTCAGTAACTACCTATAACACAACACGTTATGATTTCCGTCTAGTGTGAAAGAGGGCGTGAATGCAACAGTTTGATGCGCCAGGCCGTGGCTACCAGCACAAAAAGAGTGCGTAGAAACGGCCCGGTCCGTTTGCCGGACCGGGCCCAAACTCTCTGCGCCAACCAATCACATCGTCGCGCTGCTGGCTGCCGAGCCCACGATGATTTCACCCGTGGACGTCAGCACACCAGGCAGACAGCCCAGCGGCGTACACGCGCCGCCGGTCAGGCTCTGCAGGTACACGTGGATCATGTTGACTGTCAGGCCGCTGGTCGTGACCCCGTCGCCCGTGGGGATCTGCTCGTTCAGCACGACATACCCGACCCCCGGCAGGCTGATGTTCGTGTTGGGAGCCACCGGCGCGTCACCCGACGTCACGGGCACGCCCGCCACCACCAAGTTCGTCAAAGTGGAGCCGTTCGCGTTGCTCACGAGCCCGCTTGCTGTCCGGGTGCTCACAACATTGGC
>DATMZX010000044.1:0-4274 GCA_035573235.1 Gemmatimonadales bacterium
GCAAATCGTGGCCGATTGGGGCGTCGACGTCGCGCTCGTCTGGAACGACAATCCGAACCTCCCCGGCCACGACAATCTGCACATCGATTACCTCTCCGCCGACGGGCTTTTCACGACGCTCGCGTCGTACAGCGCCGATCCGAGTGTGACCGCCGCGCTTGGCGACTTCGGGTACACGCTTTGGGAAATCGGCGGCGCGTGCCGCGTAGGAACCAAGACGAACGCAACGCTCAACAGCGAAATCTTCGTCTCGTTTTGGGCAACGGATGGAACGAATTTCGGCGAGGGCGGGCCGAGCATGCCCGTCACGATGGGCGGGCTCGTTGCGCGGAGCGGCGGCAACGTCGTCACGCCGATGGGCTTCGCGTACTACCCTTTCGGCCTTCGTCCGCTCGCGCGCCCCGGACAGGTCGACGACGCGCAGCAGATCGCCGGGCAGTACATCCACGTCTCTCACCCGTGCGTGCAAAACTACCAGATCGGCGCCGGCACGAATCCGACGGCCGTGACGCTCATTTCCGAGCAATGCACGGAGTACCTCGTCGACTTCCGCGTGCGCGCGTCGCCCGGCGTGCCGCTCGCTCTCGCCGGCTCGCAGGCGACGATCGCCGCATGCGTCGCGCCGCGCCAGCTCGATCCGTACCTCGAGCGCTGGAGTGATGCGCGGTTCCTGAATCGGAGCCTCAACGCAGACGGCTCGCGCCTCATCGTGCCGCTCGCGCTTGGTGGTGGCGCTGTTGGTACTGGCCCGGACCTCGCGACCATGTGGCTTTCGGAGTTTGCGCCCGCGGCGACCTCGCCCGCGGTCGCGACGCTCAACGACACTAACGAAGTCGCTGGCGGCATGCTCATGCGCGCGGGGCCGCCGCACGTCGAGCACGGATTTGCTCACTTCCCAGAGTTCATCGTGGTGACGCCGACGGGCGGCCCTGGCATCACGGGCACATTCAGCTACGCCGTTGTCTACGCTCGGCAAGACCGACACGGCAACATCGAACGAAGCTCGCCTGCCGTGCTCGCGACGCCTGTCGTGCTCGCGAACCAGGTCGGGCAAGTCGTCTTTCCCAAGCTCGCGTGGACGAACGACGAAGCGACCGATCCGGGCGGCGCGTACTGGGTCGAGATTTACCGGACGCTCACGCTCGGCTCGACGTATTTCTACGTCGCGCGCGTTGACCCCGCGAATTTCGCCAACGGTCCCTATGGTGACTACAACGATCAGCTTCCCGACGCGACGCTAGAAAAAGCGCAGCTCCTCTACACGACCGGTGGCGTACTCGACGCGGTGAATCCGCCCGCGGCGTCGCTCGTCTGCGCGCATCGCGGCCGGCTGGCGATAGTCGATGAAACGCTCGCGAACGTGTGGTTCACGCGGCAAGAAACCGCGGGTGAGGTCATGGGCTTCAACGAGGTGCTCATTCAGCCCTTTATCGACGGCGGAGACATCACGGCCATTGCGTCGATGGATGACAAGTTTGTGTGCTTCAAAGGCTCGAGCATCTTCGTCATGTTCGGCGACGGCCCGGCGGACACGGGCCAGGGCAGCGATTGGACGATCCCGCAGAAGGTGCCGAGCGACGTGGGATGCATCGCCGCCGGCTCCGTTGTCGAGGTGCCGCAAGGGCTCATTTTCCAATCGGCGGTCGGCTTTCATCTTCTCGGGAGAGACCTGTCCGTCGCCTACATCGGCAAGGGCGTGCAAGACACCGTCGGAGCCTACGGAACGTGCGTCGCGTCGTGCGTCGTGCCGATTGCAAAGCAAGCGCGATGGTGCATGCAAGACGGCAATGGCAACCAGCGGATCGTCTGCTTCGATTATTTTTTGAACGCGTGGACGATCCATCAGTACGCGAATCTCGACGGGCCGATCGTCGCGATGTTCCTCGACGACGCTGGAACGTTCACGATCGTCACGAGCGCGGGCGGTCGGTACAAAGAATCCGCGACGAGCTACCTCGATACGGACATGGCCGGCGCGTCGCACTTCGTGCCGCTGTCACTCGCCTCGCCCTGGATCAAGGTCTCCGGCCCTCAAGGCTACATGCGCGCCCGTCGGGCGCTCGTCTACGGCGATCAGCAAGATGCATCTGGAGTGCAGGTGCAACTCAGGTACAATTACGACACGACCGTGAGAAAGACCGCGACGTGGACCAATTCGCAGCTTGAGGGACGCCCGACCGAGCAAGTCGAGGTTCATTCGCCGGCCGCGTACTGCAAGTGCGAGGCGATTCAGGTCGTGGTCACCGACGTCGACGACGCGGCCAAGACGACGGGGCAGGGATTTTCGTTCGACGCGCTCGCCCTCGACCTCGACAAGATCGGCGACCGCTACCGCAGGCTTCCCGCGAGACTGAAGGCGTAAGACGATGCCCGATCCGAACCAAAACACGAACAACATCGGAAGCGCGTACGGACCTCCGCCGCAGTCGCCGCAGACTCCAACGCAGGGGCAATACGGCTACAACCAGATGAACAACGGCTTGCCGTTCGTGAATCCGCAATCCGGCAACGCGTTCTCCCCAACGCAGGTCGGAAACGACGGCAACGCGAACGACCAGACCGGCGGGAAAATGTCCACGCAGGAAGGACAGGTCTATGGGGGCCTGTACAACCAGGCCGCGGGCATGTCGAATTACTTCAACGGCCTCGCGAACGGATACAACCAGAACGCGCCGCAGATCGGAGACGTTTCGCAGCTCGCCAACGCACAAAACTACTACCAGCAGCTCATGCAGGGCGATGGCGGGTACGCCCAAAATCAATTCCGGCAGTCGCAAGACCAGAGCATCGCGGCGCAGATGGCGATGGCGAATTCCGCGCGCGGCGGCGCGGCAGCTCGAGCCGGCGCGATGCGCGCCGCGACACAGGGCGCGGGCGCTCAAATGGCGTCCGGTGCGAACCAGGCCGCGCAGATCGCGATGCAGGAAGAGCAGCAGGGCGCTCAAGGGATGGCCAACATCGGGCAACTCGAGCTCCAAAGGCAGTCGCAGAACGCATCGCTGCAGCAGGCCAATCAGCAGCAGATCAATCAGATGCAGACGGCGCTGTGGGGCATGGGCGAGCAAGAGCAGGGACTTGGGCTCTCCGCGCAGCAAGCGTACATGGCAAACCTGCTCGCGGCCGAAGGCGTCAACACGCAGCAGTCGCAGTTCAACACGCAGCTCGGCGTGAACATCGGTAGTGCGGTTGCGCAGGGCACCGCGGGCGCGATCGGCGCCGCCGCTTCGGATGCAAACCTCAAGACGGACATCAAACCACAGGGCTCGGGGAACATCGGATCGATCGACTACTCGAAACCGCTGAACGGGCAGCCGCAGCAGCAGACGCCGAGCAATGCTACGAACGTGGGGATTGGCGCGGGCGTCGGAGCCGGGATCGGTGCGGCCGAAGGCGCGGTGACCGGTGGTCCGGTTGGCGCCGTCGTCGGTGGCGCGGGCGGAGCGCTCCAGGGCGGGCTCGGCGCGGCGTCACAGAGCCGGCCGCACGATGACGGGCTCAAAGCCGCAAACACGGCGGCGTCGACCGGGATCGGTGCGGCTGGCGGCGCGGCGGTCGGCTCGGCGTTTGGTCCGTGGGGCACAGCGATCGGCGCGGGCGTCGGAGCGATCGGCGGCCTCGTGAAAGGGCTTATGACATGATGACCCCCGGAGGAAATCCCGTCGCGAACGCGATGCAATCGCAGCCGCCGAACATTTCGCAGGCCGCTCCGCCGAGCGCGATGCGCGCGCCCGCGGTTCCGCAAATCGGCGTCGGAAGCACGAACTTTGGTCCCACGCACGCATCGCCGAACGTCGCGCCGCCGCCCTCGCAAGCGACGCAAGCGACGCAAGCGCAACCCGCGCAGCCGTCCTACAACCCGCCGCCGTCGTACCCACCGCAGCAGCCGCAGCCGTCGTGGCAGCAGATGATGCAGTTTTTCCAGCAGATGCAGCAGCAAGGCTACGGACAGCCGCCGCAGCAGGGCGCTCAAGGTTACGCCGCGCGAATGCAGGCACAGCAACAGAACCCGATGATGAACGTTGCTCGCGCACCGGTCGCCTACCAGCCGCAGCCCATGCCGACGCCGCAGCCCGCGCAACGGTATGCGCCGACCGCTCCCGCCGCGCAGCCGCACCCCGTCTCAGCGATGAACGCGACTGCGCCCGCAGCGCAAGTGCACGTCGGCAATCCGGTGCAGGCTGGGATGCAGGCTCAGGCTAGCGGAGGCGCTGGGCTCGCCATGTCCGACGCGACCCAGAAAGTGATCGCCGAGCCGTCGCTTGCCGACTCGTTTC
>DATMZX010000045.1:0-3479 GCA_035573235.1 Gemmatimonadales bacterium
GCCCGCTGTCGGTCCTGCGGGTTCGTATTCATCAACCCACGTCCCACCGCGGCCTGGCTCGCCGCGCGCTACGAGTACTATGGCGCCACGTACTTCACCGACCAGGCGAAGCTCGCGAGCGACTTCCACGCGGCGCGTCACGACGCCGAGCTGGCGCTGCTGCGCGGATTCCGTGGCAGACTGTTGGACGTGGGGTGCGCCACCGGCTCCTTCGTCGCGGCCGCCAAGGCCGCCGGCTTCGATGCGCGCGGGATCGACATTTCGCCGGAGTCCACGCGCTATGGTCGCGAGGTGCTGGGCCTGGCACTCGATGTCGGCGACCTCTACGACCGGCATTATCCCGCCGAGTCGTTTGACATCGTGACGCTCTGGGCCACGCTCGAGCATCTCCCCGACCCGAATCGCTTCCTCGCCGAAGCTCGGCGGCTGCTCGTCCCCGGGGGCCGCATCGCCATCAGCGTCCCCAATCACGCGTCGCTGGCGCAGCGGATTCTCGGCCGGCGCGATCGTTACGTCGGCATCGATCACGTCAATTACTTCACACAGGCCACGGCGCGCCGGATTCTCACTCGCCACGGCTTCACGCCGGAGACGGTGCGGACGGCGCGATTCAGCCCCGTGGTGTTCTGGCAGGACCTGCGGGGCAACGGGTCGGATGGAGCGTCGGTGGAGCGCCAGCTTGCCGACCAACGCGTGACGGACCGATTCAAGTACGGCACCGGCTTGGCCGCCGCCGCGCGCGCCGGGCACACCGCGCTGGCGCGCGCCCTGGGCACGGCGGGGTTCGGCGACATTCTGTACGTCGTGGCGCGCAAGCCGGCCGCCGCATGACAGCACTGCGCCGCCGCCTCCACCGCTTCTTCCCGACGATGCGGAACGTGCTGGTGCGGCGCTCGCTGCGCGCGATCGCGCTCGATCACATCGGCTCCGTGCTGGTCGTCGGCGCCGGCGATGATCCGTATCGCCATCTGTTTCCGGGCGCGCGCACCTACGTGCGGTCGGATCTCGCCCGCAATTCCGGATCTACGGACGTCGTGAGCGACGGAATGGCATTGCCGTTCCGCGACGGTAGCTTTCAATGCACTGTGGCGACGGAAGTGCTCGAGTACGTCCCGCGGCCCCGGGTGTTTGCCGCGGAGCTCCACCGTGTCCTTGCCGATGGCGGGCTTGCCGTGATCACCGTGCCATTCGTCTTTCAGGAGCATGGAGACTATTGGCGCCCCACCCGGCGCTCCCTGGAAGAGCTGTTCGGGGAGTTCTCCTCCGCGGACATCCATGCGCAGGGAAATCGGTTTCACACGATGATGGATCTGGTCACGACGGCGTTCTCTCCGTGGCCGGTCCTGTATCCGCTGCGGCTGCTATCGAATTTCCTCTTGCTCGTCCCGAGCCGGCTCGCCGCGCCCGCGCGCAACCGGAGCACCGCGCCGAGCGGATTCCTTGTGGTCGCGAGAAAGTAGCATGCTGCAACTCTGGACCGTGCCGCGCATCGTCGTCTCGGTGGATTTCGAGCGCCGCTGGGGCGTGTACCACCGGCTCGGGCTCGACCGCGATGCCTACCGCGCGTCGCTCGAAAACACGCAGCCGGTGGTGGCCGGGTTGCTCGAGCTGTTCGTCGCTCGGAACATTCGCGCGACGTGGGCCGCGGTGGGCGCATTGGCCTGCACTGACTGGAACGAGTATTTCGCGCGTGCGCCGCGTCCACCCACTTACCACAACCCCGCGCTCGCGATCAGCCCGCGCTATGCCGAGCTGGACCCGGACGGGCAGCTGCACTTCTCGCCCGACCTGCTGCGCATGGTGCATGCAACGCCGGGGCAGGAGCTGGGGACGCACACCTTCTCGCATATTCTGATGCGCGAGCCGGGCGTGTCGGCCGAAGATGTCAAAGCCGACCTCGACGCCGTGGCGCGCCTGTCGCGCCAGCGCTTCGGCGCCGCGCCGGTGAGTCTCGTGTTCCCGCGCAATCAGGTCGCGTTTCTGGACATGACGCGCGCCTGCGGCATCCGCATGTGGCGCGGCAACGAAATCGGCTGGTACTACGACTGCAACGAGACCTCGCGCAGCCGCCCGGTAGCGCGCGCGCGCCGCCTGCTCGATGCCTTGAATCCCTGGACGCGCCACTCGAGTCCCGTCGAAGGCGACATGACGCGGGCGACGCTGTTCCTGCGCACGAACCTCCCCGGCTCGGCCTGGGCGCTGCATCGCGCGAGGATCCGCACCGAGCTCGCCGCGCTGCAGCCGTCGGACGTATTCCACATCTGGTGGCACGACCACAACCTGGGCGTCGACACGCGGCGGCGCATGGCGCGGGTGGCGCAAATCCTCGACATGGTCGCCGAGCGCTGCGCGCGCGGGCAGCTCGTGTCCGCCAACATGAGTGATCTGCTGCACCAGCATCAGTCGGCCGCGGCGTCGGTGGAATCCCAGCGCGCGCGGCAGTGACGCGCGAGAGAACGTCATGCGTGTGGTGCTGCTGAGCCGGTACGATCGCCTCGCCGCGAGCAGTCGCGTCCGTTCCTATCAGTACATCCCCTACCTGCGCGAGCTGGGCATCGCCGTCGAATCACGCCCGCTGTTCGACGACCGCTACATCGAGCGGCTGTATCGCGGCCGGCGACGCCTCGTCATGCCGATTCTCGCGGGCTACGTACGGCGCCTGTGGGACCTCATCACGGCGTCGCGCAGCGACCTGCTGTGGATCGAATACGAGCTGTTTCCCTGGCTGCCGGCCTGGTTCGAGCGCGCGCTCGCGCGCCTGGGCGTCCCGTACGTGGTCGATTACGACGATGCGATCTTCCACCGCTACGATTCGCACCGCGCGGCGCTGGTGCGCGGAGTCCTCGGCCGCAAGATCGATCAGGTGATGCAAGGCGCGCGCGTCGTCCTCGCGGGGAACGAGTATCTGGCCGAGCGCGCGCGCCGCGCCGGAGCCGCCCGAGTCGAATGGATTCCCACCGTCGTCGATCTCAACCGCTATCAGGTGCCAACACTCGATGCCGATCGACCGTATACCGTAGGATGGATCGGCTCGCCACTCACGGCCCCCTACCTGCAGCTGATCCGGGACGCGCTCGCGCAGGTGTGCCGCGACGACGGCGTGCACCTCACGCTGGTCGGGTCCGGACCGGTGAGCCTCGATCACGTCGCCGTCGACGTGCGTCCCTGGTCCGAGTCCAGCGAAGTCCAGGAGCTGCAGCAATTCGACGTCGGCATCATGCCGCTGCGCGACGAGCCGTGGGAGCGCGGCAAATGCGGCTACAAACTGATCCAGTACATGGCGTGCGGGCGGCCGGTCGTCGCGTCGCCGGTGGGCACCAGCAGCCAGATCGTCGAGCACGGCATCAACGGTTTTCTGGCGACGGCGGCGTCGGAGTGGGTGCAGGCGCTGCGCGCGCTGCGGGACCCAGAATTGCGCGCGCGCCTGGGCGCCGCGGGCCGAGCGAAGGTCGAGCGCGACTATTGCGTCCAGGTCACCG
>DATMZX010000046.1:0-4297 GCA_035573235.1 Gemmatimonadales bacterium
TCGGGTGTCCAGTGAATCTGCGTCGGCGCGCGCCCGTAGATCTCCGGTCCGCGCATCATGTTCTTGATGGTGAACTCGAACTTGTCGGCCTGCTGGGCAAGCAGCATCGGCGCGAGCGTAATGGTCGTTGCCGCGATCACGACCGACCGAGAACGAACAACCCACGACGATGAGCCCTGGACCAGCGACCGAAAACGAAGAGCCGAAGGCATATGACCGTTGTTGGTGAGAGTTACGACTCCGCCGGAACCGCTCGCGGCGTGAACGGTGCTTCACTGCTGCGCGCCGGCACGGCTCCGCTGATCACGCCGTACCACACTCGCGCGGAATCCACGAGGATCACGACCACCGCGATCATGAAGACCGCGACCACTGCTGCGTCGAGGCGGTCGTTGAAGATCATGCGCGCCGCATCACCAGCCGAAGCGACACCGGGCGGGACAACGCCCTGCGCGAGCTTCTCGCCGACCCACGTCGCGTGCGAAAGGAAACCGATCTTGATGTCGTCGGAGAAGATTTTCTCCCATCCGCCGGTGAGCGCCACGATCACCAGCCAAATGAGTGGCAGGATCGTGATGAATGAGAACCGCGCCTTGCCCATCTTCACGATCACCGTCGTGCCGACGCACAGCGCGATCGCAGCCAGCAACTGATTCGAAATTCCAAAGATTGGCCAGAGCAGGTTCACGCCGCCGAGCGGGTCGGTCACGCCCTGGTAGAGGAAGTAGCCCCACGATCCCACGACGAGCGCGCTCGAGAGAAGCACGGCAGGGTACCAACTGACCCTTCCAAATGGCTTCCAGATGTGCTTGCCCAGGTCCTGCAGCATGAAGCGTCCGACCCGCGTGCCGGCGTCGAGCGTCGTGAGGATGAACAGCGCCTCGAACATGATCGCGAAGTGGTACCAGAGCGCCATCGAGCCATCGCTGTTGAGCACCTTGGCGAAAATGCTCGCCATGCCGACCGCGAGCGACGGCGCGCCGCCGGTGCGCGAGAGGAGCGTCGTCTCGTGGACTTTCTGCGCGAGAACGGTCAGGTCGGCCGGCGACACGGTAAAGCCCCAGCTGTTGATGACGTGTGCCGCGCCGTCCACCGTTGTGCCGATGAGTCCGGCCGGGGCATTGATCGCGAAGAACGTGCCCGGCGTGAGGATGCACGCCGCAATCAGCGCGAGCACGGCGACCATGGACTCGCTGAGCATTGCGCCGTAGCCGACCATCCGCGCGTCCACTTCGTTCTCGAGCATCTTGGGAGTCGTGCCCGATGAAATCAGCGCGTGGAAACCGCTGATCGCGCCGCACGCCACCGTGATGAACACGAACGGAAACACCTTGCCGGCAAACAGCGGCCCGGTGCCGTCGATGAACTTCGTCGTCGCCGGCATCTGCAGCGGCGGGAGCAGAATGAAAATGCCGCCCGCGAGCGCCACGACCACGCCGACCTTCACGAACGCCGAGAGGTAGCCGCGAGGCCCGAGCAGCAGCCACACGGGAAGCACGGACGCGGTGAACCCATAGATCACGATCACGATCGCAAGCTGCATGGCCGTGAGCGTGAAGATTGGCGCGAGCGTCGCGCTGTCCGCCACCCAGCGACCGGCGAACAGGGAAACGCCGAGCAGCACCAGGCCGATGGCCGACGTCTCCAGGATGCGTCCCGGCCGCACATACTGCAGCCAGAGCCCCATGATCATCGCGATCGGAATCGTCAGGCCGATCGTCACCGTGCCCCACGGACTCGCCCGGAGCGCGTTCACGACGATCAGCGCGAGCACGGCAATCAGCACGATCATGATCCCGAACGTCGCGACGAGCGCCGTGAATCCCGCGATGGGCCCGATCTCTTCCTTCGCCATCTGGCCGAGCGACTTGCCGTCCCGCCGCGTGGACGCGCAGAGGATCACGCAGTCCTGTACCGCGCCGCCGAGCGCGACGCCGACGACGATCCAGATGAAACCGGGAAGGAATCCGAACTGCGCCGCGAGCGTCGGGCCTACGAGCGGGCCCGGGCCGGCGATCGCCGCAAAGTGCTGGCCGTAGACGACCCACTTGTTGGTCGGCACGAAATCGCGCCCGTCCGCCAGCCGTTCGGCGGGGGTCGCGCGATTCTTGTCGAGCATGAAGATGTTCGTCTCGATGATCTTGCTGTAGAAGCGGTACGCGATGGCGTACGTGCAGATCGCGGCGGTGAGGAGCCAGCCGGCGGAGACGTGTTCGCCCTTCTGGAGCGCGAGGAACGCGAACGCGCCCGCGCCGAGGAGAGCGATGCAGGCCCAGAGGAGTGCTTTGAGAATTCGCATGGAAAAGAAGATGCGGTTCGGCGGCGCCGTCTCGCAACCATATAGAGGGAGAAGCGACTATCTTTATTCGCGAGCACTGTCACAACCCCCTTACAACGGGATCGATGACTCGATCGCTGAACGTTGCCGCCGTGTTGGCCTTCGGCCTGGGCCTGGGCGCAGGCGGCATGCAGGCGCAGCAGGGAAAGCCGGCTCCGGGCGCCAAGGCGCCTCCGCCGCTTGCGCCAATGGCATCGCAGCATGTGCTGGTGCTGCCCGCGCAGCTCTTCCGCGCCGACACCGGTGCGTGGATCGGCCTCCGCGACTGGGAGAAATTCCGCCGCGAGCTCGACGACTCCATTGGCTCGATCCTCGCATCGCGCGGGCTCGGCCGGTCGTGGAAATACGCGTCGGACGTCGCGCGGATCGCCAAGCGCAATCCCGACTATGTGAACGACCCTTATTCCATGGGCGCGCAGCCGCTGCGCGCCGTGCAGTTCAAGATCGGCGATGCGCTTCCGCAGCCGTTCGTCAGCAACCTGCGCACGCTCATTGCCATCGGCGACGCGCGCTATGCGCTGGTGCCCATCGAAGTGTGGTTCGCGAAGCGCGGCGATGAACAGATCGCCGTCATCAAGCTCGGCCTCGCCGATGGCCAGGCGGGTACCATCGAATGGCTCGGTGAAGTCGGCACCGATCCCGTGGCATCGCCCACGCTCCCTCCCGACCTGATCAACACGCTCGCGACCCGAATCGCGAACCTCGTCGTCGCTCCGTAAACCTTTTCCGAGAAGCATGTCTCG
Organism: Gemmatimonadales bacterium; assembly: GCA_035573235.1. Lineage (GTDB taxonomy): Bacteria > Gemmatimonadota > Gemmatimonadetes > Gemmatimonadales > GWC2-71-9 > 20CM-2-65-7. The sequence continues at coordinate 3,082 of DATMZX010000046.1, forward strand.
CACTGTCACGCTGATTCCCGGCGACGGCATTGGGCCGTCCATTACCGACGCCACCGTCCGCCTGCTCGACGCAGCGCGCGCCAACATCACCTGGGACCGGCAGCTCGCCGGCGCCGCGGCCGTCGCCGCGGTGAATGACCCGATACCCGAGGCTACACTCGACAGCATCCGCCGGACGAAAATCGCGCTCAAGGGCCCGCTGGAGACGGCGGTCGGCAAGGGGTTCCGCTCGATCAACGTCGCGCTCAGGCAGACGTTCGATCTCTATGCGAACATCCGTCCCGCGAAGACCGTCCTCACGGGCTTGAAGTTCTCGGACGTGGACATCGTGCTCGTCCGCGAGAACACGGAGGGGCTGTACATCGGCATCGAGAACTACGTGAAGATCGGTGACGATCCGCACGCGGCCGCGCAGTCGATGGCGGTGGTGACGCGGTTCGGCGCGGACCGGATCATTCGCTATGCGTTCGAGTACGCCAAGGCGCACGGGCGGAAGAAGGTCACGCTCGTGCACAAGGCGAACATCCTGAAGTATTCGCAGGGGTTGTTTCTCGAGACCGGCCGGATGATTGCGCAAGAATATGCGGACACGGTGACGTGTGAGGAGAAGATTGTCGACGCATGCGCGATGGAGCTCGTGATGCGGCCCGAGCGGTTCGACGTGATCGTGACGACCAACCTCTTCGGCGACATCCTCAGCGACCTCACATCGGGGCTCGTCGGCGGGCTGGGCCTCACGCCGGGCGCGAACATCGGCAAGGGCGCGGCGATCTTCGAGGCGGTGCATGGGACCGCGCCGGATATTGCGGGCAGAGGAATCGCGAACCCGACGGCGGTGATGCTCGCCGCGTGCCAGATGCTCGATCACATGGGCGAAGGAGCCCTCTCGCAGCGCATCAAGACCGCCATCGAGCAGACGCTGCTCGAGCGGAAGACGGTCACGGGCGATGTCGGCGGCACGGCGACCACCGACCAGTTCACCGACGCCGTGATCGCCAGGCTGGGCCGAGGCTGATGCCGCTGCGCCTGCTCCATGTCTCGGACCTGCACTTCGGCCGCCACAGCGTGGCCGAACAGGTGGAAGGCTTGGAGCGGATGATCAACGCGGAGACGTTCAGCGCGATCGTGATTGCGGGCGACCTCACGCAGCGCACGCGCTCGCGGGAGTACGCGCGGGCGCGGAAGTTCGTCGAGCTTGCGGACGGGCGCGCGCCGG
>DATMZX010000047.1:0-4642 GCA_035573235.1 Gemmatimonadales bacterium
TGCCGAGCGCGCCGACCTTGAGCGTCTGAATCGGCAGCTCGAGATAATCGACGGGGCTCGCGGGGCTCGCGAAGTGGAGCACGCCGTCGAGCGGGCCTTCGACTTCGATGTAGCGGGTGACGTCTTGATTGACGAAGCGGAACCGCGCGTGCGCGCCGAGATGCTCGAGATTCACCGGGTTCCCGGTGATGTGATTATCGATCCCCAGGACCTCGTACCCGAGGGCCAGGAACTTGTCGACGAGATGTGAACCGAGAAAGCCTGCCGCGCCCGTTACGAGGACGCGCATCCGAGCGGACGACCGATACTGTCGTAGGTAAACCCGAGGCGGCCCAGCTTCACCGGGTCGTAGAGGTTCCGTCCATCGACGATCAACGGTTGCGCCATGAGACTCTTGATCTTGCCGAAATCGGGATTGCGGTACTCGAGCCACTCGGTGACGATCGCGAGCGCGTCGGCGCCCTCGAGCGCGTCATACGCGTGCGGCGCGTACTTCACGCGGGCGCCGAGCTGGCGCGCCGCCGTCTTCATGGCCGCCGGATCGTGCACGTGCACGTGCACCCCCTCGCACAGCAGCGCTTCCACCAGGACGAGCGCCGGGCTCTCCCGCACGTCGTCCGTCTCCGCCTTGAACGCGAGGCCCCACACCGCCACCGTCTTGCCCTGCATCGCTCCCAGGTGGCGCTTCAGCTTCTCGAACAGAATCGTCTTCTGCGCGTCGTTGGCCGATTCGACGGCGCGCATGATGTCGAACGGCACCTCGCGCTCGCGCGCGGTGCGGATCAACGCCTTCACATCCTTGGGAAAACACGATCCGCCGTAGCCGGGGCCGGGAAACAGGAACGCCTGGCCGATGCGCCGGTCGCTGCCGATACCGCGCCGCACGTGCGTCACGTTGGCGCCGACGGCCTCGCACAGCTGCGCGATCTGATTCATGAACGAGATCCGCGTCGCGAGCATCGCGTTCGCGGCGTACTTCGTCATCTCCGCCGACGGAATGTCCATGACGATGAGCGGATTCCCGGTGCGCACGAACGGCGCGTACAGCTCTTCGATCACCTTCGCCGCGTCGTCTGAATCCACGCCCACGACGACGCGATCGGGCTTCATGAAATCCTCGACCGCGGCGCCTTCCTTCAGGAACTCCGGATTCGAGCAGACATGAAACGGCGTCTTGGTCCGGCTGGCGACCTCGGCGCGCACCTTCTCGGCCGTGCCGACCGGCACGGTGCTCTTGGTGACGACCAGCTTCGTCTCGTTCATGTGGTCGCCGATCGTGCGCGCCACCGACAGCACGTGCTGGAGATCGGCGGAGCCGTCTTCGTCCGGCGGCGTGCCGACGGCGATGAAGATCACTTCCGACCGCTCGACGGCCTGGCCCACGTCGGTCGTGAACGTGAGACGGCCGTCGCGCTGATTCTTGACGACCATGGGCTCGAGGCCCGGCTCGTAAATCGGGAGCTTGTTCTGCTTGAGCGAGTTGATCTTGCCGGCGTCGACGTCCGCGCAAATCACGTCATTGCCCGTCTCCGCGAGGCACGCGCCGACGACCAGGCCCACGTACCCCGTGCCGACGACGGCGACCTTCACGAACGATCCCCGCCTTTGGGCTCACGCGACAGGATGTGACGCGTATCGACGGTCGCGCGCGCCGCGCGCTTCACGAGCTTGTAGTCGACGGCGCTGTGATCGGTGACGACCATGACGCAGTCGGCGTCGCGCAGCGTCTGCTCTGTGAGCGGCACCGAGCTCAGCGCGATGTGGTCTTCCTTGATCGTCGCGACATGGGGATCGTGATACGACACCTTCGCGCCGCGCTGTTGCAGCAGCCGGATGACGTCCAGCGCCGGACTTTCGCGGATGTCGTCGATGTTTTTCTTGTACGCGACCCCCAGCAGCAGCACCTTGCTGCCGCGCACCGCCTTGCCCTGCTCGTTCAGCGCGTCGACGACCTTCCCGACCCAGAACTCGGGCATCTCGGCGTTGAGCTCGCCCGCGAGCTCGATGAAGCGCGTCTTGTAGTTCAGCGTGCGCATCTTCCACGCGAGGTAGTGCGGATCGAGCGGAATACAGTGGCCGCCGACGCCGGGGCCCGGCGTGAATTTCATGAACCCGAACGGCTTGGTCGACGCCGCCTCGATCACTTCCCAGACGTCCACGCCGAGCTTGTCGCACACGATCGCCATTTCATTGACGAGCCCGATGTTCACGCTGCGGAAGGTGTTCTCGAGGATCTTCACGAGCTCGGCCGCCTCGGGTGAGGAGACGGGGACCAGCGTATCGATCGCCGGCTGGTAGAGGGCCATGGCGACCTTCAGGCAGTTGGGCGTGATGCCGCCGACGACCTTCGGCGTGTTGCGCGTATTGAACCGCTCGTTGCCGGGATCGACGCGCTCCGGCGAGAACGCGAGGAAGAAATCCTCGCCCACCTTGAGCCCCGTCAACTCGAGGGCGGGCAGCATCAGCTCGCGCGTCGTGCCGGGATACGTGGTCGATTCGAGCACGACGAGCTGGCCCTTGCGCAGCACCTTTTTCACGGACTCCGTCGCCGCGAGCACGTAGCTCACGTCGGGGTCCTTGGTCTTGGACAGCGGCGTCGGCACGCTGATCGAGATGATGTCCGGCTCCTTGAGCCGCGACAGATCGGCCGTGGCGGAGAACTTCTCGGCCTTGACCGCGTCCGCGACCGTCGCGCCCGGGACGTCCTGGATGTGCGAGCGGCCGCCGTTCAGCAGGTCGACGACGCGCGAATTGACGTCGAAGCCGATGACCCGGTAGCCGGCGCGCACGATTTCCATCGCGAGCGGAAGTCCGACGTAGCCGAGCCCGACCACGCCGAAGACCGCCGTGCGGTCCTTGGCCTTGCCGAGCAGCGTATCGACCATCGTGGGTGCAGCAACTGTCGCAGTCATGGAGCCTCCGGAGCGCCGCCGCGCGCCAGCGAGCGCGAAGCGGCCTCCAACACGCGGACGACGCGAACGCCGTCCTCAGCGCTCGCGCGCGGTGTCTCCCGACCCTGCGCAGCGCGGACAAAGTGAGTCAACTCGGCCGCCAACGGTTCCACGGCCGGGATACGAGGAATAAAGATGTCGCCTTCACGAATCGCGAGACTTTCGCCGAACGAGCCGTACTCGGGCGGGCGATCGACGCCCTTGTCGTAGATCCGGAGCTTTTCCCGCGGCTCCATATCGTCAAACACCACCATTTTCTTGGCGCCCACCACGGTCAGCTTCCGTTCTTTATGGGGATCGAGCCAGGACATCTGAACGTGCGCCAGCACCCCGCTCGCGAACTCCATCGTCAAAAACACGACGTCCTCGATCCCGGGCTGCAGATAGCTCTTGCCTTGCGCAGCGACCCGTACTGGCGGCTCACCAAGCAAGTAAAGTGCCACTGACACGTCATGGGGTCCGAAGCTCCAGAGGGCGTTTTCATCCTTGCGCACCTGCCCCAGATTCACGCGCAAGCTATACAAATAGAACACTTTGCCCAGGTCACCCGTCTGCACCATATCCCGAAGCTTTTCGACAGCGGGATGATACACCAGCAGATGGCCGGTCAGGACCGGCACTCCCCGCTCGATCCCGGCCCGGGCGACGGCTTCCGCGTCCTTGGCGTTCAGGGCGAACGGCTTTTCGACCAAGACCGGCTTTCCGGCCTCGATCGCCTGGCGCGCCACGGCGGCATGGCTGGCGGCCGGGGATGCCACGATCACGGCATCCACGGCGCCCAGCAGCTGGGCGACGTCCGCCGTGACCAGCGCCGTCGGGTACTGCCGCGAGATGCGGTCACGGACTTTGGCGTCCGTATCGCAGACGGCCGCGAGCTCGGCTTCGGGGAGCCCCGCGACGGTCCGGACGTGGTTACGGCCCCACGCGCCGGCCCCGATGACTCCAACCTTCAGGCGCTTCACCGATAGAATCCGCGGATCGAATCGATGACGCGGTCGAGCTGGGCGCGGGTGAGCTCAGGATAGATCGGCAGGGAGATCACCTCGTGGGACGCCTGCTCCGCCTGCGGCAGGCTTCCGTCCTTGTAGCCGAGGTGCGCGAAACAGGGCTGGCGGTGCAGCGGGATCGGATAGTACACAGCATGGCCGACCCCTTCCTTCTTCAAGTGCGATTGCAGCTCGTCACGCCGCTGCGCGCGCAACGTGTACTGATGAAAGATGTGCTCGTTCGCGGGATCGACGTACGGCGGCTTGACCTGCGGCACCTGGGCGAGCGCCTGCGAGTAGTATGCGGCATGCTCGCGCCGTTTCGCCGACCAGTGCGCGAGGTGCGGAAGCTTGGCCAGCAGCACGGCTGCCTGCAGCGTGTCGAGCCGCGAGTTGGTGCCGACCTCGTCGTGATGGTACTGCTTCGCGCCGCCGTGCAGCCGGAGCTTGCGCAAGCGATCGGCGGCCGCGTCGTCGGAGGTGACCATCATGCCACCGTCGCCCCAGGCGCCGAGGTTCTTGCTCGGGAAGAACGAGTAGCCCGTGACCCAGCCGAGCTCGCCGGCCACGCGCCATTCGCCGTCGATCTTGCGGCGCGCCCCGATGGCCTGCGCGGCATCCTCGATCAGCTTGATGCCCCGCGACTTGGCGATCGCCAGCAGCGCCATCATGTCGGCCATCTGGCCGTACAGGTGCACCGGCATG
>DATMZX010000048.1:0-2332 GCA_035573235.1 Gemmatimonadales bacterium
GTTCTTCACCCAGGCGACAGGGAAGTCGTGATCTGCACGCTTCACTCCCGGGTTGCCGAGATCGAGTTTGCTCTCATCCAGTCGCGCCAGCACGTCGACCTTCTCGCGTGAGTAGGGTGCTCGATACTGATACATCTCGTCGCGCAGAGTGAGTTGCGCCGGCAGATGCTTCACGGCGGGGAAGTCCGGCCGCTCGACGACGATTGGCGCATCGAATACGTTCCACGGGTGGTTGTCGAAGTATCCCCCGACCATCTCCCCGTAGTCGGGCCAGCTGTAGAACGAAGCCGTAGCCGTGTGCACGGCGACGAAGCCCTTGCCGTCCTCATGAACGAACGTGAGCAGATCGCGCTTCTGCTGCTCGCTCATCTCCGTCTCGCCATTGGTGTAGAACACTACGGCGTCGAAGTAGTCCAGGTTCCGGCCTCGCGCCTGACGTTTGCCGCCCTTCGCATAGTCGCCGGTTCCCCAGACTTCCCCTTTCGTCACGAGCTCGGTGTCCGTCCGGATGAACGCGATGTAAGCGCCACTCTCGCGCCCGAGTCGCTCGAGCGTAGCCATCGCGTGGCTCACGGCATCGTGCGCAATCTGATTGCCCGTATGCAGGTCACCCACGATGAGAACTTTCCGGTGCCCGGCGTACGGATCGGGAAAGCGAAACTCCGCCTGCTGCGCGTGCGTCAGCGAGCTGGACAGGCACAGCATCACCCCTGCAGCGGCGATCCCGCGAGAGCGCACCGCTTCACGGCAACGCGAAGACATGAAGCGCATCACCTTCGATCGGACTGTCGAGAAAGCTGCCGCCCGTTGCGACGATCGCCACATACTGCTTCCCCTCCTTGCCCTGGTAAGTGATCGGCGTCGCGTGCGCGGCGGCCGGCAATTTCGCGGTCCAGAGCTCAGCGCCGGTGCTCGAGTCGAACGCGCGGAACCGCGCGTCGTCCGTCGCACCAATAAACACTAGCCCGCCGGCGGTGGCGATGGAACCGCCGACGTTGGGCCGACCGGTCCGGGCACGCTCCGGCGGCAACTTGTCCGAGACGCCCAACGTGCTCTGCCAGGCGATCGTGCCACGCTCGACGTCGAGCGCGGTCAGCGTGCCCCACGGCGGCTGCTGGCACATCAGGTTGTTGTCGCGATCCGAGAACCGGCCGGTTGCAGGTCCCGCCGTCGTGTATGTTCCATCGTCGCGACGGGAAAGCTGCTCGACCTGCCCGAGGTTACTCGCGTTGACGAAGAACAGGTGACGCTCGGGATCGAACGATCCTCCGCCCCAGTTCGCTCCGCCCTGCCGCCCGGGGAAATTGAGCGTCGGCTGGTTGAAACCCAGCGGTAGATACGGCCCGCCCATTCGCATCTTCTGAGTCGTGATCCAGTTGCGACAGAACGCTTCGAGCTCGGGAGTGACGGTCGCGACATCCGCTAGTGAGAACGTCTGCCGCGCAAATGGCGCAGGCTGCATCGGCACCGGCTGCGTGCGCGATGCGATTTCTCCGGGCACGTCACTCCCCGGAACGCGTTGCTCCCTGAGGCGAAAGAGCGGCTTCCCCGTGAGGCGATCGAGCAAAAAGAAGTATCCCGATTTCGAAACGATGCCGACCGCGTGAATGGTGCGTCGACCGCGCCTCACGTCGAGCAACAACGGTGGCGCTTGCGTATCGAGATCCCATATGTCGTGGTGCACGACCTGGAAGTGCCAGAGCCGTTTGCCGGTGTTCGCGTCGACCGCGACGATGCTGCTGCTGAAGAGATTGTTTCCAAGCCTGTCGCCGCCGAAGCGATCCCACGCAGGCGCAGCCACGGGCATGTAAAGAATGCCTCGCTCGACATCGACCGTCATGAAGCCCCAGACGTTGACGCCGGAGCGTCGGCGCCCGCTGTCGGATTTCCACGTGTCATGGCCCCATTCACCGTCTCGGGGCACTGTGTGGAATGTCCAGACGAGTCTCCCCGTCAGCACGTCCCACGCGCGGACGTCGCCCGCGGGTCCCTGCGCTGGAAACTCCTGCGTTGCGGATCCGGTGATGATGAGGTTCCGGAAAACCAGCGGCGGAGAGGTTAGTCCATACTGCGCGAAAGGCGATGTCGACACCTCCGGCACGACGTCGCGCGTCTTCAGGTCGACGATACCGTGAACGCCGAAATCATCGGCGGGGTGCCCTGTCGTCGCCTCAAGCGCGACCAGACGCCCATCACGCGTACCGAATACGATGCGCGGCGCATGAGCTGCATCACCGGGCCAGTATTCGACTCCGCGTAGCGAGGGTTGTCCGGGACCGGGCACGTCGTAACGCCAGATCTCCCGGCCGCTATCAGCATCGAGCGCGACGAC
>DATMZX010000049.1:0-2043 GCA_035573235.1 Gemmatimonadales bacterium
CCAGGTCTTACTACTCGGCCTGTGTTGCGCGCGATCGGCCGCCGATACGACACGCGACTCGGCGAGGAATCTCGCGGCGAACAGAACGTTGAGCATGCAGAGGACGGCCGCCACGAGACCCGGCGCATGGTTGCTGAACCCCTGCGACCACGAGCCGATGGCCGGGCCTAACACAACGCCCGCGTTCGTCGCCGCCGAGAGCCAGCCCAACCCCTTGGCGCGGTTCCGCGGCTCGACACTGTCCGTGACGTATGCCTGGATCACCGCCGTCGTCCCGCCCCCTGCACCCTGGACGGCGCGCGACAGCAGCAACAGCCAATACGAGTCGGCGTAGGCAAAGACGACGTACGCGATCGCCGAGGCGCCCAGCCCGATGAGGAGCGCCGGCTTCCGTCCGTATCGATCGGACACGCGGCCCCACAGCGGCGCACTGACCAGCTGCATGGCCGAGAACGCCGATACGAGAACCATTACCATGAAGTCGCTCGCGCCAAACCGCTTGGCGTAGAACGGCAGCAATGGGATAATGATCAGCGCCCCCACCATATCGATGAAGGCGGTCGCCATCAGGACGCTCAGCTTCCCCGGTTCGCCGGAGCGGAACTTCTGGACGTGCGTGCCGATGCGAGACGTCACGCGTTGAATCTAGTAGCCGGGCCGGTCCGCCGATCTACACCTCGGTCGCCATCGCGTGACCAACGTGTCCGCACCGATACGCTCATTCGGCCCCGCCAAGCGCCGCCGGCGGTGTCGATTTCCCCACGACGCCGGCGAGCGCGATGATCGTGAGGACGTACGGGATCATTTGCACGAACTGCGATGGAATGCCGTGCGTTCCCTGCAGATTGATCGCACAGCGATCATGAGCGTACGCATTCGCGCGTAAGTTGGGATCGGTGGCAAGGCGCGGCAAGCCGCGCGGCGGTACCGTCTTGCATCTGAAACCGGCAGTGGGCAGGTTGCAGATCCAGTTCTGACGGGTAGGAGGTCCGGTCTCATGAGTACACCTGAGATGTTTGGGCCCGAGGAAGATCGGTCATATGGCGAGCGCCGTCGGTCGGTCGAGCCGCGTCGCGACTCCGACCGCAGGGATGGCCCCGTGGTGCCGCGTCGATCACTGGACCGCCGCACGTCGCGTGCGGTGACGCCGCAGGCGGGCGCGCCGGTCGCGGAGAACGACCTGCTCGGATTTCCTCTCTCGGACAAACAACTCGAGGCCTGCCTGCGCGCGGCGCTGGTCGAGGATGGGGCGTATCAGGACATCGCGACGGCAGCCAGCGTTTTGTCGGCGCGCCGCGCGCACGCAACGATCGTCGCGCGTCAATCCGGTATTCTGGCGGGTATTCCACTCGCCGTCGCCGCGTTCCGGCTCTTCGATTCCAATGCGGCGCTCCGCGTGGACGTCGATGACGGCGACCGCGTGACCGACGGCGCTCCCGTGGTGCGCATCACGGCGCTGTCGCACGCCATTTTGTCGGCGGAGCGCGTGGCGCTCAACTTCCTGCGACACCTGTCCGGCATCGCGACGTTGACGTCCCAATACGTCGAAGCGGTACGCGGGACATCGGCCCGCATCGTCAACACGTGGAAGACGACGCCGGGCATGCGCGATCTCGAGCACTACGCCGCGCGCGCGGGCGGTGCGTTAGGCGTTAGGCATGGGGGGCTGGACGTGGTGCAGATTCGCGACACGCATTTGGCCGCCGTGAATCGCGACGTCGCCATGGTGGTGCGCCGGACGCGCGAGCTCGCCTCCGACCATACCCGTATCGAAATCGCGTGCCGGTCTCCCGCGGAAGTGCTGAGTGCCGTCGTCGCGGGCGCCGATGCGGTGCAGCTCGACGGCATGACGCCCGCGCACGTCCGCGAATGCGTCGAGATCGCATCATCACGCGTGTCCACCCAAGTGGCCGGCAACGTGAGGCTGGATACGGTGCGAGCGTTTGCTCAAGCGGGTGTGGACCGCATCGCCGTCGACGCGCTCACGCAGCGCGCGCCCGCGCTCGATCTCGAGTTGGAGTTCGAGGCCGGCTGATGGGCGAC
>DATMZX010000050.1:0-3642 GCA_035573235.1 Gemmatimonadales bacterium
ACAAGCGCTCGAAGATGGTCATCCGTTCGCGATCGGCGCGACGACGATTTTGCGTGATCCGAGTCGTGGGATCAGCGCGCGGCCGCGGCTCGTGGCCGTCACGCGCCAGGGACGCTTGCCGAACGCGCCGATGGTGGAACCGGAGCTCGAAGTGTCGACGGTGCCGACGTCGCTGCTCCGCTCGCTCGTCGACCTCCAGACGGTGACGCAGAACCTTCTCCAAGGCGCGGCCTAGGATGGCGATTCGATGACGATACAAAGCGTCGCCCTGAACGGGGTACCGATCGAAGACCTGGGGCTCGGACTCTCAGGGATCAGCGCGTGGAAGGACGCGACGAAGCGCACCTATCAAACCGCGGCGCTCGCGGGCGGGATCGGCCAGGTGGCGATCTCCGCAGGCTCGCAGATCGACGGCCGTCAGTTCCAACTCACGTTCGCCGTCCGCCCCGCGAGCTTCGCGGATCGCGACGCGCAACTGGCGGCGCTCGTGGCGCGGTTCCCGGGACTCATCGAGGTCTCGACGATCGACGCGCCCACCCACGTCTGCTACGGGCTCCTCGAGTCGATCCCGGTGACGTCGCCCTACAAGGCGTTCGTCACGGGCGACGTGAGCGCTGCGGTCGCGATCACCTGCGCCGATCCTCGGTACTTCGACCGCGACGCGCAGCTCGTCAACATCCCGGCCGGCACCACGGTTGCCTTGCCGTCGAGCCCCGCGACAACACAGCGCCTCATCATCACGGTTCAGGGCGCGACGACGAATCCGATCGTGCTCATCCTGACCGATCAGACGGGCGCCGAAGTCCAGCGCATGACGCTGACGGCTCCCTCTGGCACCCTGGGGGCCTCCAACTGGCTCACGATCTACTGCGGGAAGAACGAATCGCAACCTGCAAAAACGATCATCAAATCCGACGGCACGGACCTCTATTCGTGGCTCGGTTCGACTGAGGATTTCTTCACGCTGTGGGAATCGGGCGCTGGCACGCAATACAGCCTCTCTTGCGCGCAGGCGAGCCTCGTGGTCGCGATGCAGCGGGCGTATTGGACATGAGGAGTATCTAAATGGCGACCTACCCACTCGGTGCGCTCGCTGTCGCCCGACGCTCCCGGTACCTCTTCCAGTTCGAGGCCGCGGACCTGAGCCTCACCGCCCGGACGGGCCAGGTGGGGACGTTCGCGCGGAACGATACACAGTCCGTCGGCGTCATCGACTCGAATGGCGTCTACGGTCCCGCGTTACCCAATCAGCCGCGGTTCATCGCCATCGACACCGATGGTGACGGGGTGCGGGATGCGGTCGCGCTGTTGCTGGAGCCGGCGACGACGAATCTCGTCGAGCAGAATTGCACTGTCGGCACGTCGCCGTGGACGTTTTCCGGGACCACGCCGACGAATGCGGCGCTCAGCCTCGCCGGTCTATCATGGTGCTTGTTCACCAGCGCATCGACGAGCGCGGCGCGGCAGACCATCGGCACGTTCGCAACGGCCGGGGGGAAGGCGTACTCGTTCCGCATCAAAGCCGCGCCCAATACGACCGGGTTCGTGACCGGCGATGTCTGGATTCTTCCCGTCTTCGACGACACCGACGCCGTCGCGCGCGCCGCAGTCAAGGCGACCGTTGCCGCCGACGGCAGTATCACCTTCACATCATCCGTCGGCACGATCATTTCGGCGGTGAGGATTGGAGGCGGTGCTTATGAAGTGAAAGGCCAATCAACGACCGTCACCGCCGCGCACACGCATGCGATCTACGCGAACGACGGGCTCGGGTTCGGCGGGACCGCGACGGCGTACTATGCGACGGGATTCCAGGTGGAGGATCGGTCCGATCCGACCTCCCTGATCGTCACCGCGGGTGCCACCGGTTCCCGCCTCGCGGACACGCTGCACTTCCCATTCAACGCGCCACCGCAGGCGATGACGGTGTACGTGAAAGGCATCGTTCGCCTCACGGACTTCACCGGCGATCCCTACTTCCTCGATATCGGCACACAGGGCGGCGCCGCCCCGCATTTCTTCGTCTACACCGCCGGCGACGTCGGCGAGGTACACGCCGAGATTCACAACACGGCGGCGACGAGCAGCGCGGTCCTCCCCGGCCAGGGCTTCGGCGATACGATCGAAGCGGTGGGCATCTTGAACGCCGATGGCTCGGTGTCGGTGGCTGGATGCAAGAACGGCGGGACGATTCTAACGGGCGGCGCGTCGGCTTCTCAGGCGATGCCGAGCGCCTGGTCCTCGCCGATCCTACAGCTCGGCTGGGGCGACGGCGGCGCGATCATGGCGTTTGCGTACCAGTCGGTGCGCGTCGCGGCCGGCGTGGTCCCGCTGAATCTCATGCGCGCCACGGCGTAAGGGCGGCACGGGGCTGGACGGCAGGATCGGCGCGTCGCGCTCGTGTAGCCCAAACTGCACCCGATTTCCCCGCGCACGCTGACGTTCGCTCCTATCCTGCGCTTTAGAAAACGGAAGCGATCGTCCCGCCGCAGGTCGTGCGTGTTCGTATCGTGCGTCCACGCGGCTGGACAACTCGTGCGGCAGTCCATCTCACCCAGTCCTATCCTGCGCTCTGTCGTCCGTTCGCAACTGGCCCGCTGACCGCCTGCTGACCGCCTGCCCCTGACTCGTCTGGAGCCGCCATGCTGACCCTCGTGTTCACCGGCCAGTCCGCGCGCCGCATCGCGGAGGAGATCGACGACGCGAGGGACGGCGAGCATTTCCGCATTCTGGTCCGGATCACCGGCGCGCCGGGCGACGAGCACGCGACCATCCAGGCCGCGTCCTCGACCTACGACGGCGACCCGATCAACGACTCGCACCTCTGTCCGGGCTCGCCGGGTTGCCCGTGATGCCGATGATGCCGATGATGCCGATGATGCCGATGGCCTGGAATGCACCGGTGTGGGCCGAACTCGCGCACCAGATGGGGCTCGTTCCGCTCGCGGTGCTCTGCGGCTTGGATCTCCGCGGCGAACGGCGGGATGTGCGCTGGTGGTGGCTCGCCGGGATGTTCGGCGTCTCCTGGCTCGCCGACACCTCGGCCCATTACGGCTGGCTCCCCGCGGTCACGGCCTCGACGTTCTATCCGCTCGTCCAGGCGGTGATCGCGGGGTTCGTGCTCTTGCCCTGGCGCCCCGCGCTGGCGTTCAACGCGATCGTCCTCGCGGTGGCGGTTTTTCTGTTCGGCTTCGTCGGCGTGCCAGGGATGCCAGGCGTGGGGGCGCCCGATATCGAGTTTCGGGCGGTCGCGTGGATTGCCATCGTCTATCTGGTCACGGACGACGCGTGGCTCGGACCGATCCGGACCGCGGTGTTGCTGACCTTCGGGCTTGGGCTCGTCGCATGGATTCTCCATGCGCGGACGATGAGTCTCGCGACCTGGTATCCCTACCAGCTCGTGCGACTCGCCGGCCTGCTCGTGTTCGCGCGCGCCGCGTTGATCGGCCAGCCGGCGCTGCGATTGGTGACGACCGCGCACCACCGTCGCCCGCCCGGCCCGACGCGGAGGATCGCGTGATCGCGCCGCTCCTGCAAGCCGTCGTCGCGCCCGGCGCCCCGCTGCCGTGGCTCTCGTACGGCGCCCTGCTCGCGCTGATCGCGGGCGCGGTCGGGTATGGCCGGGTGATGCAGACGGTCAAA
>DATMZX010000051.1:0-18911 GCA_035573235.1 Gemmatimonadales bacterium
TCACGTCGAGCGGACGCTCGGCCTTCGCGCGCGCTTCCTCCGTGTCCTCGACGATCCAGCGATCGATCCCGTGCACGAGGGCGTGGGCGAGTCGATCCTCGACGGAGGCCTCGCGCCACGTGAGGTCCTGCTCCTTCGAGCGAGCTCCCTCGCCCTTGACCGTCTCGGCGAACGTCACCATCCGCTCGGTCGCGTCGGGGCGCCGGTTGAAGAGCACGTCCTCGACCAGCACGAGCACGTCGGGCGGGATGTCTTCATAGACGGCGAGCTGGGCAGCATTCACGATGCCCATATCCATCCCCGCCTTGATCGCGTGGTATAAGAACGCCGAGTGCATCGCTTCACGGACGTGAGCGCTGCCGCGGAATGCGAAGGACAGGTTGCTCACCCCGCCGCTCACGAGCGCGCGCGGCAGTGTCTCCTTGATGCGCCGCACGGCGTCGAGGTAGGCGATGGCATACGTGTTGTGTTCCTCGATCCCCGTCGCGACGGCGAAGATGTTGGGATCGAAGATGATGTCTTCGGGCGGGAAGCCGGCCTGCTCGGTCAGCAGTTTGTACGCGCGCGCGCAGATCGCCACCTTGCGATCGGCGGAATCGGCCTGGCCCGCTTCGTCGAACGCCATCACCACCACCGCCGCGCCGTAGCGGCGGACGAGCCGCGCCTTGGCGAGGAAATCTTCCTCGCCTTCCTTGAGACTGATGGAGTTGACGATCCCCTTCCCCTGGAGATTCTGGAGCCCGACCTCGAGCGCGTCCCAGCGCGAGGAATCCACCATCACCGGTACCTTTGCGATGTCCGGCTCCGCGGCAACGAGCCGCAGGAACCGCTCCATCGCCGCCGACGCGTCGAGCATCCCTTCGTCCATATTGACGTCGATGATCTGGGCGCCGTTCTCGACTTGGTGCCGCGCAACCTCGAGCCCGGCCTCGTAGTTCCCCGCTTTGATCAGACCCGCGAACCGCGACGACCCGGTCACGTTGGTGCGCTCGCCGATGTTCACGAACAGGGTGTCGGGCCGGATGTTCAGGGGTTCGAGCCCCGAGAGCCGGCAGATCGGCGCCGCCTCGGCCGGGACCCGCGGCGGCAAGCCCGCCACCGCCTCGGCGATCGCGCGAATGTGGGCTGGCGTGGTGCCACAGCAGCCGCCGATGACGTTCACGAACCCCGAGCGGGCGAACTCGCTCACCAGTGCCGCCGTTTCGGCGGCGGTTTGGTCGTAGCCGCCGAACGCGTTCGGTAACCCGGCGTTGGGATGGCAGCTGACGGGGAGATTTGCCAAACGCGACAGCTCTTCGACGTAGGGTCGCAGCTGCGCCGCACCCAGGGCGCAGTTCAGTCCGATCGTGAAGAGATTGGCGTGCCGCACCGAGTTCCAGAATGCTTCGACCGTTTGTCCCGACAGCGTGCGCCCGCTCGCATCCGTGATCGTCCCCGACACCATCAGCGGGATGTCGAGCCCACGCTCGTCCAGCAGGCTGCGTACGGCGAACAGCGCCGCCTTGCAGTTGAGCGTATCGAAGATCGTCTCGACCATGAGCAGGTCGACGCCGCCCTCGAGCAGCGCTTCGGCCTGCGTGCGATAAGCGGCGGCGAGCTGCGCGAACGTGACGTTGCGGAAGCCCGGATCGTTGACGTCGGGCGAAAGCGATGCAGTGCGGTTCGTTGGCCCGAGGACGCCGATCACGAAGCGTGGCCGCGCGGGCGTACGTACGGTCATCGCGTCGGCTTCGCGGCGCGCGAGCTGCGCCGCAGCGACGTTGAGCTCGTACACCACGTCTTCCATCCCGTAGTCGCTCTGCGAGATCACTTGGGCGTTGAACGTGTTGGTCTCGAGCAGGTCGGCGCCGGCCTCGAGGTAGCCGCGATGGATCTCGGCGATGACGTCGGGACGGGTAAGGCAGAGAAGATCGTTGTTGCCGCGCAGATCCTTGGGATGCGCGCGGAACCGCTCCCCGCGGAAATCCTTCTCCTCCAGCGCGTACGACTGGATCATCGTCCCCATGGCACCGTCGAGGACGAGGATGCGCTGCGCGAGCGCCGCGCGAAGGGCGGTGAGACGTTGGGTTCGGTCCGTCATCCTAAAAAAAAGGCCCCCGTCGCCAATATGGACGAGGGGAGACCCCCCGGCGTTTTAGCGACTTGTTTAACGTGGCTGCAATAGGCCGCAACTCACCACGGACTACCGACTGTTGTGCCGGGAAACTTAACAGGGCCCCGGGAGGAAGCCCAAATTCGAGGCGTCCGCCAGCACCCAAGCCTTCCGGTACTTGGCCCGCTTATTGCTCCCCTCCCCTTCGGACAAACGGATGAGAACACCCCTAAGCAGGACCCAGCGCTGGTTTGGGCCCGTCGCCGTTTCATTGGCGGCGGCCGTTGCCGTGCTGGCGGGTCTGGCCGTAAATGGTTGTCAGATCAGCAAGTTACTGAGTGCGGGTAATACGGCGCCGGGGACTCCGGGCGGCGGTGGGGGCGGCGGCGGGGCGATCATCGTCGTGCCGTCGCTGGTGCGCGACTCGGCCATTGCGGGCGTGCCGACGCCGCGGGTGAACAATGTCGACGTGAGTAACGGCGGTCGCTGGTCGGCGACGACGGACGACCCCTGGATTCACGTCTCACCGGCGAGCGGTGGATCGCGCGCCACGCTCAAGCTCTCGCTCGATCCCCAGGACCTCGATCCCGGGACCTATCAAGGCGCCGTCACGCTGCAGGAGCAGGAGAACGCCGACACGCGCGCCACTGTCGCGGTGAGCTTCCTGATCCAGCAACCGGTGCTCGCCGTCGATCCCAATGATTTCAACTTCCGGCCCCGCAACGACAACACCGTGTTTCACGACACGCTCGTCGTGACGAACGAAGGCACGGGTCCGCTCGTGTGGACCGTGACGACGGAGCATCACGTCGGCTGGTTGACGTTCGAGAGCGACACTAGCGGGACCGCACCGAGCGTGATCGCCATCAGGGCGAGCAACCAAGGACTCTCCTACTTCGGTACCTACAACGAAACCATCATCGTGTCGTCTCCCGGGGCGAAGAACAGCCCCAAGCGAATCGAAGTGACGATGCGCCGCAAGCACGGAGACACCGAGACACCGTGAAGCGTCCCTATTTGCTCGGCGCCGTCGCGCTGCTCGCGCTGTCGGTCGCGTGCCGGTTGGACATGCTGCTCAAGCCGACCAATCTGCCCCATCCGGAGCTGATCGTAACGCCGACCGAGGTCGCGGACACCGCGCGCGCGCACTCGAACGAGGTGAAGCAGGCGGAAGTCGCCATTTCCAACAGCGGCGGCGGTACGCTCACCTGGACGGCGAGCGATCGCTCCGACTGGATCCGGCTCGAGCCGCGTGAAGGCGAAGTCCCCGCGACGCTGACGATCACCATGGACCCGGACAATCTCGGCCCGGGCATTTACGAAGCGGACGTCACGGTCATTGCCCGAACGGCCGCGGACAGCCAGGTCACGACGATTCCCGTCACGTTCGTCGTCCAGCGGCCCGGGCTGAACGTCACCCCGAGCACCATCGACCGGTCGACCAATGTCGGCAGCACCGCGGTGTTCAACGAGACGATTCAGATCAGCAACAACGGCACCGGCCGGCTCGACTGGACCGCCAGCGAAAACGCGCCGTGGCTGTCGCTGGGCTCGAGGTCCGGCAGCGGGGACGCGGCGGTTGCCGTTACGATCAACAGCGCGGGGCTCGCGGGCGGGACATATCACGAAGACATCGTGGTCACGGCGCCGGGAGCGCTCGGCAGCCCGGCGCACGTGAGCGTGACGCTGGCCGTGCTCGCTCCGGGCCTCGCCGTCACGCCGGGCTCGATCAAGAAGTCGGCGAGCGCCGGCTCGAACACGCCCGAGACGACGACGCTGCGCGTGATCAATTCCGGCAACGGCTCGGTCACGTGGACCGCGACCAAGACGCAGCCCTGGTTGACGCTCTCGAAAACCACGGGCGGGGCGCCAGAGGATGTCACGGTCACGCTCGACCCGACCGGTTTGCCGCCCGGCGTTCAGCAGGACACGATCGTCTTTACGTCGCCCGAAGCCCTCAACGGGCCCGTGAAAGTGCCGGTGGAATTCGACATCACCGTGCCCGGGCTCGTGGTCACCCCGCCGTCCATCAGCGCGACGTCGGCGGCGAATGAGAACAAGAAGCAGCAGTTCGACCTGGACGTGTCCAACTCCGCCGGCGGCCCGCTCGCCTGGTTCGCCAGCGCGGACGCGCCGTGGATCGCCGTGGAGCCGGCGGGATTCGCCCCTTCGAAGCTGACCGTGACGCTCGACCCTCGCGACCTGAGTCCCGGGCCGCACAACGGCACCGTGACCATCACGGCTCCCGGAGCGGCGAACAGCCCGTTCCTCGTGCCCGTGCAGCTGACGATCACCACGCCGCCCTGCGGCGAGATCCCGATCGATCCGCCCAATGACAGGACGAGCCCGCTCGACCGCAATGATTGTGAAGCGCCGCACCGCCCTGGGAGCTTCGCGAACCTCTACACCTTCACTGCCAGCGCCGGGGACACGATGTCTATCCGGTTCACGGCGCAGTTCGACGCGTACCTGATTCTCACCGACGGCGCCGGGCAAGTGCTCGCGCAGAACGATGAGTGTCCGGGCGAGTCGGGAACGGCTTGCATCACAGCATTCCCGATCCCCGCGGACGGGCGCTATTACATCGAAGGCACGAGCACGATTCCAGGTGCGACCGGTCAGGTCACGATCACCGTGATTCACATCCGGCCGCCCCCGCCGGGCGGCAGTCCGCCGAGACAGCAGTAGGGAGGAGATCCCGTGAACCGATTCCTTGCCGTCGCCCTGACCGTGGTCGCGCTGCTGGTCCCCGCAAGGGCCTGGGCCCAAAACGCCGCCACGATGCTGGAACAGGGCGTGCGCGCGTACACCGTCGGCGAATACGACGGCGGCGCGTGGCTGCTGCGCCGCGCGCTCGCGGTCGAGGGCGCCGATGCGTTGTCCAACGCCGGCATTGCCCGTGCGCTGCTGTATCTCACGGCGACGGAAGTGGCGCGGAACCAGCGCGACTCGGCGCTGGCCGCGGCGCGGCGGCTGATTCTGCTCGACCCGCGTTATCGCCCGGACCAGACCTTCCCGCAGCCCGTGCTCGCCGTGTACCAGGAAGCGCGTCGCACGGCGCCCAGCGTCTCGATCCGCGCGTCGGGTGACACCTCGATTCGGCCGGGAGCCGAAACGTTTGTCGTCCGGCTCGGCTCGTCGACGTCACCGGATGTCACGGCGAACGTCACCAATGGCGATGGCCGTGTCGTACGAACGCTGTTCAGCGGCACGCTGCGGGACAGCGTCGACTTGCGCTGGAACGGACTGGACGGGTCCGGGAAGGTCCCCGCGCCGGGCCGCTACATGATCCAGGTGACGCCGCGCGGCGGCAACGGCGCCGCCGCGAACTGGACGCTGCGACTCCCGCTCGAGCTGATGCAGCCGTCGGTCGATACCACGCCGTTGCCGCCCGCGCCGCCGGACTCGTTGTTCCGGCCGGAGCATGGCAACAGCAACGCGGCGGTGCGCGCGCTCGTCCCCGGCCTCGTGGCCGGCGCGGCGATCGTCGTGCTGCCCAAGATCGTCTCGTCGAGCGACGACGCCAGCGGCGCGCGGCTGATCGTCGGCGGCGCGGTCACGATCGCCGGGATCGCCGCGTTCTTCTCGCATCACCCCGGCCAGCGCATCCCGGCGAACGAAGAGTACAACCGCAATCTGCGCGAGACGTGGCAGCGAAGCTCGCAGGAGATCGCGCGCCGCAACGCCGACCGCATGCGGCAGTCGCGCATGATCATCCGGCCCGGCGCACCGACACTGGTGACGTCGTCGGAGACGCCATGAGGTCCCTCGTCGCGGCCGCGATCGGCCTGGTGCTGCTGACGGGCGTCGCGCGGGCGCAGGACGACCACCGGCTGCGCTTCACCGTCACCGGATTGGCGGGACAGCAGCTCGTGCAGAGCACTGCCGACGATGTGACCAGCAAGCTCTCCGGCAGCGTCATCGGATTCGAGGGCGTCATGGTGGGCAACCCCTTCATGGTGCGCCTGCGCTACGGTGAGGGCCGTATCAATCCCAAGCCGGAGAGCAATGTCGAGGCGCGCGACGTCGTCAGCGGCGAAGCGATGTTCGGCATGCGCGCGCTGCCCTGGCTGTCGCTCTGGGTCGGCCCGAGCGCTCGCGCATATACCGTGGGCGAAAGCGATCAGCGCTGGCTAGTCTGGTGGGGCCGTGCGACGGCGCGCGGCGCGCTCATCCCCGGCCGGCTGCAGACGTTCGTCGAGCTCGGCGGTGTCTTCAGCGGCAACGTGGGCAATCCCGCGATCAAAGCGGGCGGTCGTATGGCGAGTGGCGGCCTGGAAATGCGGTTTGGCGCGATGAGCAGCTTCTGGGGACGGCTGGGCTACGGCATCGAGTCGTTGCACGCCGACGGTCTACGGGAAACGGTCGAGTCGCTGACGCTCTCGGTCATCTACGGCCTGCCGCAGTAAACCGAGCTACGGATGTGGCGGAGGACCGGGGTGCGGTGGCGGCTGGCCGCGACCCGGAGGCGGACCGCGACGCGATTGCGCCGCTGCTGCTCGCGCGAGTCCGGCCGCGGCTTGTGCGGGCGTGACACCCTTCGCGACCTGCGTCTGAACTTGCCCCGGTAAGCTCAATAACTCGCCGGCGGGGCGACCGGCCTGCAACGAAGCCTGGACCAGGCTCACCGTTTCAGCCCTCGGCACACCGAGCGCGGAGAGCGTCCCGGCGACGCGCAGCCCGACGATGATATCGGCGCGCGGAGCACCACTGTGGCTCAGTGCGGTGACGTCACCGTCTTTCAAGCCCGCGGTGAGCGCGAAAGCGCCGGCCGCAATCGCAACGGTATCGACGCCCAGCGCAGAATTTCCAGTCAGGAGCGCGCCGCGTGACGCATCCAGTTGAGATGCCACGAGACGCATGGCCGCCGCGACGCGGTCGGCGGGCACGCCCTTCGCGCTTCCTTCAATTGCTTTTTGAATGATCGGATCGACCGGCAACCCGCGCGCCGCCGCAGCGGTGCCGAGCTCCGTGGCGAGCGCCGCAATCTCCGGCGACACGCGGCCGCCCAGCCGGCCGGCGATCGCCGGCTGCTGCTGCATGAGCAGTACGAGCGGAAGCGCGAACGCGAGCAACATCTAGAGCGTGAGCACGCTGTTGCGCCGCCCAAAGCCGTCGTCCACGGCCGGCGCGGCAGGATCCGGGACCCAGCGGGCCCCATCGACGACGAAGGCGTACTGATGCTCTCCGGCCGGCAACGTCAGCGTGGCGGTCCAGAGACCGTCGCCGGTGCGGACGAGGGGTGTCGCATTGGCATTCCATTGATTGAACGTGCCCGCGACGCTCACCGCGTGCGCGTCCGGCGCGCTCAACACAAACCGAACCGTGACGAGTGCGGGTGACGACGACGCGGCCGGACCGGAGCGGCCGAGCCACAGCACCAGCGCCGCCGCGGCCGCGAGCGCGGGGACCAGCAGCCAGGGACGTACCGAAACGCGAATTTCGCGGGGCTCGAGGACGCGACGCCAGAACGTGCGCCGCGGACGTTCGACGACCTGCGCCATCACGCGCGCGGTGAAATCGCCGAGCTGTACCGGGCGGCGATCGACCGCGCCGAGGATGAGCAGCGCCTCTTCCCCTTCGGCGCGCAGCTCGGCCGGCAGATCGGCGAGTGTGACGTCGCCGTCCAGCAGCTGCTTCACCAGAGGATGGAATTCACGTTCGCTCATCGCTGCTCCCTGAGTTGTTCGCGCAACCGATCGTACGCGCGATGCATCCGCATTTTCAACGACGGCACCGACGTGCTCAAGCGCTCGGCAATCTCTCCGTACGACAGTCCCTCGACGTGCTTCAACACGAACACCTCGCGCTGATCCGGCGTGAGCTCGAGCAACGCGAGCTGCAGCGCGCGACGCCGGTCGGCAGATTCGGCTCCTCCATCCGTGCGGTCCGCGGCGGCTACTGCTTCCGCTGCCTCGATCGGCGCTGATGTCCGGTTGCGACGCCGCTCGGCAAAGCAGCGATTCCGCAGGATCAGGAAGAACCAGCCGACGAACTTGTCGGGCTCCTTGCATTGCCCGAGCTGATCGTACGCCCGCACGAACGCGTCCTGCACAGCATCTTCGGCCTCGTCAGCGGAGCCCAGCATCCGCGCCGCGTAGCGCGCGTAGCGATCGCGATACCGTTCGACCAGGATCGCAAAGCGATCGCGATCTCCCGCGAGAACGGCGCGGACGATTTCGCCATCGCTGCCGGTTTCAAGGCGCAACCGATCTCTCCGCTAAAGAGTAGGCCCACATGAGTTTGGTAACGGCGGGGCATTTCGCCCGTGACCTGCGTTACCAGCACACCCCCTCGGCAATCTTTACCGTGCCATGACTGCGCTGCTAGAGCCCCAGCCTCAACCGATCCCAGACGCTGTTCTGCTGAAGCGATTGGCAAAACGAGACTCGACCGCGCTCATCGAGCTGGAGCGCCGGCACCGCAACTCGTTGTACGCTCAGGCATTCGGTATTCTCATGGACGCGGCCGCCGCAGAGCGCGTCGTGCGCAATACATTCTCGCGGCTGTGGTTCGAGGCGCCCGAATACGCGAGCATGCCCGCTGCCTGGGATCTCCTGCGTGAAATCACTCGAGAGCTTGCGCGGGACGAACAAACACTGCGCACAAGCGCCCGATGGAGGTAATGACGATGAGACGACTGATGTGGTTCGCACCGCTGTTGCTGCTCCCTACGCTGCTCCCAGCGCAGCAGCCCAAGGTCGCGGCACCTAACGAGCACGCATCTGACGTCGCGAAGGCGAAGGTTGCCGCCGCGATGGCCCGTCGTGCGACCCATGTGCGCGGTGAGGCGGTCGGACTCGACAATAGGCCCGTGACTCCCGCGACACCAGCTGTGCGCGCTACGCGCGCGACTCCTGCCGTTCCGAACCCGGACGGCGGTCCTGCGACGCGCGCGATCCGTGCGACCCCGGCCACGCCTGCGGTCCCGGCAAATCCCTCACAGAAACCCGAGAATCCCGGTGCGAATGGTCGCGGCCACCGGCCGTAACTGACAGGGAGTTCCCGGAGCGTATCTTACCGGTCCCGTGAGAATGGGACCGGTTCTTTTTTTCCTGATTCTCGCGCCGGCGGTGCTACTCGGAGCACAGCAACCGGCGTCGCTTGGCGTGAGTACCGGCCTCGTACGGTATTCAGGCGGGTCGAGCTTCAGTATTCTCACATTGGCGCCCGCGCTCCAGCACTTCTCCCCCTTCATCTATGTGGGCGCCGGCGCCTCGGCTTCGCTCCTGGAGGGCGGCGTCTGGGCTGGCCAGGCTCGCGCGGATCTCTGGGCTGCGCTCGATCATCGCACGCGCGGGTTCCGTCCTGCGGTGAGCGCGACGCTTGCCGGCTCAGGCCGCACGGATGGAGCCGAGGCACTGTCGGCCAGTGCGGTGCTGGAAACGATCTGGACGAACCCGCGCGAGCGTGGCAACGGCGGTGCGGCGCTCGGGATCGGCGCCGTAACCGGCGCGATCGAGGACGTGCCGGGTGTGACGTCGCTGCGGCTGCGGGGCCGGGGTTGGTGGCAGGCCAATGGCTCGCCTGCGCAATTGTCGCTGACCGTCGAGGCAAGCCGGTTGTTCGAGGCGTGGTATACGGATCTGGTGGGCGGCGTGAACTATGACCGTGATCGCATTGTCGCCTCGGCATGGCTGAGCGGCCGGTTGAGCGCGGCATATGGATCGAGCGGCGCCGCGAGCGTCGCCGTTCTCTACTATCTCAGTCCCACCTTCGCGCTCGAGGCCTCCGGCGGCTCCTATCTCGCAGACCCCTACCAGGGACTCCCGCGCGCCGGCTTTGCATCAGGCGGCATACGCATCTTCACCTCACCACGCGCATTGACCACGGCGGCCCCCATCCCGGCCAAGCCGGTCCTGCAGCCGCTCATTGCGCAGCACCGCGGCGACACTCTGGTAGTACGCTTCCGGATGGCCGACGCACGATCCGTTGCGATTGCCGGCGATTGGAATGCCTGGACGCCAGCGCCCCTGAAGTCGCTGGGCGAATCCGTGTGGGAAGCGACGCTGCAGCTGGCGCCCGGCGTCTACTACTTCAACCTGGTCGTCGATGGGAACGACTGGGTGGTGCCGGGGGGAGTGGCCACGGTACCGGACGGGATGGGTGGCTTAATGGCGGTGCTGAACGTGCTGTGACTTGACGATTGCGCCGCGATTCCATAGCGTGGCGGCGGTTGGACGCTCCGGAGTCCCCGCTGTCCTCTCTTCAGGAGGGCTACGATGGGCCAGATCAACATGCGGAAGGTGATAATCGGCGGCTTAGTCGCGGGCGTCGTGCTGAACGTGGTCGACACAGTGCTGTTCGGGATTGTCCTGAAGGACCAGATGGCGGCGGCCATGGCCGCGCTCAACAAACCCGCGATGTCGAACGCGCAGATTCCCTGGTTCGTCTTCCTCGATTTCGTATGCGGTGTCTTCCTCGTCTGGCTCTACGCCGCCATCCGGCCGCGTTTCGGCGCGGGGCCCGGGACCGCGGTAAAAGCCGGATTGATCGCCTGGTTCGCGATCGGCCTGCTCAATGCGCTGTTCATGTGGCCGTCGGCCCTGATGCCGCACAACCTGAGCATCATCACGTTGGCGGTCTACCTGGTCGAAGCGCCGCTCGCGGCCGTCGTGGGCGCGAAGTTCTATACGGAGGAGGCCGGCGTCGGCGCTGGGATGGCCGGCGCGCGCATGTAGGCGCAGATCGCACGGATCAGCAACGGATAAGCGCAGAAAACCGCCGGACATTGCTCCGGCGGTTTTCGTGTATCTGCGTCAATCAGTAGCTGATCTGCGTGACCAGTGGCTCAGTAGTCAAACCTCAGTGACAGACCGATCGTACGTGGTTGATTCGTCAAGAATCCCACCCGCGCTCGGGTGCCGCGCTCGCGATCGAGCGCGAGGAACGCCCGCTCGTCCGCCAGGTTGTTCACGAACAGCCCCACGTCCCAGCTGGACTTCCGCACACCGAGGCGCAGGTTGAGCAACGTATACGCCGGCAGCAGCGGATCGAACCGGAAGACGTCTTGCGTGAGCGGGCCACCGATCGTCGCTCCACCCTCGTCCACCTCGAACTTGGTCATGTCCACCGTTCCGAACGGGCAGGTGGTGACACCCGCGAGACAGACACCGTTTCCCTGGTCGTCGATCGCCGTGTAACGCGACCCCACGTACTGGAAGCTGCCGGTAACGGACAGCCGAGAGCTCTGCCACACATCCCATCCATACGTCAGCGCGCCTGACATCTGAACCTTCGGCACACTCGGCAGGCGGTTACCCGACTTGACGCCGGAAACCACAGTCGAATCGCCGAGTGTGTCTACGGAGTACAGCGTCGAGCGTAGCTCGGCATTGTTGAACCCGGCTGAGAATGCGAAATCGACGTTAGTACTCGGCGCCGCGGTGATCTCGAGCTCGAGGCCCTGGCTGACGGCCTTCGGCGCGTTGAACACGAGCCGCGACGAGCAGGAGCCGGCGGTCACGTTGAGCTGCAGGTCGCGAATATCCATATAAAACGCGGACAGATTGATGCTGCCGCGCCCGTGCAGGACCTGGGACTTCACGCCGGCTTCATAGTTCCACGCGGTTTCGTTCTCCCATGAATCCCGGCCGCCGAAGGTGGCCAAGTCGGCGGGCGAGCAAATGGCGGTGTTGAGCGGATCGTTGATGCCGCCCAACCGGAACCCCTGGGATGCCTGCGCGTTGAGCGTGAGCGACGGGGAAACTTTGTAACTCGCGATGACGCGTGGGACGATACCGTCGGCTTTCGTGGTGCCGGTATCGGTCACCAACGCGGTTCCCGTATTGTCGTTCGTGAAAATGCCGTCGAAGATCAATCCGCGGTCTTCGCTGAAGTTGTAGTAGCGCAGACCCCCGGTGAGATCGAGCTTGGGCGTGACGCCGTAGGTCGCCTCTCCGAACAGCGCGCCCTGCTTCAGGTTGTACTGCAGATCCGACCAGAACAAATGATCTTTGGGGGCGCGCAGCCCTTGCGTAAATCCGTCCGGCGCCCCGAGGAGCGGCGCGGCCGCCGTATCGAATCCGGGAACGAAGACATCCTGCCCGTAACTGCGCTCGTTCGTACTGTAGAAGCCACCGATCACCCAGCGCAGCTTGGTCATCGCGCCCGAGAGCCGGACTTCCTGCGTCCAGACCTTCGATAACGTGTGGTCGTTGAACGGTGAGTCGAGCGTGTAGATGTCTTCCGGGAGACCAATCGTCCCGCCGGTCACGCTCCCCGACAGCGCAGTGCCATCCCGATCGACGCGAATCTTGCGGTGCATATAGGTCGTGACCGAAGTCAGCTTCGCCGCCCCGACGTCCGCCTCGAGCTTCAGGTCCGTGAGCAAGAACCTGTCAGTGAACGGCTCGGGGGTCTGTGTGAACAACCCACGCTCACCCAACTGTCTCGCCGGGCGGGTCGTAGTGTACGGATTGGCCAGAATGTTGAAAGCGTCGATGCGATTCCAACCGTCCGCCTTGACCTCCTGGTACACGACCCGCGGGGTGATCGTAAACTTCGAGCTGGGCGAAAGACGCAGCGCGGCGCGAACTCCGCTGCGCGAGCTGCTGTTGACATTCTCGTCGAACAGCCCCGTCGGCTGCATCGCGTCCATGTAGCCGCCGGTATGCGAGCTGTATCCGGCGATGCGGGCGGCCGCTTTCTCACCTAGTGGGACGTTGAAGCCGAGCCGTGCCACCGTGCCCGGATCGCCACCATCTATCCAATTCATTCCCACTTCGCCGAACGTGTTGCTCGAGCCAATCTCGGGCTGATTGCTGATGTAGCGCACCGTGCCCGAGAGAGAGCCCGAGCCGTACAGCGTGCCCTGTGGTCCGCGCAGCACTTCGACGCGGCCTACATCGAACAGATCGAGATCGGGCGTGAACAGCGAAAGCGAGACGACCGCGTCGTCGAGATAGGCGCCGACATCTTCTTTGACGCCGGGCTGGTCGCGCGCGATCTGGCCCGAGGAAGCGCCGCGGATCGCCGGCTGGCTCTGGCCCGGGCCGAGGTTTTGCACGCTGAAGCCGGCGACGTTCTGCGCCACCGCTTCGATGTTGTCAGCGCCGCGCAGCCGCAACGCCTGGTCGGTCGGCGCCGCAATCGAGAACGGAACGTCCGCGAGACGCTGCTCGCGCAGCATCGCCGTGACGGTCACCGCTTCGAGCTCCAGCGCCTGCATGACGAAGTCGACGACCGTTTCGCCGCTGGCGGCCACGCTGACATTTTGTTGTGATTGCGTCCGCAGGCCGGGCAGCGATGCCGCCACCACGTACGTGCCGGGCGTGAGGTTGTCGATCCGGTAGGTGCCGTCGGACGAGCTGGTCGCACGACCGGCACCCGGCCCCTGCGCCCTGATCGTCACGCCCGACACCGATCCCCCGCTGGCATCGCGGACAGTCCCTCGAATCCGGCCGTTCTGCGCCGCCGCCGGCACGCCATACAACAGCGCGGCAACCACGACGAGGCTCAGGCAACGGTGTGCGGCGACCATAAGCATTTCCTCCGAGCTGAACGTGAGACTTCGCCACCCTACTTCAACAGATTCATCTCCACCCGGGCATAGACGAACCGGCCGTTGTAGCCGAACGGCGATGCCGCCGCCCAGGGGAACGTGCCGAAATTGTTGTTGAAGTCCATCGACCGGTCCCCGAACGAGTCGACGATCACTTGCGAGCTTGGCTTGTCCGGATACGTGTCGAACAGGTTCCGCACCCCGAGCGCGAGATCCACACTCGCGAACCGATAGCCAACCTCGGCGTCGAACAGGCTCTTCGAGCCGTAGCGCTCGCGGCAGAGATCGCAGTACCCCGGCTGTGCCGACGAGAACTTGCCGTAGTACGACGCGCGCAGCAAGGAATGGAATCGGCCCACCGAATACTGGCCGGTCAGCGTGCCGCGCCAGTCGGGGCGCTCCTCCGTGATTCCGATATAGGTGACCGAGTCGATGATGCCGGGCTCGGTCGAGCCTGCCGTGTCCAGCGCCGCCGGCAAGGGATCGATCGACACGATCTTGTTTTTCGTGTAGTTCACGGCGGCGGTCAGATTCACCGTGCCCGCGCCCGCCTGCCGGCGCAGATCGGCGGTCAGATCGAGCCCCTGCGTCCTGGTGTCGAGGCCGTTCGTGAAGTACTGAATCCCGCCCAGGTTGTTGAATCCGTTCGCGGCGAGCAGCGCGAGACTCACGCTGTCGTCGAACGTCGCGCCCAGCAGGATACGATCGTTGAGCTTGATCTGGAACGCATCGACCGTGAACGTGAGGTTGTCGTTCGGGCTGAACGCGAACCCCGCGCTCAAGTTCACCGACTTTTCCGCCTTGAGCGGTTTTGCGCCGAACAGCCGCGCGGCACTGTCGCCCACCGGAGCGACCAGCACATCGGTCACCACACCGGCGATCACGTTCGTGGTGACGTGGCTGAAGTTCGACTGGCCCAGGCCCGGCGCGCGGAATCCCGTGCTGACGGCCGCCCGCACCGTGAACTTTGGAGAGGGCTGGAACCGGAACGCGCCTTTCCCGGTCACAAGCGATCCGAAATCGGAATAGTCCTCGAACCGGCCCGCGACGTTGGCGAGGATCTTCGAACTCAGGTTCGTTTCGAGATCGGCGTACAGACCGACGTTGCTGCGGCTCGAGTTCGATTCGTCCGCGGGGCGGAATCCGGGAAATCCCTGCGAGTACGGCCGGCCATCGCTCGAGTCCGGGCCGAGGTGATTGCCGTCCACGTAGGACGCCAGCTCGCCGCTGGTGATCTGATAGCCTTCGCGCCGATAGGCCGCGCCCACGGCGACGTTCACGGGGCCCGGCAGACCCATCTTCACCGACTTCGCCGCGTTGATTCCGACGGACCACTCGTCCCGCTCGAGGCGGCCCGCAAAAAACGAGGTCTGGTTCGCGATTTCGTCGCCCGTGCCGAACACGCTGTCAGGTCCCGGCGCGCAGGGATTGGCGGGATCGAGACACGGACCGAGCGAGACGTTCAGCGTGTTTCGCATGTCGTAATCGAACCGGTTGAACCCGTAGGACGTGCCGAGGTCGATCGACCAGCCGGCGGTCGCGGTCCGGACGCCGCCCGCGATCGAGTAGTCCGTCACCTTGGGGGCGAATTCCGGCAGATAGCCGAGGGGATAGATCTCCGACCAGCTGCGACTCTGAATGAAGCTCGCGCAGTCGACGGCGCAGCGGCGATAGGCGTTGCCAGTCCCTTGGCGGTAACTGTAGCCGCCAAAGCTGTACAGCTCCGTCGTCCCCGCGTCATTCAGCGGCAAGCGCAGGTTCGCCATCGTGAGCAGGTCGCGCTCGAGCCCGTCCCCCCAGTGATGGTTGGGCTGCGGCGCCGGATTGCGCTTCTGGATCACGCGACCGTCGACGATCGAATCGGTGACGCCGGTGCCGGCGTCTTCATAGATGTCCGCCCAGGCGCGGTTGGTCGGCTGGCGATCGAGGAACTCGCCGAAAATTCCGAGCGAGCCGCGCCCGATTCCCAGGCCGAACCCGCCGTTCACGTTCACGGTCGTGCCGTCGGCGTCGTAGCTGTTGGGGTCGTAGCGGCCGGCGCTCGAGGTCAGGAACGGCGTGAGCTGTCCTTCCTTCAGCACCATGTTCACGACGCCGGCGATGGCGTCCGAGCCGTATTGCGCCGATGCGCCGTCGCGCAGCACTTCGATGCGGTCGATGGCGCTCGATGGAATGGCGTTCAGGTCGACGCCGCTCGAGCCGGCGCCCGTTCCGTAGGCGAAGGTGTTCACCAGCGCGGTCTGGTGACGGCGCCAGCCGTTCACCAGGACGAGCGTGTGGTCGGGAGACAGGCCGCGCAGCGTGAACGGCCGCACGATGTCGGTCGCATCCGTGACGCTCTGATGCGGGAAGTTCACCGACGGCGAGAGCGACTGCAGGATTTGTCCCGTTTCCGTCGCGCCCTGCAGCTTCATCGTCTCGGAGGTGAAGACGTCGACCGGAACCGCCAGCTCTTCCGACGCCGTGTGACGCGCGCGCGAACCGACCGTGATGTCGACCGGCGATAGCGCGATCGCCTGCTCCACGAGCACGAAGTCCTGGGTGACCGGGTCGGTCCCGACCGTGACGCGCACGGCCTGGGCCACGTATCCGAGTGCCCGCACGCGCAGGATGTGACTACCCTGCGAGAGCCCGCGAATCTCGTACCGACCCTGGTCGTCGCTCTCCGTGATCAGTCCGGCGCCCTCGGCCGTGATGCTGGCGCGGGCGAGCGGGGCGCCGGCCGCGTCGGTCACCCGACCGCGGATCGAGCCCTGCGCGAGCAGCAGAGACGGCACAAACAGGACGGCGGCGAGCAGACTGGCACCACGTCGCATAGGCGTTTCTCTCCCGAGAGCGTGCATATAGTAGAAAGGCAACGTGACGGACACGCCAGAATAGACGTGCTCCCGGCGGGATCAGCTAGAGCGGTGCAGCCGGTGAAAGTGCGGGCGTTCCACGATGAAGAAGAAGGCGAGGATCGCGGCCTGGGAAAAGACCGCGGCGATTATCCCGGGAAATGACCGGAGCATCACGGCGAGTCCGTAGGTGTGCAGGTATCCGATGGTGTACATCGGACTCTTGATGAACCGGTACGGGCCGGACGATACGGGCCCGACCGCTTCCTCCGGATCGAAGAAGTTGTGCCAATGGTACGCGTTGCTACCCAGCGTGCGCGCGGCCCAGATTTTCGTGCCGGCGCCCAGGAACACGAGCACCGCGCCCACGGCGAATGTCGCAAGGGTCGAGAAGGGCAATGACCAGCTGTTGCGCGTGACGACGCAGAGCACGATGAACGCGAACCCGTCATGGTTCATGGCCCACGCGGCGCGCCGGCGAAACACGCGAAAGCCTTCGACCGGCCCATAGCGCGTCGCGTAGAACTGCTCGCGCTCCTCGCGGCGCAGGGTCCAGCCCACGAACAGCACGTACGCCATCCTGCTGAGAATGGCGTACGCGAACACGATCCAGGCGGTCGGTGAGTGCATCGAGCGACACCAACATACACCGCTTGCGACTCGCGGTGGTACTAAGCCCATGGCCGAGCGCACGGCTAGATCGGATTTCGCCCGTCGGGTTGATAGTGAGGGGGATTACATCTTCGTAGGTTGCCTGTGCACGCAGTCGTTCTTCCTCAAAAACAACCGGAGATCGAATATGCGACTCGACCCGAATAACCCGCGGCAGCCGCGCCCCGATGAAACGGGCCCGATGAAGAGAAAAGAAGGCGAGCGTAACCGCCCCGGCTCGAACCCCGAGCATGAAGAAGAGGGTGGCTATATCGAAGAGGAGCGGTAGGACGTAACGGCTTCGGCCCGTCGCCAGAGTGCGGCGGGTCGAGCCTGTCCTGCTGAGTAGGTGAACGTGCGTGCAAGCACTGCGGCCGCCGGGTTTCGGCGGCCGTCGTGTTTTGTGACTTGTGGGGCGCGGATCGTGACGGCGGCGTACCCACGTGGGTATTCTGAGGCATGAGGAGGCCGTCATGAAACGTCTGTCCGCGGTTGCTCTGGTGTCCCTCGCGCTTGCATGCGGCAAGAATCCAATCGAACCGGCACCCACGCGCATCACGGCGCTGCCGCGCGCCCTGACGACCAGCGAGCAGCGTCTGATCGATGCCGATAACCGGCTGGCGATCAAGCTGCTGAAGCAGGTCACGTCCGAAACCAGCGACACTCTCCCCAACCTCTTCATTTCGCCGCTGTCGATCGCGATGGCGCTCGGGATGACGTACAACGGCGCCGCCGGCACGACCGCGGATGCCATGCGCACCACGCTCGAGCTCGACGGCATGACGCTGGCGGAGGTGAACGAGGCAAATCGCAGTCTCATCATGCTGCTGCGTCAGCTCGACGCACACGTGAAGTTCCAGATCGCGAATTCGATCTGGTACGACCCTCGATTTCAGGTCGAGCCGCCGTTCCTCGACGCGACGCGCACCTACTTCGATGCGCGCGTAGCATCGCTCGATTTCAAGGCTCCGAGCGCATCGCAAACGATCAATGATTGGGTGAAGCAGCAGACCCAAGGTCTGATCCCGACCATCGTGCCGTCTCCGATCCCGGATGACGTGCTGATGTATCTGATCAACGCGATCTATTTCAAGGGGGATTGGACGCAGCAGTTCGACAAGGCGCTCACACAGCCGCGGCCATTCCATCTGGCTGATGGGACGACCGTACCGGTCCCGACCATGGCACATGAGCATCCCGCGAAAATTCGCAGCGTCCGCACGCCGAGCGCGACGGTCGTCGACCTTCCTTATGGTGGGCAGGCATTCTCGATGACGATCGTGCTGCCGCAGGAGCCGGCGACGGTAGACGACCTGATTGCGGGACTGACGCTCGACCAGTGGCTGGCGTGGACCGGGAGTCTCGACTCGCTGGGCGCCGAGCTGTATCTGCCCAAGTTCAAACTCGAGAACAACCTCACGCTCAACGCCACGCTCGAGGCATTGGGGATGGGGATCGCATTTACCCCGTCGGCGGATTTCAGTCGCCTGGCCGCCGGCGCGGTGATCACCGATGTCCTGCACCGCACGTACGTGAAAGTCGACGAGGAGGGCACGGAAGCCGCCGCCGCGACCGCGGTTGGCGTCGGCCCGACCTGTGTCTGCGGGCCAGAGCCGATCGTTGTGGACCGGCCATTCGTCTTTGCGCTACGAGAGAACCTGTCGGGAA
The DNA here is from genome assembly GCA_035573235.1 of Gemmatimonadales bacterium. Taxonomy (GTDB): domain Bacteria; phylum Gemmatimonadota; class Gemmatimonadetes; order Gemmatimonadales; family GWC2-71-9; genus 20CM-2-65-7. The sequence goes on from DATMZX010000051.1 coordinate 18,752, forward strand.
CAATTCTCTTTGTGGGAGTCGTGCGGGACCCGCGGTAGCCGGAAGAACGTCACTTCATCACGACGCTCAGCAACCCCTGCTTCAGGACGTTCCAGAACCAGGACGGCAGGGATTCCCCCCCGAACGTATGGTTCACCCGTCCAACGCGCGGCGGGCGGTC
>DATMZX010000052.1:0-4699 GCA_035573235.1 Gemmatimonadales bacterium
GTCACGGAGGGCAGCTGGCCGCTGTGATTCACGGTCAGCGGGCCGACGTCGCTCGTCGCCGTCGCGACCGACGTGAGCGGGATCAGCGTGCCGCGCTGCGATCGCAGATAGAGGAGCCCCAGCGCGTTGGGATCGCGCTGATATTGCGGCAGCAGCTCCATGATGACCCAGTACTGGTTGTTCGGCGTGTAGATCGTCGAGACCTGGCGGGACCCGTAGGCGTCGTACAGCGCCTGCTCGATCTGCTGCACCGAAACGCCGAGACTGGTCGCGCGATCGCGGTCGATGCGCACGTTCACCTGCGGATTCTTGATCTGCAGGTCGGTCGTCACGTCCGCGAGCTTGGGATTGCCGCGCAGCGCGGTCTCGAGCTTGCTCGCGTTGCTGTACAGCTCCTCGAGATCCGCGCTCTGCAGCGTGAACTGGTATTGCGTCTTGGTCGTGCGCCCGCCCACGCGAATCGCGGGCGGGACGCTGAGGTACGTGCGAACTCCCGGAACACTGTTGAGCTTCGGGGTCAGCTCGCGCACGACCTCGTTCGCGGGTAGACGCTGGCTCCGCGGCTTGAGCCGGATGCTGAGCCGGCCCTGATTACCGCCGCCAATCGACGACATGAAGTGGTCGACGTTCGGATCCTGGCGCACGATCTCGGCGACCGCGAGCTGGTGGTCACGCATCGCATCGAACGAGCTGCCCTCCAGCACTTCAGTCGTGCCTTGAATCGAGCCGATGTCGTCGGTCGGAATGAATCCCTTGGGCACGATTCTGTAGAGCAGCAGCGTGGCGATGAGCACGCCGAACGAGAAGAGCATCGTCGCCGGCCGGTGGTCCATCACCCAGCCGAGCGTGCGCTCATAGTACGCCAGCACGCGCTGGTAGACGTTCTCGCTCGCCTGATACCAGCGGCCGTGGTGCTCTTCCCGGGGCGGGCGCAGGAACCGGCTGCACAGCATGGGCGTGAGCGTCAGCGAGACGAACCCGGACACGAGGATCGCCACGCCGATCGTCACCGCGAACTCGTGGAACAGCCGGCCCAGAATGCCGCCCATCAGCAGCACCGGAATGAAGACGGCCGTCAGCGACAGCGTCATCGACACGATGGTGAAGCCGATCTCGCGCGCGCCGTCGAGCGCGGCCTGCATCGGCCGTTTTCCCTTCTCGAGATGGCGCACGATGTTCTCGAGCATCACGATGGCGTCGTCCACGACGAATCCCACCGACAGCGTCAGCGCCATCAGGGACAGGTTGTCGAGGCTGTAGCCCATCAGATACATCACCGAGAACGTGCCGATGATCGAAAACGGCAGCGCGAGGCTCGGAATCACCGTCGCGGAGAGATTCCGCAGGAACAGGAAGATCACCATCACGACGAGCGCCAGCGTGATCAGCAGCGTGATCTGCACGTCGTGCACCGACTGGCGGATGGAAATGGAGCGGTCGTATAGCGTGTTGATCTGCACCGACGGCGGCATCTGCGGCGCGAGCTGCGCCACCATCTCCTTGGCGGCGTCCGCGACTTGCACGGTGTTGGTGCCGGGCTGGCGCTGAACGGCCAGCACGATCGCGCGGCGGCCGTCGAACCAGCTCGCCGTGCGCGAATCCTGCACATCGTCCAGGACGCGCGCCACGTCCTGCAGCCGCACCGGCGCGCCGTTCTGATACGTCACCGCGAGCTGACGGAATTCCGGCGCGCTCGAGATCGAGCCGTCGGTCAGGATCGTGTAGGCGCGCTGCGGTCCCCACAGCGTCCCGGCCGGCAGGTTGGGATTGCCCGAGGAGATCGCCCCCGACACCTCGTCGAGGCCGATGCCGCGCGCGGCGAGCGCCTTGGGATCGACCTGGATCCGCACCGCGTACTTCTGCGATCCGAACACCTGCACCTGCGCGACGCCGCTCACCGTCGACAGCCGCTGCGCGAGGAACGTCTCCGCGTACTCGTTCAGCTGCGGCAGCGGCATCGTGGTCGACGTCAGCGCCAGGAACAGGATCGGCGAGTCGGCGGGATTCGACTTGTTGTACGACGGCGGTTGCATGCCGGGCGGGAACTGCCGCAGCGTCTTCGAGATCGCGGCCTGCACGTCGGCGGCGGCGGCGTCGATGTTGCGGGAGAGGGCGAACGTCAGCGTGATGTTCGTGCCGCCCAGCGTACTCGTCGACGTCATCGCGTCGATGCCCGCAATCGTCGAGAACTGCTTCTCGAGCGGGGTCGCGACCGCCGCCGCCATCGTCTGCGGGCTCGCGCCGGGCAGACCGGCGGAAACGGTGATCGTCGGGTAGTCGACGTTCGGCAAATCGCTCACCGGCAGCAGGCGATACGCCATGAGGCCGAACATCAGGATCCCGAACATCACCAGCGTCGTCGCCACCGGGCGGCGAATGAAGAGACCCGAGATGTTCACCGCACGCCCTGGGATTCGGTATTCGGCGCGGTGCGAATGTCGACTTTGGCGTTGGGCGTGAGCCGCAGCTGGCCGTCGGTGACGACCAGGGCGCCGGTCGGAACTCCGGCGAGCACCGTCAGGCTGTCGATCGTGCGCTCGATTGTCACCGGCTGCGTGGATGTCGTGCCGTCGTCATTGACGACGAATACGTAGGAGCCCTGTTGTCCCTGCATCACCGCAGCGCTCGGCACCACGACGGCATCCAGCTGCATTCCGAGCACGAGCGTGACGCCCACGAATTCTCCGGGCCACAACCCTTTGTCATTGTTCGGGAAGCGCGCCTTGAGCAGCACGCTTCCGGTGGTGGTGTCGACCTGGTTGTCCACGAATGACAGCACGCCCTGCACTGCGGAGGCCGAGTCCCGGGAGGGCATGGCGATCACGACGAGCTCCTCCCCGGAACGCTTGCGCAGCGCGGGAAGATTCACGGCCGGCACCGGGAACCGCACCAGAATCGGCCGGATCTGAACGATGGAGACGAGCGGATCGCTGCCGGCACGCACGACATTGCCCTCGTGCAGCAGGAGCCGGCCGGTGCGTCCCGAAATCGGCGCGCGCACGGTGGCGTATTCGAGATTGAGGCGCGCAATCGAAGCGGACGCCGAATCGGAGCGCACCGTCGCCGCCGCGCCGTCGGCAGCCGCCTGTCGCTGCTCGTAGTCTTCCTGCGTGACGGTGTTCGTCGTGGCCAGCTCGCGATAGCGCGCCGCTTCGCGCGCGGCGCTCTGCGCCTGCGTCAGGTCGCGCAGCAGCGCGGCTTCGGACTGCTGCAGCGCGGCGCGATAGGGGCGGGGATCGATCTCGAACAGAACCTGGCCCGACCCGACTTCGTCGCCTTCGCGGAAATTGACGCGGAGGATCGTTCCGTTGACCTGCGGCACGACGTCGACCGCGCGAACCGCTTCGACGGTCCCCGTCGCCGCGAGCTCATAGGGAACCGCGCGGCGCTCGACCCGGGCGACACTGACCGGCACTTTGGGGGGCGGGGCATTCCGGTTGGATCCGCACGCCGCCAGGCCCGCGAGCCCGAGGGTCACGGGCAAGAAAGTCCGAAAAGTCACGACTTGTATACGCATAAGTGGCTCAAGACGTCGAAGATACGTGCTTCACGAAGTGTTTCACGTCGCTTACAAGTACTATCCCCAGTCCGAATCAAGTCTCTGTCTTTTCAGCGCTTACGGCGGCATCCGCACGGTACGGTATATGCCCTCCCCCCCTGCGAGGGAAGGGGGACTTCGTGTCAGAGATTAGTCCAGTCACCGGGACTCGCCCGGCAGTCCAACAAGAACTTGCCATCATCCCGCACTCCGCGCGCCTGCCGGATCCGCGGCAGATGCGGCTCATGCCGGTCGCCGATTCGATCCTGTGGACTCCGGTCGTCGGCGGTACGCATCGGCCCGCGCCATTGATGTTCTTCGCACAACATACACTCAGAAAAATTCACGAGCGCCTCGGCACATTGCCGAACGGACTCGGGATCGGGTTGCTCGCCGGCCGGCGTTTCACCGACGGCCGCTCGGGCGCGCAGTTCGTCATCATCGACGGCGCGCTGCCGCTCCCGGTGCTGCCGTCCGAGGATGAGGCGGCGCACGCGCTCGCGCAGGGCATGCGCGGAGCCGCGGCCGGGATCGAGATCGTCGGCTGGTACCGGAGTCATTCGTTCACCGACGCCGCGCTCACTCCGTCCGACGTCGAAGCGCAGAGCGAGTTGTTCGGCGACGGCGAGACGTCCATCGTCATGGTCCTCTCGGCCGGCGGTGAAGCCGGCGCGGTCTTCCGCCAATCCTCGAGCCCCGCCTGGCCGGTCGAAGCGCTCCCGCTATACGAGTGGCTCGCCGAACCCGCGAAGACCGACGGTCCCAAGCCGACGATGCTGGGCTGGCGTAACTATCATGCGGCCGAGCCGGTCGCGCGCTTCGGGACGCCGTTCAGCGAAGCGTCTGGTGAGCGCATCAACAGCCGGCCACTGCTCGTTCCCGATCTCGACGTCGACGACGACACCCCCATTCCGATGGTCACGCCCGCGCCGTCGCGCAAACGCTTCCTCCAACCCGCGATCTACGTGGCCTGCGCGCTCGGCGGGGCCGTACTCGTCGCCGCGGCGTCGGGGATCATCAGCTCCCGTGGCGCCACGGGCAGCTCGCGCGGCGCCGGATCCAACAGCAGCGGCGTGAACGCCGATCCGGGGACGGCCGCCTTTGCGGCCGCCGTTCTCGACAAGCGCGCGGATACGCTCGCGCTCGCGCTCACGGCGTTCG
>DATMZX010000053.1:0-16234 GCA_035573235.1 Gemmatimonadales bacterium
GCGCGTGATCCCCTTGCCGACCACGTGCAGCTCGGCGGGCCACACACGATCGTAGCCCGCCTCGGGGAATCCGGTCGCCGAGAGATAATTGATCAGCGCGTCGAACCAGACGTACACCGTCTGCTCGGCGTCGCCGGGGAAGGGGATGCCCCACGGCAAGCGCTGCCGCGAGATCGACACGTCCTGTAATCCGTCTGCGATCAGCCGCACGACTTCGTTGCGGCGGATCTCGGGCTCGACGCGAAACTCTCCCGTCCCGATCAGCTGCAGCAGCCTTTGCCCGTACGCGCTCAACCGGAAGAAATGATTGCGCTCCTTGGTGCGCACCAGCTCGAGCGTCGGATGCTCGATGCAGCGCCCGTTCGCGATCTGCGCCGGCTGTTTGAACTCCTCGCACCCGGTGCAGTACAGGCCCTCGTAGTCGGCGACGTAGAGATCGTCGGGACGCTGCTGCTGGATACGCTCGAGCAGCGCGACCACGCCGCGCACGTGCCGGTGCTCGGTCGTGCGGATCCAGTCGTCGTTGCTGCACTCGAGCCGGCGCCAGTAATCGGCGAAGGTGGTCGCCATCCGGTCGACCCATTCGCGCGGGGTCACGCCGCCACGCTGGGCCGCCTGAATCACCGACTGGCTGTGCTCATCCATCCCCATGAGGAAGCGCACCTGGTCGCCGCACAGGCGGCGATAACGCGCGATCGCATCGGCGCCGACTTTCTCCAGGGCGTGTCCCAGATGGGGATCGCCGTTGGAGTAATCGATGGCCGTGGTGATGTAGAACTTGGACACTTACGACCGAAGTTGCTCGAGCGAGACCACCCGGGTGGCGCCTTCCTCGGACCTGAGCGTGACTCGCTCGCGGAAGATGTCTACAGACACGACGCGCTCGTTTCCTCCCTCGGCCGTTTTCACGGTCTTTCCTTCTTTGGGGAAGCGCTTGCGCTGTTGCACGTAGAATTCGTGCTCGTAGTGCAGGCAGCAGAGCAGGCGCCCGCAGGGCCCGGAGATCTGGACCGGATTGAGCGACAGCCCCTGCGCCTTGGCGAGCGACAGGCTCACGGGACGTCCTTCCGGCAGCCACGCCGAGATGCACAGCTGCCGGCCGCAGCGTCCGATGCCGTCGAGCCGTTTCGCTTCGTCGCGCGCGCCGATCTGCCGCAGCTCGATGCGCGTGCGGAACAGTCCGGCGAGATCGCGCACCAGCGCGCGGAAATCGACCCGCTGCTCCGCGGTGAAATAGATCGTGAGCTTGCGCTTATCCCACTGCCATTCGGCGTCGGAGGCTTTCATCGGCAGGTTGTGCTGGCGCACCCGATCCCGCACGGTCTTGCGGACTTCTTCTTCATTAATACGGAGCTCAGTGGCGACCTTGCGGTCTTCGGGCGTCGCCTGGCGCACGATAGCGCGGGGCGGCGGACTGTCAGCCTGCCCGCAGGAGCCGCAGCGTTGGCATTTCTTCTCGGCGACATCGCCCAGCGCCGAAACGACCCCAAAGTCCTGCCCACGCTCGACCTCCACGATTACTGGAGTATCGAGGTGGAGCGGGGAGGAGTCTTGAGACGGCCAGCTGAAGTATTCGCGCCGGTTCCCTTTGAACCGGACTTCCAAGACATGCGTCAATTCACTTCTCGGTTAGCGCACCCATCGAAAGGTACTTCTCTTCGCGGCGTTTGAGCAGCTTGTCGACTTTGAGCTTGCGCAGCTGGCCGAGATGGCGCTGCAGCGCGTCGCCAAGTGCCGCCGCCGCGGCCTCGGGATCGGAGTGCGCCCCGCCGGGCGGCTCGGGGATGATCTCGTCGATGACGCCCAGATTGAGCAGGTCCTGCGCCGTGATCTTGAGGGCCTCCGCGGCGCGCTCGCGCTGGCTGGCGTCCTTCCAGAGAATGGCCGCGCACCCTTCCGGAGAAATCACGGAATAGACGGAGTTTTCGAGCATCAACACCTTGTCGGCGAGTCCCACGGCGAGCGCGCCGCCCGAGCCGCCCTCGCCGATCACCGCGGTGACGATCGGGGTCGGCAACGAGGCCATTTCGATCAGGCTGCTCGCGATGGCTTCCGCCTGGCCACGCTCTTCGGCGCCGAGCCCCGGATAGGCGCCGGGCGTGTCCACCAGCGTCACCACGGGCGCGTTGAACTTGGCCGCCAGGCGCATGAGCCGCATCGCCTTGCGGTAGCCCTCCGGGTGCGCCATCCCGAAGTTGCGGTACAGGTTGTCCTTGGTGTCGCGGCCCTTTTGATGGCCGATGAGCATGACGCTGGTGCCGTCGAGCCGCGCCCAGCCGCCGACAATGGCCGGATCGTCCCGGTACAGGCGGTCGCCGTGCAGCTCCACGAAGTCGGTGAAGACGGTGTTGACGTAGTCGAGCGGGTAGGGCCGGCGCGGGTGCCGGGCGACCTGCACGCGCTGCATCGGTGTGAGATTGCGATAGATCTCGACGCGCAGCGTGGCGAGCTGCTCCTCGAGCGGCACCAGGTTCTTGGCGACCTCGCCTTTTTCGCCGGCGACGCGCTTCAGCTCCTCGATCTGTTTTTCCAGCTCGAGCAGGGGCTTTTCAAAATCCAAGGTATAAGTCGCCATTCGGTCGTTTTAATTCACACCCTAAAGGGTGTGCTCGGCAATCACTGTCCTTAAGGACAGTGTAGGCCGAGCACAGGCTTTAGCCTGTCCCCAATCAGGCTCGTACGAGCGTAACTCCTTCAACACCGATGATCCCTCGCAATGCAGCCAAAAGTTCGTCCGCGCCGTCGACGCGGAATTGGCGGCTGCGCAGCCGCACGGTCTCGTTGCCCGCACCGTTCGCTCCGGTCCACTCGAGAAACACGGGAACCGGGCCCGGATGCGCGGCGCACAGCGCGGCGATGGCGCGCGTCGCATCGGGCTCGGGCGCCCTTCCCGCCGTCCAGCGCAGCGCCACGCCGATGGCGCCGCTCGGCTTCAGCTCATCGAGCAGGCGCGCCCCCTCGACGATGAACGGCGCCTGTTCTTCCGCGCGGTCGCGCTGGCTGTAGCTGCCCGTCAGCAGGTACGACCCATCGGCGCGGATCGCCGAATTCAACTTCGACCACGCCTCCGGAAATACGATGGCCTCCGCCGCACCGTGAAAGTCTTCGAGCGTGAGGCGCGCGTACTCCGCTCCCGATTTTTTCGAAATCTGCCGCTTCACCACGGTGACGACGGCTGCGATAGTCACCTTCTGGGCGCTCCACAGCCCCAGGCTGGCGGTCGTACGGGTCCCAAAAAGCTCCACCTCCGTGCGGTACTTGGCGAGGGGGTGCCCCGAGATGAAGAACCCCAGGACCGCTTTCTCCCGGGCTAACCGCTCGTGCTCCGACCAGGGGGGGACGTCGGGGACGGGGGAAGGGGGAAGGGGGACGGGTGTTTCATCGGCAAAGAGGGCGTGCTGGCCGGTGAAGCGCTCCTGCTGCCGCACCTGGGCCTCGCTGAAGGCGTGGTCCAGCGCGGCCACGAGCTGCGAGCGCTCGCCCCCGAACGAATCGCACGCCCCGGCGTCGATCAGCGACTCGATCACCCGCTTGTTGCACAACCGCAGGTCGATCCGGTCGCACAGCTCGACCAGGGAGCGATACGGCGCCGCCTGCCGGCCCGCGATGATCGAGGCGATCGCTCCCTCCCCAACGTTGCGCACGGCGCCGAGGCCGAACCGGATCCGCTGATCCCCGACGACCGTGAACTTGTAACCCGATTCGTTCACGTCGGGCGCGAGCACCTGCAGCTCGAGCTCGCGCGCCTCGTTGATGTACTGCACCACGCGATCGGTGTTGCCGATTTCCGACGACAGCAGCGCCGCCATGAATTCGCCGGGATAATAGACTTTGAACCACGCGGTCTGATACGAGAGAATCGAGTACGCGACCGAGTGCGACTTGTTGAAGCCGTAGCGGCCGAAGGTCTCGATCTGCGCGGCGATCTCTTCGACCGTTTTCTTGTCGTGGCCGCGCGCGATCGCGCGCTTGACGAAGTTGCCGAGCTCTTCCTGAATCAGCTCCTTGATCTTCTTGCCGACCGCTTTGCGCAGGACGTCGGCTTCGGCGAGCGAGTAGCCGGCGAGCTTGCTCGCGATGAGCATCACCTGCTCCTGATAGACGATCACGCCGTAGGTCGGCGCGAGGATCTCTTCGAGCGCGGGATGCGGGTAGCGGACCTTTTCGCGGCCGAGCTTGCGGTTGATGTAGACGAGGTACATCCCGGTGTCGAGCGGACCGGGGCGCAGCAGCGCGTTGGTGGCGACCAGGTCGTCGAAGTGGTCGCACTTCATGTTGCGCAGGCAATCGGTGGCCAGCGGCGATTCGAACTGGAAGATGCCGGCGGTCCGTCCCGCGCGCAGCAGCTCGTAGACGCGCGCGTCGCTCAGGTCGGGCTGCTCGAGATCGATCGTGACGCCATGGCGCTCGCGCACCATCTCCGCCGCGTCGTGCAGCACGGTCAGCGTTTTCAGGCCAAGTAGGTCGATTTTCAGCATGCCGACCTTCTCGAGCGCGATCATGTCGAACTGCGTGATGATCGCGTCGCCGTCGGTCTTGGAGTCGGGCGCGGTACAGACGGGGACGTAGTCCGTGAGTGGTCCGGGAGCGATCACGACGCCCGCGGCGTGCACCGATGCATGGCGTGCCAGGCCCTCGATCCTGGCTCCCAAATCCAAGACTTTTCTGATCCGCTCGTCCTGCGCGGCCGCCGCCTTCACCTCCGGCACCTTGTCGCCGGCTTCGGCGAGCGTCACGCTGAACGCCGGCCCGGAGGGAATCAGCTTGGTGAGCCGCTCGACCTCGCCCATTTCGACCCGCAGCGTCCGCGCCACGTCGCGGAATGCCGCGCGAGCCTTGAGCGTCCCGAACGTGATGATCTGGCCGACCGACTCGCGGCCGTAGCGCTCGCGCGCGTACTCGAGCACCTCGCCGCGACGCTCGAAGCAGAAGTCGAGGTCGATGTCGGGCATCGAGATGCGCTCGGGGTTCAGGAAGCGCTCGAACAGCAGGTCGAACTTGAGTGGATCGACGTTGGTGATGCGCAGCGCGTACGCGATCAGCGATCCCGCGGCCGAGCCGCGGCCCGGACCGACGGGGATGCCGCGATCGCGCGCCGCCTTGATCAGGTCATAGACGATGAGGAAATAGCCCGCATAACCGGTGCGCGTGATGACGTCGAGCTCGTACTCGAGGCGCCGCTCCACCTCCTGCGGCAGGGGATCGCCGTAGCGCTCCGTGGCGCCGATGCGGGCCAGGTGCACGAGCAGGTCCTGATCCGTCGCGAACTCCGCCGGACGCGGGTACTGCGGCAGGAAGTAGCGTTTCTCGAAGTCGAACTCGCACAGCTCGGCCACTCGCGCCGTTTCGGCGATCGAGTCGGCGCCGAACAAGCGCGCCATTTCGGCTTCCGATTTGACGTAGCTCTCCTGGCCGAAGAACCGAAACCGCTTCGGATCGTCGAGATCCTTGCCGGTGCCGATCGCCAGCAGCACATCGTGCGCTTCGGCGTCTTCCTTCTTCAAGTAGTGCGCGTCGTTGGTGGCCACGACGGGAAGGCCGAGCTCTTTCGCGAGCCGCAGCATCCCCTCCGCCACGACTTTTTCTTCTGCGATTCCGTGGTTCTGCACCTCGAGCCAGAATCCGTTCGGCCCGAGCGTGCGCGCGAACCATGCGGCGCTCGCCTTGGCCGCTTCGTAGTTCCCTTGCCGCAGATAGAGCGCGATTTCCCCCGACAAGCACGCGGCCAGGCCCACGATGCCTTCGTGGTGCTGCGCCAGGACCTCTTTGTCGATGCGGGGCCGGCGGTAATAGCCCTCGAGGAACCCGATCGACGACAGCTTGATCAGGTTCTGATAGCCGACCTTGTTCGTGGCGAGCAGGACGAGGTGGGAATAGGAGGCGCCGAGCGGGACATCGGGCCCCGGTTTTTCCTTGACGTGCCGGCTGCCGAACGCGAGGTAGGCCTCGAAGCCCAGGATCGGCCTGATCTTCCGCGCTTTGGCCTCGGAATAGAACGACCACGCGCCATGGAGGTTGCCATGGTCGGTGATCGCGATCGAATCCATCCCGAGCGCCTGCACCCGATCGAGCAGTTCGGGGATGCGGTTGGCGCCGTCGAGGAGGGAATACTCGCTATGGGTGTGGAGATGAACGAACGGCATGGTTCCGCCGCGAAAGTTGCCGTATTTTCCGCGCTCATGCAATGGCTGTTGCTGGCGTTCACGTTCATCGTTTTCGGGTTGCTGCAGCGACTGGCGCGCGGCGGTCCGGTGGAAGCGCGCGCGACGCTCGCACTCGGATTGCTGACCATCGCCGCCTATCTCGCCGGGACCATCGTGCAGCGGTTTCGCATGCCGCGCATCGTCGGCTTTCTCATCGCGGGATTCGTCGCGGGCCCCGCGTGGCTCGGATTCATTCGCGGTGACGAGCTCGTGGTGCTCAACGCGATCGGGAGCGGCGCGCTCGCGCTGATCGCGTTCGCCGTCGGTGGCGAGCTGACACTCGATGCGCTGCGCGGCCCGCAACGCGCCACGATCCTGCGCATGACCACGGGAGCGATGGCGGTGCCGTTCATCGCCGTCACGCTGGTCGTGCTCACGGTCAGCGCGTGGTTCCCGCTCACCGAGCATCAGCCGTTCAAGGACGCGCTGACGGTGGCGCTGTCGCTCGGCGCGCTCGCGACGGTTGCCTCGCCGACGATCGTCTGGGCCGTCATCACCGACAGCGGCGCGAAGGGTCCGATCTCGAGCACCGTTCGCGACGTGACGATGGTTCAGGATCTCGGAGCGATCGTCGTCTTCATTATGATCCTGGCGATCTCGGCTCTCGTGGCGAGCCCCGGCGCGGTGACGCCCGGCATCCCGCTGCGCGCGTTCCTCGTCCTTGGCGGATCCCTCGTGGCGGGCGTCGCGCTGGGGCTCGCGGCCGCCGAGTACCTGCGAGCCATTCATCGCCATCTCGAATGGGTATTGCTGGTATTCGCGTTCGTTGTGGCGCAGGCGCTACGGCTGGCGGGCCTCGAGCCGGTACTGGTGTCGCTCGCCGCGGGCTTCGCATTGCGAAACGCGCCGTCCGGGCGAGGGGTGAGCGAGCGGGTCAGAAGCGAGCTCGCGCGCTGCGCTCTCCCGGTCTATGCCGTATTTTTCGCGCTGCTCGGCAGCAATCTCCAGCTCAGCGCCCTCGCCGAAATCTGGCAATGGGCGCTCCTGTTCGCGGGATTGCGAGCCGCAGGAATCTGGGCCGGAATGCGGTGGGCCGGTCGTCACAATACCATCAGTGCTGATCTGGTAAACTATGGGTGGTTGGGATTCATATCGCAGGGTGGATTGGCCGTTACACTCGCCGCCATCCTGCGACGGGCCTTCCCGGAGTGGAATGTTTCGCTGGAAGGATTGATCGTCGCCATGATTGGGATGCACCAACTGGTCGGGCCGATCTGCTTCCATGGGGCGCTGCGGCGCACGGGTGAGATTACGCAGGTGGAGGAGTCGAATGTTCGGGAATTGGCGGCGGCAGGTCCGGCTGAAACGGCGAGCGCGTCACCTGGTGTGGTTGCTAGCGGCAGCGGCATGTACTAAGGGCGTCGAACCCAGCATCACCGCCTGCACGGCGGCCGACGACAGCGTTGCGCTCACGGTGGATGCCTACGGATTCTTCGATCCAGCCGTCGCGCAGGGCTGTACCGTCTTCCCGGCGACGGCGGGCGCCGCTCAGTATCTCGTCGTTCCTCAGCTCACCGCCGGCAATCCCGGCGACAAGGCGGAATACCGGCTGGGGGGCGACACCATCAGTCCCGTCACGCCCAGTCCCTCGGTGCAGCAGCTCCGCACGCTCGGCGCGGCGGAGCGCTTTCATTTGTTCCTGCGGCTCGGGGACGAGCGCCGCTCCTGGGGCTTCGCGCCCGAGTTGGGCCCACCGCGGGCGCCACCGCAGCCGACGCCGCAGGTCGGACCGCCGGTCTACAACCAGCTGCGCACCTTCCAGGTGTGCGCCAAGCTGGACTGCTCGAGGTTCGATCGCGTCGGCGCGCGCGTCAAAGGCATCAGCTCCAAGGTGGCGATCTACGTCGACACCCTCGCGCCCGGCGGCGGTCTGGACTCGGTGGCCCTCGACAGCGTCGCCCGGACATTCGATACGCGCCTCTATGCGATCGACACGGCGGCCTTCGGGCGCGAATCCGACATCAACCAGGACTCCGTCGTCCTGGTGCTGATGACCAATACGGTCAACAAGCTCGTCAGCGCGGCCGAGTGCAATTCGGGCGGATTCGTGGCCGGGTTCTTCTTCGGCGTCGATATCGATCCGGCGCTCAGCAACGACTCGCGCTCGAACAAGGCCGAAATCTTCTACTCCATTGTGGCCGATCCCGCCGGCACGCTCAGCTGCGCGCACAGCGTCGGCGAGCTGCAGGCCTTCGTGCCGGTCACGTTCATCCATGAATTCCAGCACATGATCAGCTTCAATCAGCACGTCCTGGTGCGCCACGCCGACGGCGAGCTGCTTTGGTTGAACGAGGGCTTCTCCCATTACGCCGAGGAGCTGGGCGGGCGGAGCTACGAGAGCAATGGCGATGCGCGGGTCGCTGATTGCACGATCGGGACCGTTGCGTGCCGCTTCTACGCCGGCAATTTGCTGAATGCGAATGACTATCTCGATTCGACGGGCAATCATTACCTCCTGCCCACCGAGGGGATCGGTACCCTGGCCGAGCGAGGCGCCGCCTGGCTGTTCGTGCGTTATGTCGTCGATCAGTATGCGGCCGGGACGACGCGGACCACGTGGAATGCGTTCACCCGAACGATGGTCGAGACCAGTCAGGTCGGCTTCGCCAACGTCGAGGCCGCGACAGGCGACCAATTCGAGGACGTCGTGAGCCGCTGGGGACTCGCCAACTACGTGACCGATATCGCGAGCGCTCCCGCCGAGCTCAAATTCGTGTCGTGGGACATGCATGCCGTCTTTGCCTCGCTGCACACGCAGCGGCCGGCGCTGTTCCCGAACGTCTATCCGGTGAATCCGACCGTGAGCGCCGGGCGGGATGTGAACATGAGTGGAACCCTGCACTCCGGCTCGCCGATCTATGTCATCGCGAACCAGCCGGCCGGGGACCCCGGATTCACGCTGAGCTTGACGGCGCCAAACGGCGCGCTGATCAGTAGCGCGATGAAGCCTCGACTCAACGTGTATCGGCTGCAATGAGCGAGGCGGTTGGGCGGTTTGGCGGTTTGGCGGTTGGAATCGCGGTCGCTGTGCTAACCGCCCAACCGCCCAACCGCCTCGCTGCCCAGACCGAGGGGTCGGTCCTGCCGCTGATGCCCGGCTCTACACGGGCGGCGGCCCTCGGCAACGCCGGCGCCGCGCTCGTCGGCGATGCGGGCGCGATGTTCGCCAATCCCGCCGGCATTGCCACGATCCGTCATCTCAGCATCGAAGGCTCGTTCGAGCCCTACCTGGCCGGGAGCCAGCTGTCGTCGGCGGCGCTCGCCCTGCGCGTGACCCGCTTCACGCTCGGATTCGGCGCGCAGGCGCTCGATTATGGCTCGGAAGCCGTAATCGTCCCCGATCCGGCGACGGGCGGGCGCCGCGGCATGGCGACGGGCGAATCCTTCCACCCGTACGAAGCCCTCGCCGCCACGTCGCTCGTGTATCGCCGCGGCTTTGTGGCGCTCGGCACGACCGTCAAATACGATCGCCAGCAATTCGGCTCGGAAGTGGCCGATGCCTGGGCCGGTGACGTCGGCCTCGCGATGGCGGTCTTCGACATCATGGCGATCGGTGTCAGCGTGCAGAATCTCGGCGGTGATCTCGAAGCCGAGGCGCTGCTACCGCGGCGCACGCGCGCCGGCATCACGCTCAACTACACCGATCCCCAGGGTACCCTGCGGCTGCTCACGACGCTCGAAGGGCAGTGGACCCGCGATCGCAGCGCGGTCCTGGTGCAGGGGCTGGAGGTCGGTGTCGTGCGGGACGGCGCGGGCGTGATCGGCCGCGTGGGCTACTCCACCCGTCCCACCGTCACGGCGGCCTCGCGCTTCACGTTTGGCGGCGGGATTGTGCTGGGACGCCTGGCGGTCGATTACGCCTATCAGGCGTACGGCGTCCTGGAAGGCGACACGCACCGCGTGGGGCTGCGATGGACGCCGTGACGGGGGGGGGCGACGTCGTCGTCGAGCGGGCGCGACCCCGCTGGGGTCGCCTGCTCAAGCGCATCATCGCGATCGCGCTCGCCGCCGTGGTGGGCGGCATCGTCCTGATGCTGTTGTTCAGCGCCGATGCGCGCTACATCGCGCGAGCCGGAATCGAGGAGGCGCGCTTCATGCTGCGCCGTCGCGAGATCCCCAAGATGCTCGCCGACAGCTCCACCCCCGCCGCGCTGCGCCAGCGCCTCGCCCTCGTGCTCGCGGCGCGCGCGTATGCGGTCGATTCGCTCGGGCTCGCCGTGGCGAGCACCTACACGACGTACGTCGACGTCGGTCGCGATACGCTGCTGCTCGTTCTTTCGGGGAGCCGGCGCGATCGTTTGCGCGAAGTCACGTGGCGGTACCCGATCGTCGGCGTCGTGCCCTACAAGGGATTCTTCAACGCGACTCGTGCGCGTCGCGAGGCGGACCGGCTGAGCCAGGACGGGCTGGATGTCTACCTGCGCCCCTCGGGCGCGTTCTCGACGCTGGGCTACCTGAGCGATCCGCTGTTTTCGACGGCGATGAGCCGGGACACGATGGAGCTGGTCGCGACGGTGTTGCACGAGCTGGCGCATAATACGCTCTACGTGAAAAGTCAGACGCCCTTCAACGAGAGCTTCGCGAGCTTCGTCGGCTATCGCGGCGCGGAGGCATTCTTCCGCGCGCGCCGCGACACCATCGACGCGAAACGGGCGGTGGCGCGCTGGCGCGACGAACGGACGCTCGACGTCTTCTATGCCGAGCTCGCGCGGCGCCTCGATTCGGCGTACGCGGAGCAGCTCACTCCCGAGCGGCTCGAGCAGGTGCGGTCGACCTTGTTCGGCTGGGCGCGCGACCAATTCAAGGGCCCCGTGGGGCAGTCGCTCGAGACATACGATTGGCGCTGGTTCGCGCAGGCGCCGTTGAACAACGCGGTCGTCATTGCGCAGCGGTTATATCGGATGGACTTGAATCTCTTCGATGAGATCTATTTACAAAACGGCGCGGACATCGCGGAGACCATTCGCGCGATTCAAATCCGCGTGTATACCCAGCCCGATCGCGATCCCTACCGGGCCTTGTACTCCCGCCCGGGAATGAACGAGGACTAGTTTCCTCTCAACCGCTCGGCGTCTGCCACGCGCTGGAGTGCGATTCCGTAGGCTGCGGTTCGGAACGTCACCTTTTTTTCCTTCGCTAAATCCCGCACTGACGCATAGGCCTTCGTGATCGTGGCCTTCAGCTCACGATTCACCTGCTCATGCGTCCAGCGATACTGCTGCAGATTCTGCGCCCACTCGTAGTAGCTGACGGTGACGCCGCCGGCGTTGGCGAGGAAGTCCGGGATCACGGCGATGCCGCGCTCTTCGAGAATGCGGTCGGCGGTCGGGGTGGTCGGCTCGTTGGCGCCTTCGACAACCGCCTTACAATCGATCGTGTTGGCGTTGGCTTCCTTGGTAATCACGCCGCCCAGCGCCGCGGGCACGAGCCAGTCGCAGGGAACCGTCCACAGCTCTTCATTCGTGATGCGCTTCCCGCCGCTCCAGTCGGGTACCGCTTTCCCCTGCGCGACGTGCGCAAGCAGGCCGGGAATGTCGAGGCCTTTGTCGTTGTACACGCCGCCGTCCACTGAGCTGACCGCGGTGATCTTCGCGCCGGCCTCGACGTCGAGCAGGCGCGCCAGATGGCTGCCCACATTGCCGAAGCCCTGAATCACGACGCGTCCGCCTTTGAGCGGGATGCCGAAATCGCGCGCGTACTCCTGCATCACGTACATCACGCCGCGCCCTGTGGCCTCTTCGCGCCCCAGCGACCCGCCGAGGGCGACCGGTTTTCCCGTCACGACCGCCGGACTGTAGCCCTGGCGGCTCGAGTACTCGTCGAGGATCCAGGCCATGACCTGCGCGTTGGTGTTGACGTCGGGGGCGGGAATGTCGCGGTAGGGTCCGAGCACGATCGCGATGCGCTGCGTGAACCGCCGCGTCAGTCGCTCGAGCTCGAGCTTCGAGAGCTTTTTCGGATCGACCGTGACGCCGCCCTTGGCGCCGCCGAACGGGATGTCCATCAGCGCGGTCTTCCACGTCATGATCGTGGCGAGGCCCAAGACTTCGTCGTGATCCGCCTCGGGGTGGTAGCGGATTCCGCCCTTACACGGCCCGCGCGCGCCGTTGTGCTGGATGCGATACCCGGTGAACACCTCGATCCGGCCGTCGTCCATGCGCACCGGCACCTCGACCTGCACCTCGCGGAACGGCGAGCACAGGATCTTGCGCATATAGGCTTCGAGATTGATCAGGTCGGCGGCGCGATCGAACTGGCTCTGGACGATGGCGCGGCCGGACATCGGCGCTCGACTGGGTCGCTTGGGCTCGGGCGTAGTCATGGGCTCGATGTGGGAATGGACAGGCTAAAGCCTGTGCTCGGCCTTCTCTGCCCTTAAGGGCAGTGTCTGCCGAGCACACCCTTCAGGGTGTGAACTATTCACGAGGGTCGCAGACGTCGGCCTGACAACCGCGCGCCGGGATCCTGGGCGTCTGCCACCGCCTGGGCGGGGTTGGGCGCCCGCTCCCGGCGTTGACCTGCGTCCGTTAGCACGCCGATGACGTCGGTCGTTACGAGCGGGACGTCGCCAGGGTGTTCGAGTGCGAAGACCAACCCAATTGAGTGGCTCGTGAGCTTGGAAACGATGCCGTTCCAGGTGCGGTCGCCCGTCAGCGGCCGGAGCCCGACGATGAGCGGACAGACCGCCGGCTCGAGCGCGGCCGGCGTGACCAGGGGCGCTTGCAGGCGCTCGGCAAGGTCGTTGCAGGCCGGGAATTCGGGTCCGAGCAGAATGACCTGTCCGAACGCCCAGCCGCTGTGTTGCGCGACTTCGGCGAAGGTGGCGACGAGCGTCTCATCACTGGGCGCCACGGGCCCCGGCGTGGACGCCAGCACCACGGACCCCGTATCCGCGAACCAGCGCTCGGCCGAGGTGAGGTCCTCGGGCCGGCGTGGGGCGTACGCGCCGTAGCGCCGCGTCGTCACGATCTCGCGCTCCGCATCGGCGCGCTGCTCGGCGTGCTCCGCCGCCTGCGCGGCGCCCTCGAACGCGACTTCCGCCGCCTGATAGCGGCCGGCGTCGCGCAGGATCTGACCGCGCAGCTTCAGCGTGTCGGTGTGCGGCTCGAGCGCGAACGCCCGGTCGAGCGCGAGCAGCGCCCGATTGCGATCGCCCAGCTTGTACGCCGCGTACCCCAGCTCGTGCCAGACGAGCCCCAGGTCGGGATCGGCTTCCACGGCCCGTTCCAGCTCGGCGAGGGCCTCGGGATAGCGGCCGAGCTCGGTGAGCGCCGCGCCGCGCAGCGTGAACGAGAATCCCGTCTCTCCAAAGGTGGCGCGCGCGCGATCGGCCAGCTGCAACGCTGCTTCGCCTTTGCCGCTCGTGCGCAGCAGCTCGAAGTACTCCGCCCAGCACGCCTTCAGATCGGGATTCGACGACAGCAGCTCGTCGTACGCCGTCTGCGCATCCTTCGTCCGTCCTTCCCGCGCGAGCCAGCGCGCCCGCGCCAGCGCCCGCTCGCTGCGCGCGTCCGGGAAGAGATCGTAGGATGCGGTGGTTCGCATGGAGCTTGAATCTACCCCGGGGTCTGTCGCTGGCTAGCGGCGAGGGTCGTATCTAGATTTCCGCCGCCATGAATCGAGACGCATTGCTCGCCGAGCTGAATGAATTCCTGCGGATTCCTTCCGTTTCAACGCTTCCGGCTCACAACAAGGATTGTCGCGCGGCCGCCGAGTGGGTCGGCGCGCAGCTGCGCCGCATCGGATGTGAGACCGTCGACTTCGTCGGGAGTGAAACGCACCCGGTGGTGTGGGGCGCGGGCCCCAACGTCCCCGGGGCGCCGACACTACTGATCTACGGACATTACGACGTCCAGCCGACGGATCCGCTTGCGGCATGGATCACGCCGCCGTTCGAGCCTGCGGTCCGCGACGGGCGTGTCTTCGCGCGCGGCGCGGCCGACGACAAAGGCCAGGTCTTTTGCCTCCTGAAAGCGATCGAGGCGGCCGGTCGCCCCGCGGTGAATTTCCGGTTTCTGATCGAGGGCCAGGAAGAGCACGGATCGCAGGTGCTGTTCGATTTGCTGAAGCGCGAACCCGAGCGCGTGCGCGCCGATGCGATCCTCGTGGCGGACATGTCGTACGTCGCGCCGGGCTGGCCCGCGATCTATACCACGCTGCGCGGGTTATGCTACGCCGAGATCACCGCGCGGACTTCGAAGACCGATCTGCATTCGGGCGAGTACGGCGGGGCGGCACCCAACGCGCACGAAGAGCTCGCCCGGCTGCTGCTGCGCCTCAAGAAGGAAGACGGCACGGTCAACATTCCCGGCTTCTACAAGGCAGTGAAACGCCCGCCCAAGGCCGAGCTCGCCGCCTGGAAGAAGCTGCCGTTCAACGAGAAGGATTTCCTGAGCCGGCGCGTGCAGGGGAAGGGGCTGACCGGGATCAAGAAGTACTCGGTGCTCGAGCGTCTCTGGGCGCTGCCGACGTTCGAGATCCACGGCGTGCTGGGCGGGTTCACCGGCGAGGGCGCGAAGACGGTCATTCCCGCGGAGGCGACCGCCAAAGTCAGCATGCGCCTCGTGCCGAATCAGACGCTCAAGGCCGTCGAGAAGCAGCTCGCCGCGGCGGTCAAGAAGCTCGCGCCCAAGCACGTGACGGCATCGGTGCGGTTTCTGCACGGTGCCGATCCCGCGCAGATCAAGGCCGACAATCCGGTGTTCAAGCTGCTGGATCAGGCGTTCAAAGAAGTGACTGGTCGAAGCGCGGTGCGGGCGCGAGCGGGTGGATCGATCCCCGTGGTCCCGGCGCTCGCGTCAGCCGGAGCGCCCGTGATCCTGACCGGAATCGGGCTCCCCGACGACCGCCTGCATGCGCCCAACGAGAAGCTCGAGCTCAAACAACTTTGGGATGGGATCGAAGTCTTTAAGACGTTCTATCAGCTGCTTGGTGCACGAAGAGGCTTCTGATTCTGGAGATGCGCGCATGTTACGGGGCGCGCAACGCGTAGAATCCGGCCCCCGGTCCGTCCGGCGACGCCGAGCCAATGTACGCGACTCCATTTCGGTAGGTCGCGGCGGTCGAGTATACGGGCCCCCCGGAAGCGGCGCCGCCATGTTGCCAACGAATGCGTCCCTCACTATCGAAGGCGAAGAGCGCTCCGACCGAAACAAGCGCGATTTGATCCCCCCCGGTGATTCGTTCTAGGACTGAGCTTCCCGGGCCAGTCTTCCATACCAATTGACCGCTTTGCAGCGATACGCCCTCCACACTTCCTCCGCTACTTGCGACAATTGCTGTGTGATCAAGCAGCACGACACCAGCCTCATATGAACCTGTACCCGTATAGGTCCATCGCACCCGGCCAGTAGTGCGGTCCAACCCGTACACCACCCCGTTCATTGCGGGTACGACGACAATACTGTCATCGACTGCAACGGGGCCGACTGCCCCCCCTCGCACCGGATCTTGGGAATCGGTGATGGGAGTCGACCACAACACCGCACCGGTCTTCGCCCTTAGTGCGACGACGTGCCCATCGCCAAGGATTCCTGAAAGAACTTCGCGCCTGGTAGCGACGTAAATGACGTCGTCAACGACGACAGGACGATACGGTCGTTCTTTGAGATCAACCTGATACTGTAGACGACCGTCCGCAGCATTGAGCGCATAGAGCCGTCGCCCGACTGTGTATACAGTACTATCAGCCACGAACACACTTCCGGAACCTGGAAAGTCGTCTGCCTGATTGAACGTCCAGCGAATCCTGCCAGTGCTCCGATCGATCCCGTGAACGTCCCACGCCGGCACGATGATCAGATCTGCAAACGCGCCAACATTGGCCCCGAAAGGCATGCCCGTGTATGGGGCGTCGGAAGGAAGTTCGAACTGCGTTTGCCACTGCTCTTTGCCGGTGCGCGCATCCAGACCCACAACGCGCCGATCGTTGAATGTCGTAAATACCGCCAAGGTGGAGTCGGCGTACGGCTCGGCAGCTGCGCCCTTCTGATCGGGCCGGAACCACAGGATCCGGGTGTTGCTTCCCGTTG
>DATMZX010000054.1:0-22683 GCA_035573235.1 Gemmatimonadales bacterium
GTGCCGATCGGCACCGGCGAGGCATCGATGATCGCCTGGCGGATCGCGTCGATGTTGCCGCCCGTCGAGAGATCCATCACCGTGTCGGCGCCGTAATGCACCGCGTGATGCAGCTTCTCGAGCTCTCCCTCGATGTCCGACTCGACGGCCGAATTGCCGATGTTGGCGTTGATCTTCACGCTCGCGACTTTGCCGATCGCCATCGGATCGAGCTGCTTCGCGAGATGATTGACGTTGGCCGGAATGATCAGCCGGCCGATCGCGACTTCATCACGCACGGTCTCGGCGGGAAGCGATTCCCGCTCGGCCACGCGCTTCATTTCTGGAGTGATGGTGCCTTGGCGAGCAAAAAACATCTGAGTGCGGCAGGTCATGCGAGCTCCCTTCGCCGGTACGAACCGGATCAGGTTCTGAGGGTGTGATCTCAGCCCGCCGCTCGGCGGGCACCCCTGCACTGATTTGTTGGAGTTTAACCTAGACGTCTGTACGTCCGTACGTCTAGACGTCTAGACCTCTCGCGGTCGTGGCGGTCCGTAACGCTCGTCTGGCTTGTGCTGCTTCTCCCACTCGGTGCGGTAGGCGAACGGGTCCAGCCCGCTAGGCTGGTCGAGGGCGAGGATCCCATCGAGGTGGTCGAGCTCGTGCTGGAGCAGCTCCGCCATCGGGCCCTCCAGGTCCATCGTATTCACTTTTCCCTTCAGGTCCGTATAGCGAAGCGTCGCGCGATACGCGCGCGTGACGCGCACCAGGAGATTGGGGAACGAGAAGCAGTCGTCCCAGACGTGGAAATCTTCCGACCCCACATCCGTGATTTCCGGGTTGATCATCGTCGCGCGGAATTTCCCGATCTCGACCAGCACAACCCGGAGCGGCGCGCCGATTTGAGGCGCAGCCAGCGCGCGGCCCATGTTGTATTTCTTGCGCGCGGTCCGAAGCGTGTCTCGCAGATCGTCGGAAAGCAGTTTCACCGCCGGAGACTTGGGGTCTTCGACGGGGGTGCAGCGGACCCTGAGGATCGGGTCGCCGAGCTGGCGAATCCGGCGGACGGCCATTGGCGCGCCAAAATTGCCCCTTTCGCTCCGTCATGCAACTGCCCTCTAGCCACACGGCCGCCCTGGGCGTCTAGACGTCCAGACGTCTAGTTTTTCCCCCTATGGGTTTAGCGGGCGTGGTGCTGGCCGCCGGCCGATCGGCTCGAATGGGCTCTCCCAAGGCGCTGCTCGACTTCCTCGGCGTCCCATTCATCGTGCGGATCCTCGAGGCATTGGAGGCGCTCGAGGTCAAAACCCGCGTTGTGGTTCTGGGGCCGGACGCTCCCAGGATTCTCCCCGCCATCGCGGCTCATGACTGCATGATCGTCGAGAATCCCGAGCCCGACACGGGGCCGATCGCGTCGCTGCGCGGCGCACTCAGGGCGCTAGAGCCCCTGCAGCCACAGGGGATTCTCGCCTGGCCCGTGGACCTGCCGCACGTCCGGGTCAGCACACTGGAGCGGCTGATCGAGGCGCACCGCCGCAAACCCGGCCATGTGATCGTCCCGACCTTCGCGGAGCGACGGGGCCACCCCGTCATCTGGGGCTCGGCGCTGTTTGCCGAACTGCTCGAAAACAAGGCCGCCAGTCGGGAAGGGGCGAGGGCGGTCCTGCATGATCACGAGGGGCAGGTGGTCAGCCTGCCGGTCGATGACCCCGCCGTGATCGACCAGGTGAATACTCCCGAGGACTACGAGCGCCTGGTGCGCGAATGGAACCGCGATATCTACTAGCGGAATCCCGACAAACTCGTTAGGATTCCCGGAACTGTATGCCAGCGAATGACTTGAGGCCAAATGACCAGTATTGAAGCCCATGTCCAGCAACCGTACAAGTACGGCTTCGTCACCGACATCGAATCCGAGGTCGTGCCGCCGGGCTTGAACGAGGACGTGATCCGCCTGATTTCGGCCAAGAAGGACGAGCCGGCCTGGATGCTGGAATGGCGGCTCAAGGCGTATCGCAACTGGCTGAAGATGACCGAGCCCCACTGGCCCAACGTGAAGTACGGGCCCATCGACTACCAGGCGATCAGCTATTACGCGGCGCCCAAGCAAAAGCCCAAGCTCGAGTCTCTCGATCAGGTCGACCCCAAGCTCGTGCAGACATTCGAAAAGCTTGGCATTCCGATCGAAGAGCAGAAGCGCCTCACCGGCGTCGCCGTCGATGCGGTATTCGACAGCGTCTCAGTCGCCACGACGTTCCAGGCGGAGCTCGCGAAGTACGGCGTGATCTTCAAGCCGATCTCGCAGGCGATTCGCGAACACCCCGAGCTCGTCCAGAAGTATCTGAGCACCGTCGTGCCGGTCAACGACAACTTCTTCGCTGCGCTGAACTCCGCCGTCTTCACCGACGGCTCCTTCGTGTACGTGCCGAAGGGTGTGCGCTGCCCGCTCGAGCTCTCGACCTATTTCCGGATCAACGCGTCGTCCACGGGGCAGTTCGAGCGCACGCTCATCATCGCCGACGAGGGCAGCTACGTGAGCTACCTCGAAGGCTGCTCGGCGCCGATGCGCGATGAGAATCAGCTGCACGCGGCCGTCGTCGAGCTCGTCGCGCTCGATCGCGCCACGATCAAGTACTCGACGATCCAGAACTGGTATCCGGGGGATGAAGAGGGGAAGGGCGGCATTTACAACTTCGTCACCAAGCGCGGCAAGTGCGCCGGCGTGAATTCCAAGATTTCCTGGACGCAGGTCGAGACCGGCTCGGCGATCACGTGGAAGTATCCCGGCTGCATTCTCCAGGGTGACAACTCGATCGGCGAGTTCTACTCGGTCGCCGTCACGAGCCGCAGGCAGCAGGCCGACACCGGCACCAAGATGATTCACCTCGGCAAGAACACGCGCTCGACGATCGTGTCGAAAGGCATCTCCGCCGGCCGCGGGCAGAACACGTATCGCGGCCTGGTGAAGATCATGAAAGGCGCGGAGGGCGCGCGGAATTATTCGCAGTGCGACTCGATGCTGATCGGCGACAAATGCGGCGCGCACACCTTCCCGTACATCGACGTGCGCAACTCGAGCGCGATCATGGAGCACGAGGCGTCTACGTCGAAGATCGGTGAGGACCAGATCTTCTATCTGCGCCAGCGCGGACTGTCGGCCGAGGATGCGGTGTCGATGATCGTGAACGGATTCTGCAAAGAAGTCTTCAAGGAATTGCCGATGGAGTTCGCGGTCGAAGCGACCCGCCTCCTGGGCATCAGTCTGGAGGGGAGCGTTGGCTAAGGGTAAGGTGTTGCTCGAGGTCAAAGGACTTCGTGCCAGCGTGGCGGGCAACGAGATCCTGAAGGGCGTCGATCTCACGATACGCGAAGGCGAGGTCCACGCGATCATGGGGCCGAACGGGTCCG
This sequence comes from Gemmatimonadales bacterium, assembly GCA_035573235.1. GTDB lineage: Bacteria > Gemmatimonadota > Gemmatimonadetes > Gemmatimonadales > GWC2-71-9 > 20CM-2-65-7. The sequence goes on from DATMZX010000054.1 coordinate 3,388, forward strand.
GCAAAAGCACGCTCGCCCAGGTGCTCGCCGGTCATCCGGCCTACCAAGTGCTGAGCGGCTCGGCGACGTACGACGGGAAGGATCTGCTCGACATGGATCCCGAAGAGCGCGCGCGGAGCGGCGCGTTCCTGGCGTTTCAGTACCCGGTCGAGATCCGCGGTATCACCAATTCCTACTTCCTGCGCGCAGCGCTGAACGCGATCCGCAAAGCCCGCGGCGAGGCTGAGCTCGATCCGATCGACTTCCTGCAGGTGCTCGAGTCGAAACTCAAGGCGATCGGGTGGGACGACTCGCTGATGAACCGGCCGGTGAACGAGGGCTTCTCGGGCGGCGAAAAGAAGCGCAACGAGATCCTGCAGCTCGCGGTGCTGGAGCCCCGCCTCGCGATCCTGGATGAGACCGATTCCGGTCTCGACATCGACGCGCTCAAGACGGTGGCCGAGGCGGTCAATCAGCTGCGCAGCCCGAAGCGTTCCTTCCTGATCGTGACGCACTACCAGCGGCTGCTGGACTACATCACGCCCGACGTGGTTCACGTGCTGGCCGATGGTCGCATCGTGAAGTCGGGGGGCCCGGAATTGGCCCACGAACTCGAGGCAAAGGGCTACGACTGGCTTCGTGCTGCCACCATGGTGTCGTAACGATGGCGCATGTAGAAAAGCTGGTCGGATCGTATCGGGCGTGGGCATCGAACGGCGTGTCGCGCGCTCCTGCCTGGCTCAAGGATCTTCGCGAGGGCGGCATCGCCCGGTTCAGCGATCTGGGCTTCCCGCACATGAAGCAGGAGGCGTGGCGGTTCACGAGCGTCGCGCCGATCGCCGAGGGGTCGTTCGAGCTCGCGAAAGCCCCGTCACGGATCCCCTCGCTCGACGAGATCCGGCCGTTCCTGCTGCTCGAAGCCGGCTATCGGCTGGTGTTCGTGGACGGCTTTTTTCAGCCGACTCTCTCGACCCCTTTCTTCGATGACGTTCAGAGCCTGGCCCACGTCGTAGCCCATCGGCCTGAGCTCGTTCAGCAGTACCTCGGCAAGTACGCCGCCACTCAGGACCACCCGTTCTCCGCGCTGAACACGGCATTCCTGTATGACGGGGCGTTCGTGCACGTGCCGGCGAAGGCGTCGCTCGCCGAGCCGGTCCAACTGCTGTTTCTGGCGAGCGGCGAGAAGCAGGTTGTTACGCATCCGCGCAACCTGGTGGTGGTGGAGCGCGGGGGCCGCGCGAGCATCGTCGAGACCTACGCGGCGCTGAAGCCGCTGACGTACTGGACGAACAGCGTTACGGAAATCGTGGTCGGCGAGGGCGCGCGCGTCGATTACTACCGCGTGCAGCGCGAGAGCACCAAGGCCTATCACATCGCGACCACGCAGACGCATCAGGGACGCGACAGCACGGTGAACCTGCACACGGTGGCATTCGGCGGCGCGCTCGCCCGTCACGATATCGGCGCGGTACTGGGCGGACCGGGCGGCCGGCTCATCCTCAACGGGTTGTATCTGCTGGACGGCGCGCAGCACGCCGATCACCACACCACTATCGACCATGCCGATCATCACTGCGAGAGCCACGAGTACTTCAACGGCGTGCTCGACGGAAAATCGCGCGGCGTGTTCACGGGCCGCATCATCGTTCGGCCGGGCGCGCAGAAGACCGACTCGAAGCAGACGAACAACAACCTGCTGCTGTCCCCCGAGGCGCACGCCGACAGCCAGCCGCAGCTCGAGATCTACGCCGACGACGTGAAGTGCACGCACGGGTCCACGGTGGGACCGCTCGATCCGCGCGCGATGTTCTATCTCCAGAGTCGCGGCGTCGGCGCACACGACGCGCGCCGGATGCTCACGTACGGTTTCGCCGCGGAGATCCTCGCCCGCATGGAAGTCGCGCCGCTGCGCGCGCAGCTCGACGCGATCGTGCGCGGCCGCCTGGCCGAGCAATGACGGATCTCAGCGAGCTCTATCAGCAGGTCATTCTCGACCACAACCGCAGCCCGCGGAATTTCAAACGCATCGAATCAGCCAATCGCAAAGCGGAAGGCAACAATCCGCTGTGCGGTGACCGGATTCAGCTGTACGTGCAGCTCGACGGCGAGACGATCAGCGACATCGGTTTTCAAATGCCTCAGGGGGCGGGGTGTGCGATCTCGAAAGCGTCCGCCTCGCTCATGACCGAGGCAGTCAAAGGAAAACCGGCGGCTGATGCGGAAGCGATGTTTCAGGCGTTCCGCGATATGCTCGCGGGCGGGAACAACGCGCCGGGGAAGCTCGCCGCGTTTTCCGGGGTGCGCGCATTCCCCAGCCGCATCAAATGCGCGAATCTCGCTTGGCACGCGCTGCACGCCGCGCTGCAGAACAGCGGCGATCCCGTGACCACTGAATCGGCGCGGGACTTCTGATGCTCGATACCGCGAAGCTTCGCGCCGATTTCCCGATTCTCGAGCGGCAGGAGAACGGCCGCCGGCTCGTCTATTTGGACAATGCGGCAACCAGCCAGAAGCCCCGCAAAGTCATCGACGCGCTCGTTCATTACTACAGCTTCCACAACGCCAACGTGCACCGGGGCGCCTATGCCCTGGCGGTCGAAGCGACCGACGCCTACGAGGCGGCTCGCACGGCGGTCGCCCGGTTCGTGAACGCCTGGGCCCGGGAGGCGGTCGTTTTCACCCGCGGCACGACCGAGTCGATCAATCTGGTAGCGGCCTCTTGGGGCCGGACCCATGTGAGTCGGGGCGACACGGTAGTGGTGACAGCAATGGATCACCATTCGAACATCGTCCCCTGGCAGATCCTGTGTCAGGAAAAGGGCGCGACCCTGCGGATGGTGGAGATCACCAAAGACGGCCGGATCGACCTGATCGACTTTGGCCGGGCCATCGAGAACAAGCCCAAAATCGTCGCCTTCCCCTACGTCTCGAACTCCCTCGGGACCGTTAACCCGACCGCCCAGCTGTGCAAGCTGGCCCATGCCGCCGGCGCGGTCACCGTGGTCGACGGTGCCCAAGCGACCCCCCACCTGCGGGTCGACGTCCAGGCGCTGGACTGCGATTTCTACGCGCTGTCGGGCCACAAGATGCTGGGTCCCATGGGCAGCGGAGCGCTGATCGCCAAGCCGGCGCTCCTGGAGGAGATGCCGCCCTACCACGGCGGCGGCGAGATGATCGAGCGGGTCTACGATGACCGGTCCACCTGGAATCGGATTCCGCACAAGTTCGAGGGCGGCACGCCGAACGTGGAAGCGGCGGTCGGACTCAGCGCGGCGATCGCCTACCTCGAGAAACTGGGGATGGACAAGGTCGCGGCCCACGAGCAGGAGCTGGCGCGGATCGCGATCGAACGGTTGTCACAGATCGAGGGCGTAACGATCTACGGATCGCGCGACCATCGCGCCGGCGTCGTTCCATTTACCTACGGTGACATCCACCCACACGATCTGGCCACGATCCTCGATCGGGACGGCGTGTGCATTCGGGCGGGCCATCACTGCACGCAGCCGTTGATGCGCCGCCTGGGCGTCGCGGCGACCGCGCGCGCGTCCTTCTACATCTATAACGACGTCGACGACGTCGATGCTCTGGTCAGTGCCGTTCGCAAAGCCGGCGAATTGTTCGGCGTCTTGGCCTCCTAGTCGCTTCAGCGCTTAGCGTCTAGCTTCCGGGCCATGTCTGATCCGGTCGTCGTCGATCGCGTGACAAAGCGGTTCGCGGGTCATACCGCGGTCGATTCGCTGTCCCTCAGCGTTCCCTCCGGCGTCATCTACGGCTTGCTCGGCCCAAACGGTGCCGGCAAGACGACGACGATTCGCATGATCATGGATATCTACGAACCTGACGAAGGCGCGGTGCGATTGTTCAACGACGTCGCCGGGGGGCGCACCCACTCGGCGCGCATCGGCTACCTGCCCGAAGAGCGCGGTCTGTACCCGAAGATGCGCGTGGTCGACGTCCTCACCTTCCTCGCGGAGACGAAGGGCGTCGCGCGGCGCGCCGCGCGCGCGAAGGCGCTCGAATGGCTCGATCGCCTGGGACTCGCGGATTGGCGGCTGAGAAAAGTGTCGGATCTGTCCAAGGGGATGCAGCAGAAGGTGCAGTTCATCTCGGCGGTCCTGCATGATCCCGAGCTCGTCGTACTCGACGAGCCGTTCTCGGCGCTCGATCCCGTCAACCGCCAGGTCCTGCTCGAGACGGTGATCGAGTACCGGCGGCGTGGCAAGACCGTCCTGTTCTCCACGCACATCATGGAGCACGCCGAGCAGCTGTGCGACCGGCTGTGCATCATCGCGCGCGGGAAGAAACTGGTCGATGGCTCGCTCGCTGACGTCAAGCGACAGCGCGGCGGCAAGCATGTCGTCATCGAGTTCGATGGGAGCCAGGGCGGTGCGTCCCAGATCTTCGCTGATCGCCGGCTCGTTGCCAGAACCCAGGACTTTGGCCAACGGGCCGAGCTCGAGCTGGCGGAAGGCGCTGATGCGCAGGAGATCCTGCGGGCGCTGGTGACGTCGGGGGCACGACTGGCGCGGTTCGAGCTGGCGAGCCCGTCACTACACAAGATCTTCGTCGATCTGGTCGGTCCCGAAGCCGCCACGGCCGTGGCGAGCGCCGCCCATGCATAAGGTCTGGGCGGTCATTCGGCGCGAATTCGTCGAACGCGTGCGCACGAAATGGTTCTGGGTGTCCGCCATTCTCGGGCCGGTCCTGTTCGCCGGGATCATCGTCTTCCAGATAGCGCAGTCAGTCGGTGGCGGTGTGCGTCACATCGCGGTCGTGGATACAGGGACAGTGGGGTACGGCAGGCGGGTGGTAGAGGCGCTTGGCGCCAGCAAATCGATTCGGGCCGACGCGGTCAGTCATTCGCCGCACGTGCTCGATTCGTTGACCCAGCTCGTGGAAGCCAAGCAAATCAACGGTTTTCTCATCGTCGGCGATTCGCTGCCGAGCGACGGCAAGGCCGAGTACCGCGCCTCGAACCTCTCGATGCAGACGGTCGAGGAGCTTCAGCGCACCCTGAATCGCGTGGTCGAAAAGGCACGACTGGAGGGGCGCGGCGTGAATCCGGTCGTCGTCGATTGGGCCCAGGCGCTGCGGGTCAATATCGATCAGAAGAAATGCCAACGTGGCGCCTGCACCGTCGAGAGCGCCGGTCAGACGTTCATCGTGGCTTACCTCATCGCGATCCTGCTGTTCATGGCCATTCTGCTGTACGGCGTGAACGTGATGAGCTCGGTCCTGGAGGAGAAGACGACCAGGATCGTCGAGGTTCTGGTCTCGTCGCTGCGGCCGTTCCAGCTCATGCTGGGCAAGGTTCTCGGTGCCGGCGCGGTGTCGTTCTTCCAGTTCCTGATCTGGGGAGTCTCCGCGCGAGTCCTGATCGCCATGCGCGGTCCGATCGCGCACGCGTTCGGCGCTGACGCGGCGATGGCGCAGGATATCAACCTGCCCCATATCCCGTTCGGGACGCTCGCGGTCTTCATGGCGTTCTTTCTGGGAGGATTCCTGCTCTACTCCGCGATGTTCGCGGCGGTGGGAGCGATGTCGAGCAACGAGCAGGAAGCCCGGCAGGCGCAGCAGCCGGTGACGTACCTGCTGATGATTTCGTACCTCTCCATTATCGGGTTGACCAACGAACCCAACTCGACCTTTGCAAAGACACTCTCGATTGTGCCGTTCACCTCGCCGATCGCGACGCCAGTCAGATGGTCGGGCGGAAGTTTGGGAATGGGAGAGCTGGCGTTGTCACTGGCGATGCTGGCGATCGCGATCGTGGGTGTGACATGGGTCGCGGCTCGGATTTATAGAGTCGGAATTCTGATGACGGGAAAGCGGCCGACGGTGAAGGAGCTCGTCCGTTGGGTGAGAACGGCTTAGGACAAGCAAAGACTAGACGTCGAGACGGCTTGCGGCGGTAGGAGTGAGCGGAAGGCATAGGAAAGGCACGACACGAATGATTTCGATGTCGTGCCTTTGGGCTTTTGTAGCCATTCTTGGGCATGGCTCCTTACAAGACACTGAAGGCTTGGCAGCACGCCGAACGACTCGCGATCGAATGCGCTCGGATCTCGAAAGCTTTCCCTGATTACGAGCAAGAGCGGTTGGCGGATCAGCTGCGACGGGCAGCATACAGCGTTGTCTTGAACATCGCCGAGGGCAGTTCGCGACGGGGCTCGCGTGAGTACCGAAAGTTTCTCGACACCGCGCACGGCTCGCTGGCCGAGGTGGAGACTGCGCTAGGCTTGGCGCACCGCCTGGAATACATCGACCCCGCGGAGTTCGGCAGGTTAGAAGCCCTGGCCACCGAAACCGGAAAAACCCTCTTCGGTCTGCTTCGAAAGATCACCGCGAGTGCATCGCGTTTCCCTGCTCCCTCCCGCTAGAACCCGCTAGACGTCTCGACGTCTAGCCTTTGCCGGTCCTAGCCCAGTAGTTTGTCGGACATGACTGTCGACTTTGATGTGATTGTCATCGGCGGCGGCCACGCCGGAACCGAGGCGGCAGCAATGGCTGCGCGGCTGGGTGTGCGCACTCTCCTCCTCACGTCTGTGCTCGACACGATCGGGCAGATGTCCTGCAATCCCGCCATCGGCGGCATTGCAAAGGGTACTGTTGTCCGCGAAGTCGACGCCCTGGGCGGTCTGATGGGCCGCGCCGCCGATCGTGCCACCATCCAGTTCCGCATGCTGAATCGCTCGAAGGGCCCCGCCGTCTGGGCTCCTCGCGCTCAGGCCGATCGCACTTTGTATCGCCGTGCCGTTCGGTTTCTGCTCGAGCAATTCCCTTCCCTCGAGCTCAGTCAGGGCATGGTCACAAATCTGCTCTTCGACGAGCGCGGCGCTCGGATCACCGGCGTGGAGACAGGGGACGGCCGCCGTTTCACGGCGCGCGCCGTCATCATCACCGCCGGTACTTTCCTGCGCGGCAAGATCCACCTCGGCACCGACACGCAAATTCCCGCGGGCCGCGCGGGTGACGCGCCCTCGGTACAGATGGCGCAAGTAATTGAAAACATTGGACTTACGGTAGAACGCTTCAAGACAGGAACGCCACCGCGCGTCGACGGTCGCTCCGTCGACTGGAGCAAAGTCGAGCGCCAGGACGGCGACACCCCCGACTTCCGGTTCTCCTTTCACGAGCGTGTCGAGCGCCCGCGCCAGGTCCCGTGCTGGATTACCTGGGCCGGCGCTGAGGTGAAGGAAATCATCCAGCGCCACATCAAGGAGTCGGCGCTGTACGGCGGCGCGATCAGTGGCCGCGGTCCGCGCTACTGCCCGTCGGTCGAAGACAAGATCGTCAAGTTCCCCGACGCGAAACGCCATCAGATCTTCCTCGAGCCCGAGGGTCTCGACACGACCGAGCTGTATGTGAACGGGCTGTCGACTTCCCTTCCCGTCGCGGTGCAGCTCGAATTCCTGCACGCCGTCCCCGGTCTCGAGCGCGCGAAGATGACGCGCCCCGGGTACGCGATCGAGTACGACTACTATCCACCGACACAGCTCACGCCCTGGCTCGAGGTGAAGAGCGTCGAGCATCTATTCTTTGCGGGTCAGATCAACGGCACGACGGGATACGAGGAAGCTGCCGGCCAGGGTGTCGTCGCCGGGATCAACGCCGTGCGCCGGATCCGCGGCGCCGAGCCGGTCGTGCTCGGCCGCGACGACGCGTACATCGGTGTCCTCGTCGATGACCTCGTGACGCGCGGCGTCGACGAGCCGTACCGGCTGTTCACCTCGCGCTCCGAATTCCGTTTGCTGCTGCGCCAGGACAACGCGCTGCGCCGGCTCCTGCCCCTCGCCGAGCGACTCGGTCTGCTCGCCGACGTCGAGCTGCGCGCCGCTGAGAGACGACTCGAAGCTGAGGAGGCAGCGCTGCAGCTCGCGCGCGAGACGACCATCACGCCCGACCAGGCGAGCACGCCGCTCGCCGCGACTGGCACGATGCTGTCGGAAAGCGAGCGCATCGCTGTCGTTGCCAAGCGGCCGGGTGTTTCCCTGGGAGCGCTGTTTGATGCTGCGGGAGTGACTCAGGCGAATGTCGACGCGGTCCTCGCCGCGGAGATCGAGATCAAGTACGACAGCTATCTCGCGCGCGAGCGCGCCGCCGCCGCGCGACTCGCCGAGCTGGCGTCGTTCGCACTGCCGCCTGACCTGCCCTACCTCGATCTGCGCACACTCGCGACCGAGGCGCGTCAGAAGCTCGATCGCGTGCGCCCGACCTCGCTCGCGCAGGCCGCGCGCATCCCCGGTGTCACGCCCAGCGACCTCCACAACCTGGTTCTCGAAGCAACCCGCTGGCGTCGCCGAGTCGCCTAAAACTCCTAAAAGCCCCAGGTTGCAGTTTCACGTGAAACGTATGCTCTTTCGTTTCACGTGAAACGATCCTATATTGGATTGAGCTCAAAACTATTTGTGACATAACTCATTGCCACTAAACAACTTATAATGTCACGCGTAATTGCGATTGCCAATCAAAAAGGCGGCGTTGGAAAAACGACGACCGCCGTAAACCTCGCGGCCTCCCTCGCGATCGCCGAGCGCAAGACGCTGCTCATCGACGCGGACCCGCAGGGCAATTCGACGAGCGGCGTCGGAATCGAGCGCGATCGCATTCGCAATTCGCTTTACGAATCGATCATCGACGGCGCGCCACTGACTGGCTCTCGATTTCCGCACGTGCACTTTCCGTATCTCGATGTCGTCCCGGCTACGCAGGATCTGGTCGGCGCCGAATTGGAGCTCGTCAATCTGCGCGCGCGCGAAACGCGCATGCGCGATGCGATTCAGGCGATCCGCGATCAATACGGCTATGTGATCATCGACTGTCCGCCGTCGCTCGGCCTTCTCACGCTGAACATGCTGACCGCGGCTGACAGCGTCATCATCCCGATTCAGTGCGAGTACTACGCCCTCGAGGGACTCTCGCAGCTCCTGAATACCGTGAAGCTCGTGCAGCGCAATTTCAATCCAGCGCTCGCGATCGAAGGCGTGCTGCTGACGATGTACGACAATCGGCTCAATCTGTGCAAACAAGTCGCCGAAGAAGCGAAGGAGTATTTCGGCGGCCGCATGTTCGACATCACGATCCCGCGTAACGTGCGCCTCGCCGAGGCGCCGAGCTTCGGCAAACCGATCGTGTTGTACGACGTGCAGTCGGTTGGCGCGAAGAGCTATCTGGCGGTCGCCCAGGAGCTGATTCGTCGCGTCGAGCAGGGCGCCCCGCCGTCGACAAGCCTGCCCGCCATTGAACAGCAGCCGGAGGTGCCCGCATGAGGGAAACCGCCACCGGAGGACGTCGCCTGGGTCGTGGACTCGAGGCGCTGCTTGGGCCGACCCGCGAGGAAGCCGAGCGCGAGGGCAGCCTCGTCGAGCTCCCGATTCACGACATCAAGCCGAACCCGTTCCAGCCCCGTAAGACAGTCGACCCGACGGCGCTCGAAGAGCTGGTCTCGTCGATCAAACAGGCCGGCCTGCTGCAGCCGGTTGTGGTGCGCCGCGCTCCCGCCAATGGCGGATACGAGCTGATCGCCGGCGAGCGGCGGCTGCGCGCCTGCCAGCAGCTCGGTTGGGAGCGCATTCCCGCGGTCCAACGCGACGCGGACGATCGGACGCTGCTGACGCTCGCGCTGATCGAAAACCTGCAACGCGACGATCTGTCGCCGGTCGACGAGGCACGCGGGTACGAGCGGCTGATCGCGGAGTTCAAGCTCGCGCAACAGGACGTGGCCGATGCCGTGGGCCGCGATCGCTCTACGGTCGCCAACGCGCTGCGACTGCTGAAGCTTCCGGAGGACGTGCTCGGGATGGTACACGAGGGACATCTCTCGGTCGGGCACGCGCGCGCGCTCCTCGCGATCGAGGACCCGCGCGTCGTCACGAATCTCGCGCGCGAAGCGGTCGCTCAGGGTCTTTCGGTGCGCGAAGTGGAAGACCGCGTGCGCGGTGGACGCGCACCCGAGCGCCGCCCACGCATGAAGCGCGGGATGGGCGCGGCGCCGGAAGTGCGGCGCGTCGAAGATGCGCTGCGGCGCCGGCTGGGCACCGACGTGCGCGTCTCGCTGCGCGCGAAAGGCAAAGGTCAGATTCACCTCTCGTTCTACTCGAACGACGATCTTGCGCGCCTGCTCGAGCTGATGCTCGGCGCGCCGTTCGACGGATGACGAAGAAGAAGAAAGAGCAGCACGGGCCCCGTGGCGTCACGATCGTCATCCACGCGGACGGTGATCTCGAATCGAAGCAGTACCGGTTTCCGGCCTGGGCGGTCTTGGCAGGGAAGTGGGGCGCGGGCGCGATCGCCGTGTCCATCGTGTTGTTCTTCGCGTTCGCGATTCCAATCTTCGGTAATGCCGCGAAGGTACCGGGGCTCGAGCGCGAAGTGTCGCGGCTCAGAATCGAGAACAGCCGAGTGCAGCAGCTCGCGACGGCGTTGAACAAGGCCGAATCGAACTACCAGGAGCTGCGGCAAATGCTCGGTGTGAGGACTCCGCCCGACGCGCGTGCCGGCGGGACCGCGACACGCGGGACCGATTTCGGGATCACCATGCGAGCCGTCGCGATCCGGGCCGCGCTGCCAGGATCCGGGACCCGCTTCGAGACTGGCGCCTCGATCCCGTCCCACTGGCCGCTCGATGTCCAGGGATTCGTGACCCGCGGGCAGGTCCGGCCGGGCGTGGTCGACGAATCCCATCCGGGCATTGATATCGCCGTGCCGCTCGGGACGCCCGTCCGCGCCTCGGGTGGGGGCGCAGTGTCGGAAGCCGGCTACAACGCCGACTACGGAATGTTCGTGCTCTTGCGGCACCCGTCCGGTTATGAGACGATGTATGGTCACATGTCACGGCTCATTGCGGCCGAGGGCGACCAAGTTCAAGCCGGTCAGGTCATCGGCCTGTCGGGAAACTCAGGGCGGTCGACTGCACCGCACCTGCACTTTGAGATTCGACGCGACGAAAAGTCGATCGATCCGTTAGAACTTGTGAAGGAGGGACGCTGATGGCCGTGTTCAACGAGAAAGTCGCGGGTGAAAAAGGCGTTCCCGGGCTGTCGATCATCGGCGCCGGGATGCGCGTGGTGGGTGACATCTCCGCCGACGGCGTCGTAAAAATCGAAGGCGCGGTGAACGGCACCGTGCGTGCGGCCAAGCAGGTGCTGGTGGCGCGGGGCGGGGAAGTCGAAGGCGACGTCGTCAGCAAGGAAGCGATCATCGGCGGCGAAGTGCGCGGCGCGATCTACGCCGAGGAGCGGGTCGAGCTGCAAGCGACGAGTGTGGTGCATGGCGACGTGCACACCAAGCGGCTCCTGATTCAGGAGGGCGGCGAGATGAACGGCGTCCTGCGCATGAGCGAAGACGCGGGCCAGCCGCCTCAGGTGGGGACGCGGGGCGCAGCAGCCTTGGCCAGAGCCTGAGATATCCACACGCCTCCCCAACCGGCGTGTGGATTCTCTAACTCTTTACTCCTTAATGGTTTACGCGTTCCTGCCGTGTGGAAAGTCGTCCAACTGCCTTGATACTGTAATTACGGTGTCGTAATTGCGCCTAGACACGCTGGTCTCGTATCTCGACGAATACCTGCGCGTCGCCGATGAGGTGGCCGACGCGCCGGAAGCGCTGAATGGCCTGCAGGTCGCCAATTCCGGAGACATCACCAGGCTGGCAGCGGCGGTGGACATGTGTGAAGCCACCGTCCGCATAGCCACCGAGCAACACGCCGATTGCCTGCTCGTGCACCACGGCCTGTTTTGGGGTGGCCTGCGTCCGCTTACAGGCCCGGCATATCGACGCGTCGCCGGATTGATCAAGAACAACATCGCGCTGTACTCGGCACACCTCCCGCTCGACCGTCATCCTCAAGTCGGAAACAACGCCGTGCTCGCCCGTCTGCTCGAGATCAAGATTCGCGGCGAATTCGGGTCCTATCATGGCGCGCCGCTCGGCGTGTGGGGTGAGTACAGCGGCAAGCGTGACGAGCTGAGCTGGTCGCTGACGAAGGCGCTAGGCACGGCGCCGCGGTTACTGCCCTTCGGTCCGGAGCGCGTCCAGCGTGTCGGAATCATCACCGGTGCCGGCGGCTCCATGATTCCGCAGGCCGCCGCCGCGGGACTGGATACGTACGTCACCGGCGAGGGCCAGCATTGGACATTTTTCGATGCTGAGGAGCTGGGGATCAATGTGTTCTACGCCGGCCACTACGCCACTGAGACGGTCGGGGTAAAGGCACTCGCGGAGCACGTATCCAAGAAACTCGATCTGCCCTGGGTATTTCTGGATCATCCGACGGGTCTTTGACCCGGCGCCGCGTGCTGTTGCTGCTCGCCGCGACCCAGCTGCTGGCGATGGCTCCCTGGTTCAGCGCGTCGGCTGTTGCCCCCGCACTCACCCGCATCTGGTCGCTGTCGCCTGGCGCCACGGCCTGGCTCACGATCTCCGTGCAGCTGGGATTCGTCGCCGGCGCGATCGTCAGCGCGATGCTCATTCTCGCGGACCGGCTGTCGGCGCGGCGCCTCATCACCGGGTCGGCGGTCGTCGCGGCGGCGGCAACGCTGGGTGTGAGTCTCGCGCCCGGCGTGCGCACGGCGATCGCGTTCCGGCTGCTCACGGGCGCCGCGCTCGCCGGCGTCTACCCGCCCGGGATGAAGATCGCCGCCGGCTGGTTTAAAGAAGGAAGAGGACTCGCGATCGGAATTCTCGTCGGCGCGTTGACGCTGGGATCGGCGAGTCCGCATCTCGTCCGTTGGGCGGTATCGCCGGACGCGTGGCGCATCGTCCTGGTCGTTGCGGCGGTGAGCGCCGTGGTCGGCGGCCTGCTCGTCCTGCTCATCCCCAATGACGGTCCTTTCGCCGCCCCCTCGCCGCCGTTTTCACTCGCCGCCGCTCCCCGGATTCTGAAAGATCGTGCGGTCGCACTCGCGAACCTTGGGTATCTCGGCCACATGTGGGAGGTGTATGCGATGTGGGCCTGGATGGCCGCGTTCGTCGCGGCGAGTGAGCACGCGCGCCGCGGTGACCAGTCCGACGTTTCGGGACTCGCGGCACTCGTGACATTCGCCGTCGTCGGTAGCGGCTCGATCGGCTGTTGGCTCGGCGGGAAATACGGCGATCGCAGCGGACGCAGCGTCGTCACGAGCGTGGCGATGCTGATCTCCGGGACCTGTGCGCTGACCGTTGGGATCGTATTTGGGGGATCGCTGCTGCTGTTGGTGCCGCTGCTGCTGGTTTGGGGCATCTCTGTCGTTGCCGATTCAGCGCAGTTCTCAGCCGCGGTGAGCGAGCTCGCGCCACGAGAATACGTCGGCACCGCGCTGACCCTGCAGACCAGTATGGGCTTTCTGTTGACCTGCGCGACGATCTACATGTTGCCGCTGGTCGCTGCGTCGATCGGTTGGCGCTGGACGATGAGCGTGCTGGCGATTGGACCGGCGCTCGGGATCTGGGCGATGCTGACCCTGCGCCGGCGGACCGGCATCTAGGGCAGCAGGAACACTCCGACTTCCCCACCAAAATCGTCGGCGCTCCGGGTGGTCCCAGCCGGCGCCGTCCACGGTCCGCCATCGCGTCGCACGTTGATCCGGTGAATGCCCGGCGCGATCCGGAAGGCCCCTTCCCACGCGTCCCGCTTCGTGGCGCTGCGCTGCAGCTGAACCGGTTGCCAGTCGGTAAAGTCACCGCTGATTTCGACGGCGCGGGCATCCGGCGCATACAGGGTCAGTCGCACGGGCTCGTCCGCACCACGGTTGGTGACCTCGAGCCGCGTTTCGCCGGGAGGCACCGACCCGTCCGCGCCGGTCGATAGGGGCGGAATCCCGGCCTGAGGGCGCTCGGCAGGTCGCGACGGCCTGAAGCCGAGCTTCCCGAGGCGAAATCCAGCGCTCACGTACCGGCCCGCGATGCTGCCGGTGATGACGTCGGTCGGATACCGACCGGCCGCCACGATCACCGCGGCACCCTGCCCGAGCGGCACCAGAACGCTTGCCTCGCCGTACACGCCGTGGCCCGCGCCGTTGCTGAACACCCGCGCGCCGAGCGTCCCATCGAGCTGGATGCCGCCGCGTTGCAGTCGCGCCGACGAGCGCAAATCGCTGTACGCCGTGTCACCCACGAAGGAGCGATCGAGCGACGCGGATATCGAAGCCTCGTTCTTGAGCAGCCACACCCCCATCGCGACGACCGCGACGGGGCGCGGTCCATCGCCGAACGACGATCGTCCGACCGAGGTCGAGAACCAGCCGCCGCGATCCTGGTCCATCAAGTGGACGCGCGCATCGACGATCCCGTGGCTGAAATGCGCGATGCTCGCATAATCGCTGGCCCCGACACCCGCGCCCAGCTCGCCACGCCAGCGCCGCGCGAGGGGCATGAAGAACGAGCCGCGTGCCGAAAAGTCGAGACTGCGATTGCCGCTTTCAAAGCGCAGGTACGTGCCGCGCGCGCTGACGAAACCCCGGCCGCGGGGATGATCCCAGCGGATGCTCGGCGCGAGCGACGCGGCGCCCGACGGCAGGAATCCGTCGTACTCCACGTACGAGATCCCAGCGTCGAGCATCGGTGTGACTTGGGCTTGTGCGACGGAACCGCCGAGGCACGCCAATCCGATGAGTGCGAGCGGCCTCACCGCGATGATCGACTACGGACGGCTGGGTGGTCGGGGGGGTTGGCCCGGTGGGACCGCGGCGTCGTTCGCACCGCGTATTCCCGTATTGAGAGCGCGCACGGACGCGGCGGCGCCCGGAGGCGCGCCCAGCGAGATGTCGCGTTCGACCGCGCGGCGAAACTCGACCAGATCGGCATCACGCGCGGTGGGCGCGAACGCCAGCACGATCGCCGAGGCGGAGTCGACCGGGACGCCGCTCGTCACGAGATCGGCGAGGACGGCGAGCGCCATCGTGAGCGGCGGTCGGCGCGCGTCGCGCAGCTGCGTCAGCACCTGAGGTCCCGCGCCCGCGCGGAGCGCGGCGACGCCGGCCTCGAGCTCGGGCGTCGTGGCCCGAGTTCCCAGGGCACTCCGCGCCGTGCCGAGGTCGGTGGCAAGCCGGCGGACTGCCGCGACGATGCGCGGACCCTGAGCGCCCTTCGTCACGCCCTCGAGCGCGCGCTGGATGAGCGGTTCGCCGGGAAGACCAACGGCGCGAGCAGAATCCACGACCGACACCACGAGCGAGCGCGTTTCCGGATCGAGCCGCTCCAGTCGTGGATCCTGGACCGCGACCTGCGTCACCAAGAGCAGCACCGTGAGCATCATGAGCCGTTGCCTCCAACCGTAATCACCGAGCTCGGCGTGCCGAACTCATCGTCACGCGCGGCCGGCGCGCCAGGATCGGCGCGCCACTCCACGCCATTGACGAGGAACGCGTAGCGATACCGACCCGGCGCGAGCGGGACCGTCGTGGCCCAGACGCCCTGCGCGGTTCGCATCGGTGAGCGGGCGGGATCCCAATCGTTGAAGTCCCCGACGAGCGCGACCGACGAAGCCTGCGGAGCCACGAGCACGAATTGAAATGCATTGAGCGGCGACGCGGTGCCGCCGGCCCAGGGGCGCGCGATGAGAATCGCGCCGAGCGCCGCGGCTGCGGCGAGCCACGTCCAGCGCGCCAACCGGGGCCGGGGCGTAGCCGCGTCCGCGGCAATCTCCGCCATGACGCGGTCGTCCACGGCCGGGTCGATCGACACCGGCTGGCGCAGCTGCTGGACTACCCGGTCGACGATGTCGTCGTGTCTTTCAAACATGCTCCGCCTCTTTCAGGAACCGCTGTAACTGCTCGCGCGCGCGCTTCACGCGCATCTTGAGTGCCGACACCCCGGCGCCCGTCAGCCGAGCCATCTCGTCGTACTCCAGATCCTCGACGTGCTTCAGCAAGAAGGCCTCGCGATACTCCGGCGCGAGCCGCGCCAGCGCGCGGTTCACGCTGTCACTCCACTCGACGCGGTCGGCCTGGTCGGCGTGCGTCGCGCCGTTCAACGCGTCGGCGTCGCGCACGAACATGCGGCGCCGGCGTGCCGCGCGCGCTCCGGAGGTGCGGCAGCGATTGACGAGGATGCCGTAGAGCCAGGCCCCGAATCGCGCGGGATCGTCGCAGCGCTCGAGCGAGCGATAGGCGCGCACGAAGCTGTCCTGCAGCGCTTCCTCGGCATCTTCACGATCGCCCAGCATGTGCACCGCATAGCGCCCGAGGCGATTACGGTAGCGAGCGACGAGCGTGCTGTACGCTCCGATGTCGCCGGTCCGGACCCGGCGCACCAGCTCTGCGTCGCTTGCTTCCACGCTCCCTATACCCAGGGGCTGACTCATCCGTCACAATCCTATGTGGTGATTGTTGTTGTTGTGACGTTGCGCGCTGCCTATGGGTATTTCCATTCGACGACACCTTCGCGCAACTCCCTTTGGAGGATTTTGACGATGTCGAGACTGTTGCTCGCCCTGCTTGCCGCCGGAACGATGACTGTCGCTTGCTATCAGGACGATTCCACGGGGAACACGAACGGTCGACCGATGACGAACGTGCTCCTCACGGACGCGCCCTTCCCGTTCGATACCGTGCAAAGCGTGAATGTGTACGTCATCAGTGTGTCCGTCTCGACCCAGGCCGACACGGGTGGTTCCGCCGACAGCATGTCGTGGGTCACGGTGACCGAGCCCCACCGTCAGATCAATCTGCTCGCGCTCCAACAGGGTGACACAGCGTTGCTTGGCGGCGATCAGATCCCGGCCGGCCAGTATCGCGCGGTGCGACTGATTCTCGACGGCGATTCGTCCAATATCCGCTACAAGGACGGCTCGCTCGCGCAGGTGAATTGGGGCGGCGTGGGACGTCAGGCGATTCACGCGTTCGTCGAGGCCGCGGTCGACGTCGGCGCGCAGAGTACAGACATCGTGATCGATTTCGACGTGGGGCGCAGCTTCGACTACTACAACGGCAGCTTCAACTTCCTGCCCTGGATTCGCGCCGTGAATCGCGCCGAGACCGGAAATATCGCCGGCGTTGTCAGCGGCTCGGGTGGTCCCGTCGAGGGCGCGACGGTGAGCGCCTGGGGTCGCGGGGGCAACATCTGGTACATCTTCTCGACCGGCGTGACCGACGCCACGGGGCAGTATCGTCTCGCCTATTTGCTGCCGGGAACCTACATCGTCGGCGTCGACGCCCCCGCGTCCAGGAATCTCGCGGCGGCGCTCGATTCGAACGTAGCCGTGAACAAGGGATTCGAGACGACGCACAACGTTTCGCTGTCGACCTTCAGCGGGTCGCTCACGATTCTGGGCGCGAGCTCGATGCTGAACAACAGGACCAATCAGCTCGAAGCGCACGTCGTCAACGCGCAGCACCAGTGGGACACGACCGCCGTGGTCGCGTGGCAGAACCTCGATACCACGAGACTGGGACTCGTTCCGAATGGCCGGTTCGCGGCGGTGACGTCGAAGGCCGTCGGCGCAGGCCGAATAGTCGCAACGAGCGGATCATACGTGGATACGCTCCGAATCACCGTGGCCCCAGACAGCTCCTCGGCTTCGTTCCCCCGGTAACACGCTGGTGTCACGGCGCCCACGTGGTCGAGCGCCGTGACACCCGCTCTAGCGCACTAGATCTTTTGATTGACCCCGGCACGGGTATCAACCAATGCGTTATGAGTATTAAATGCCTCAACGGGGAGTGCCGGGATGCGACACGCCGTCATCTTTTGTCTCGGACTTTTCGTAACCGCCTGTTCGATCTCGGACTCGAGCAGCCCTGAAGGCACCCGCACTGGGAACGGAGCCGCGGGATCGACGGACTCCTTACCCCCGCCGCCACGACCGCCGGTTGATACTACTGCTCTTGCTACGATCAGCGGGGGAGTGGCGACGCAGGACAGTGCGGGGCTGGTCGGCGTTGCCGGCGCAGAGGTCTGGCTGTATCGCGGCGATCCGGCGCACCCTGAGTCCGCGATACCGGTCGCGAGCCAGCATGCCGGATCGAGCGAAGGGTATGTGGGTGGTTTCCGATTCGATTCACTCCCGCCGGGGTCCTACTTCGTTCGCGCGGATCAGTCGGACGATTCTTCGTTCGCGCCGAGTGTATCGCATCGCCTGGAGCTGCGGGGATCAAGCATCGAACTTGGCGTCTTTCTTCCTGATGTCGCACGAGGAAGATCGTACGTTCGCATTTGGCCGCGGCGCATGTTGCGCGATCGCGAGGACTTCACCATCGCGAAGTGCGGTACGTTCTACATTCATATGGTCGCGGGGGACGAACACGGCGAGATGATCCCGGACCCGTCCACGACAGTCACCTGGCATTCGACGAGTCCCGTAGTAGCGCTTGTGGACACGATCGTCGATGCCTGGGGCGCGGCGATAGCAGTTCATACCATGAGCGAAGGTGATGCGGTCATTTCCGCCATGAACGGCAGCGTCGGCGATTCGATCGTCGCGCACGTGATTCCCAATTCCCTCAGCTGCGGATCTCCGTGAACGACTGACCGGGATTGAAGGCCTAATGGGGTGCGCTTACCTTTTTTGCCCCGGTGGCCAACGATCAATCACCCGCACATCATCGACCCGGTGGAGGATTTCGCAATCCCTGGGTCTCGCAAGCCGTTCCGGGGTTCGGCAGTCTCCTTAAATGGATGCTCGTGCATCGCACGACGCGCCCGCGGCCCAAAGATCCCGCTCCCTCCGTTTTCGCGCGCGTCGCGCCTTCATTCAGAACTCCCCGTGCGGACACCAATCAGCTCCTTATCACCTGGATCGGTCACTCGAGCCTGCTGATTCAGATCGGCGGGACGAACGTCCTCGTCGATCCGATGTGGAGCGAGCGCGCGTCGCCGGTGCGGTTCGCCGGGCCGAGGCGCTGGGTCGCGCCGGGAATTGCGTTCGACGATCTGCCGCCGATCGACCTCGTGCTGCAATCGCACAATCACTACGATCACCTCGATGACGCCACGGTGCGGCGGCTCGCGCGCGATCATCCAGACGCCACGTGGGTCTTCCCGCTCGAGCTCGGCGCATTCGCCACCAAGCGGGGCGTGCGCGGCGCCGTCATCGAGCTGGATTGGTGGCAGGAGCGCGCGATCGGGTCGCTTCGCGTCGCCGCGACGCCGGCGATGCACTTCAGCAGCAGGAGCCTCGGCGACCGGGGTGACACGCTGTGGTGCGGATATACCATCGCTGACGCCGCCGGCCGGCGCGTCTACTTCGCCGGAGACACCGGTTTTCATCCGGAATTCGAGGCCATCGGCACGCGGTACGGGCCGTTCGATGCGGCGCTGCTCCCCATCGGCGCCTATGAGCCGCGCTGGTTCATGCGTTATCTCCACATGAATCCGGAAGAAGCCGTCGACGCATTCCGG
>DATMZX010000055.1:0-31964 GCA_035573235.1 Gemmatimonadales bacterium
TCTCGGCGGTGATTCCGGGCCGTGGCGTGGGATGGTGTGGAGGCTTTTGAAGCACGACGACGAGGACGAGCGCGACGGCAGCCGCGCCGGCGATCAGCCACGGTGCGCGCGCCATTAGAGAGCTTCGAGCGTTGCCAGCACATCGGCCCCATAGAAGAGCCGGATGTACTTCGCCTGCGTCCGCGTCAGGCGGCGGACCGCCCAGGAGAGGTGCACGAAGTGCGGCTCGTGCGGCGCGCGCATCGGATGCATCCCCACTTCCTCGGGAAGCAGGTTGCCCTTGCGCGTGTTGCAGCTCGAGCAGGCCGTGAGCACGTTCGTCCAGGCGTTGGTTCCACCGCGCGACAGGGGCACGAGGTGATCCCGCGTGAGGCACTCGCGCTGCCGCAATTCCTGCTGCGTGCGGCCGCAGAACTGGCAGCGGTAGTTATCACGCGCAAACAGGAAGGTGTTGGTGACTTGGCGGCGGAAGCGGCGAGGAACGTGGACGAAGCGGACCAGGCGAATCACCGCAGGCCTTGGCACCGCCATTCGTTCGCTATGGACAGGCGTGCCTTCCGCCTCGACGACCTCGGCCTTTCCGTCGATGACCAGCCGCAGCGCCCGGCGCACCGGCACCATGGTCAACGGCTCAAAGGAGGCGTTCAAGGCTAAGCAGCGCATGCGATATGCTAATACCGACCAGCAACTCGCAGCAAGTGAGGGATTTACGAGCTCGCTGCGGGCTGGAACGCCCGCCGTAACTCTTCGATTTGCGACTCCACGGAGGCGCGCGACGCACCTCCAGGCGTGGCACGGCTTTCGACGCTCTGCTCCCAGCTGCCCAGCTGCGCCAGCGCGGGACCGAGCGCGGGGTGGATCTGCGTCGCAACCTGCGGGGAGACTTTGTCCAGCGTCACGCCCGCCTGCTCCGCGGCCCGAACCAGTTTTCCAATCAATCCGTGGCTCTCGCGGAACGGCACGCCTGCCTCAACCAGCAGATCCGCGAGATCCGTGGCCCGCATCGCGGGATCGAGCGCGGCGGCCATGCGCTCGGCGTTGATGGTGAGCGTGTCGATCGCGCCGGTCACCGCGGGCAGCACCGTGCCGAGCGTGTCGCAGGCGTCGAACAAGAGCGCTTTGTCTTCCTGCAGGTCTTTTTGATAGCCGGCCGGAATGCCTTTGATCGTCGTCAGCAGCGCCACCAGATCGCCGATCATACGGCCCGATTTTCCGCGCGCCAGCTCGAACACGTCGGGATTGCGCTTTTGCGGCATGAGGCTCGAGCCGGTGCTGAAACTGTCGGCCAGCTTCACGAAACCGAATTCCCCGCTCGCGTACGTGATCAGCTCCGCGCCCAGGCGCGACAGATGCGTGCCGATCATCGCCACCGCGAACAGCACATCGACGACGAAATCGCGGTCACCGGTCGCGTCGAGCGCGTTCGGGGAAACGGCGCGAAAGCCGAGCGCTTCCTTCAACAGTACGCGATCGACGGGGAATCCGCTGCCGGCGAGCGCGCCCGACCCCAGCGGCAGCTCCGCCGTGCGGCGGCGCGCGTCGCCGAGCCGCTGGCGGTCGCGGACGAGCGGCCACGCGTGCGCGAGCAGCACGTAGGCCCAGCGCACCGGCTGCGCGCGCTGGCCGTGCGTGTAGCCCGGCAGAAGCGCGTCGACGCTGTCTTTGGCTTTCGCGACCAGCGTGCGTCCCAGCGTGGCGACGGCGGCATCCAGCTCGTCGATCGCGTTCAACGTCCAGAGGCGCAGATCGGTGGCGACCTGGTCGTTGCGCGAGCGGCCCGTGTGGAGCTTGCCGGCCAGCGCGCCGATTTCGGCGTACAGCAGTCGCTCGACGAGCGTATGCACGTCTTCGTCCGGTGCGCCGACCGCGGCGCCGTCGGCCAGCTTGTCGGCGACGCGATCGAGGCCTTCCAAGAGTTGAGATTCTTCGCTGCCGCTCAGAACGCCCGCGCGGCAGAGCGCGTGCACCCACGCTTTGCTCGCGAAGACATCCTGGGGCCAGAGGCGGTGATCGACCGGAAGGGAGCGGTTTAAAGCATCGAGCGCTTCGCTCGGTCCAAGAGCGAAGCGCCCGCCCCACATGTGATGCGTGTCAGCGTGCTGGGACATCCGTCCGTTCGGCTTCCAGGCCCGCCTGGATGCGACTCGCGAGGCCGTACAGCCGGATGAATCCTTCGGCGTCCTTCTGGTTGTAGACGTTGTCCTTGCCGAACGTCGCGTACGACGGTTGGTAGAGCGCGTACGGGCTCTCGCGGCCGGCGACGATGACGTTCCCCTTGAACAGCTTCAGCTTGACGGTGCCGGTCACGTTCTTCTGCGTCATCGTGACGAGCGCATCGAGCGCTTCGCGCTCCGGCGTCCACCAGCGGCCGTCGTAGACGAGATCGGCGTAGCGCAGCGCCAGCTCGTCCTTCATGCGGAGCGTGCGGCGGTCGAGCACCAGCTGCTCGAGCTCGCGGTGTGCCGCGTAGAGCACGGTGCCGCCCGGCGTCTCATAGACGCCGCGCGACTTCATGCCGACCAAGCGGTCTTCCACGACGTCGGCGCGGCCGACGCCATGCTCGCCGGCGATTTCGTTCAGTTGTTCGAGGAGCTCGACGGGACCCAGCGGCACGGCGTCGACGGAGACGGGATTGCCTTCTTCGAACCCGATGCTGACGACCACCGGCTCGTCCGGCGCCGTGAGCGGATTCTTCGTCATGACGAAGATGTGCTCGGGCGCTTCCTGCGACGGGTCCTCGAGAATCCCGCCCTCGTGCGAGCAGTGCCACAGGTTGCGGTCGGTCGAATACGGCTTCTCGGCGGTCGCCTGCACGGGCACGCCCTTGGCGTGCACATAATTGATGAGGTCTTCGCGGCCCTGGAATTTCCATTCGCGCCACGGCGCGATGACCTGCAGCTCGGGCGCCAGGGCGGCGAAGGTCAGCTCGAAGCGAACCTGGTCGTTGCCTTTTCCGGTGCAGCCGTGGGCGACGGCATCGGCGCCCAGCCGCTGCGCGACGGCCACCTGATGCGCCGCGATGATCGGCCGCGCCATCGACGTGCCGAGCAGATAGGTGCGCGCGTACACCGCGCCGGCCCGCAAAGTCGGGAACACGAAGTCGCGCACGAACTCCTCGCGCAGGTCTTCGATGATGCAGTCTTCGGCGCCGGAGCGCTTGGCTTTCGCGATCAGGCCGTCGAGCTCGCCCAGGCCCTGCCCGACGTCGGCGGCGAAGCAGACGACGCGCGCGCCGTACTGCTCGCGCAGCCACGGGACGATAGCGGAGGTGTCGAGCCCGCCCGAATAGGCGAGCACGACCAGGGGGCCGGTGCCCGGACGACCATTGGTTTGTTTATGCATAGTTGTGCATAAAAATACACATACTGGGATGTTGTTCGCAAGGAGCTATCGGGTACCGGGTACCAGCTACCGGGGTAAACCCGATAGCCGATAGCCGGTAGCCGATACCTACCACGTCCATCCTTTCCGATACGCCGGCCGCAGATACTCCTCCGGAATCCCGGGGGTGAGCACCATACCGGTCTGCGGATTCACGTCGATCGGCTGCGCGGTGCGAACCGCCAGATTGCCGAGCAGGACCATCTCCGTGAGCGGGCCCGAGTGCTCCGGAATGTTCGATCCCGCGGGAGTGCCGCCCTTGCACGCCGCGATCCACTCGGCGTAGACGCCCTCGGTGCGCGGGTACTTCTGCGGCAGCGGGTGCGCCGTGACCTCGGCCTGCTTGGCCGGATCGAGCAGGCGCGGATTCTCGCCGTAGATCCCGGCCACGAGCTTGCCCGAGTCGCCGATCCAGAGCTGGCCGCTGGTGTCGAACGGCCAGGAGAGCGGATCGGTGAATTCCTTGGGCCGCGCGGGATAGAGGCTGCCGTCGCGCCACACGACGGTGACGGCCGGGCGATTGCCCTTCGCGGCGAAGCTGTAGACGATGCGCGAGCAGGCGGGGGCCGTTTCGGAAAAGAGCTTGGTCGACTCCGCCTCGATGCGCGTCGGATAGCCGAGATCGAGCGCCCAGAACGAGGCGTCCATCGAATGGCACGCGATGTCGCCGAGCGCCCCCGTGCCGAAATCCCACCACCCGCGCCAGCGGAACGGCGCGTACGCGGTGTGATACGGCCGCTCGGGGGCCGGGCCGAGCCACAGGTCCCAGTCGAGCCATGACGGCGTGTACAGATTCTCGAGCGGCCGATCGAGCGCCTGCGGCCAGATCGGGCGGTTGGTCCACAGCTGGATCTCGCGCACCGTACCGATCAATCCCGCCTCGACCCATTCCCGCATCAGGCGCGTGCCTTCTTCGGCATGGCCCTGATTGCCCATCTGCGTCGCGACTTTCGATTTGCGCGCCTGGTCTTCCAGCTGCTTGACCTCCCACAACGTGCGCGCGAGCGGCTTCTGAATGCGCACGTGCTTGCCGAGCTTCATCGCCGTCATGCCGGCGACGGTATGCGTGTGGTCGGGCGTCGAGACCGTCACCGCGTCGATGTTCTTGACTTCCTTGTCGAACATCACGCGGAAATCCTTGTATTGCTTCGCGAGCGGGAACCCCGTGTATGAAGCGAGCGCCTGGCGATCGTCCACGTCGCACAGCGCGTAGATGTTCTCGGTCTTCCCCACCCCGCGCACGTCGTTCGCGCCCATCCCGCCCACGCCGATGCACGCGATGTTCAACTTGTCGCTCGGCGCGATCCGGCCGCGGCGGCTGAGCACGTGTCCGGGGACGATCGTGAACGACAGCCCGGCGGCAAGGTCGCCGACGAAGTGGCGCCGCGAGATTCGCTTGCGACTCATGGGAGCACCCGGATCTTGATGTTGCGGTAGGCGACGACGTTGCCGTGGTCCTGCAGTCCGATGTGGCCCTGCGCGTTCTTCCCGAATTTGGCGTGCGGCTTGAACTTGCTCGCCGCGACTTTCGCGTTCCAATCCGCGCTGCCCAGCTCGTAGTCGGCCATCTTGAAGCCGTTGAGCCAGTGCTCGACGTGATTGCCGTTCACGACGAGCTTCGCGCTGTTCCATTCCCCGCCGGGCTTCACGTGTCCGCGCGGCGCCGGATAGAGATCGTACGCCGCGCCCGCCGACGTCAGCGGGTTCTGGCCGTCGGGATGTTTGGCGTCGTCCAGCACCTGCATCTCCACCGCGTTCCAGTAGATCTCGTCTTTCTCTTCGCTCGCGCGGTAGAAGATGCCGCTGTTGCCGCCCGGCTCGATTTTCCAGTCGATCGAGAGCTCGAAGTTCTTGAATTCGTCGTTCGAGATGATGTCGCCGCCCGCGCCCGTGCGCGTGAGCGCGCCATCCTGCACCACCCAGCCGCCGGAGAGGGTCGGCTTCCCGTAGTCGCGCCAGCCTGTGGTGGTCGTACCGTCAAACAACAGCCGCCATCCGTCCGCCTTCTCCGCATCCGTGAGGGAATTCTGGATGCTGGAGGATGGTGGAGGGGCTGGAGGTTGTGACTGGGCTCTGCAGGAACCGAGGGCAACGACGAGCGCGATGAGCTGCCAGTGTGGTTTCATGCGGGGAGTCCTGCGAGCTCACGCAGCCGCGCCTGCACGGCGCGACGGCCTCGCTCGCTGCGAGTGATGACGAGGATGGCATCGTCACCGGCGATGGTGCCGATGATCTCGTTCCAACCGGCGCCGTCCACGGCCAGACCGAGCGCCTGCGCGGCACCCGTCGTGGTCTTGAGCACGAGCAACGGCCCGACGCCTTCGGCGGAAACGAGCATAGTGGGAAGAAGCTGCTCCAGATGCGGGCGCACGCCGGGAGCGCCTTCCGCCCCCGCCGCATAGTGTGATCCGCCGTCGGGCGCCGCGAATTTCGCCAGGCCGAGCTCGCGGATGTCGCGCGACAGCGTCGCCTGCGTCACGTTGAATCCTTCGGCCTTGAGACGCTCGCGCAGCTGCTCCTGGCTGCCGACCGTCTCGCCACGCACGATGCGTAGAATGGCCGCGTGACGCTGCGTTTTCATTGGCCGGAAATGTGGTGCACGATCTTGCCGCTGACTACTGTCAGTTGGACGGTCGGACCGTTGGACTGCCTGCCCTGAGCGAAGCGAAGGGGTTGGACGGTCTGAACAACGAGATCTCCGGCTTTTCCGATTTCGAGTGAGCCGATTTCAGAATCCCAGCCGAGTGCACGCGCCCCTTCTATTGTAAGGGCGCGCAGCGCGGCCTCGCCCCCGAGGCCCGCCGCTGCCGCTTCAGCCCACAGGTCGAGCTCCCCGACGCTGATGACGGAATCGGTGCCGAGCCCGATGGGCACGCGCGCGTTTCGAAAACGATCGTACGGCGCGCGGCCGTGCCCGTGCGCCGCGTTCGACAGCGGGCAGTGCGCCACCGCGGCGCCCGCCGCGCGTAGCAGCTCGACATCGGCGTCATCCACCTGGACACAGTGAATGCACAGCGTGTCGCGGCCGAGCACGCCGAGCTGCGCGAGGTATGCGACCGGCGACCGATGCTGGGCCTCGACGGGAATGCTGCGCTTGCCGAAGAGCGTCGCAAACGGCCCGGCGCCGTCGCGCACGAAATCCGTCTCCGCCTGTGATTCGGCAATGTGCACCGCCAGCGGCAGCCCTTCCCGGCGCGCGAACGCGGCGCTCGCCCGATAGAGCGGCGCGCTCACCGAGTACGGCGCGTGCGGAGAAACGCCGACTACCAGCTGCGCGGTTGCAAGACGGCGAAGTTGCAAGACAGCCGCTTCGAGCTCGGCCATGCTGCCGGCGCATTGCGCCGGGTCGGGCCCAAAGGTCTCGTGGTACACGATGCCGCGACCTCCGAGGTCGTGCAGTGCGCGCATTACGGCACCGGTGCTTCCGGTCTCGGCGATGCACGTGACGCCCCGCGCCCAGCACTCGCGCACCCCCACCAGCGCCGCGTCGTAAAACGCCTCCGCGCTGGTCGCGTCTTTCAGCGTGCGGACATGCCAGATCCATTTGTGGAACTCGGGCTCGTCGTGCTTCACGCCACCGCCGAGCTGAGTCAGCTCGAGGTGGGTGTGGCAATTGACGAGGCCGGGCAGCAGCTCGGCATCGGGGAAGTGAAAGACGCGTGCGGCGTGCGGCGTGGGCACGTCGGCGTTTGCCCCGACCGCGGCAATGCGTCCATCCCCGTTCACGAGAACGGCGCCATCCTCGAAGGACGGCGCCGTGACGGGATGAACCCGACCCGCTCGAATCCGCAGCAATGCTATGGCGTGACGCCTACGCCGAACGGTGAATGGACCTGGCACACTTGAGTGGGCTCGGTTCCCGGATAGAACCACTCCCACCGCCGCACCTCGAGCGGGCAGAATGGCGTCGCGAGGAATCCGTTCGACCAGTCCACTTCACGCGTGACGAGGTCCTCGGGACGGGCCCAGTCGCCCGGCGCCGGCCGGCGCTCGTACACATCGCGCATGAACTTCGTCCACGCCGGCGCGACGATGCGGCCGCCGCCCGCGTTGTTCATGATGCGGCGCTGCAGGTCATACCCAATCCAGATCCCGGTCACGATTTCCGGCGTGAAGCCGACGAACCACGCGTCGGTATAGTCGTCGGTCGTGCCCGTCTTGCCTGCCATCGGGACACGCAGGCCGCCCACCGCGCCGGCGGCCGTGCCGCAGCGGTGCGGTCCGGAGCCGGGCTGGCAGCGCATGACGTCGCGCATCATGTCGAGCATGAGCCAGTTGTGCTCCGGGTCCAGCACTTCTTCGCGCTTGATCGTGGACTGATACAGGATATTTCCCTGCCGGTCCTCGATGCGCTGGATCCCGATCGGCTCGACACGCACGCCGGAGTTGGCGAACGCCGAGTACGCGGCGATCAGCTCGATCGGCTTCGTCTCCCGCGCGCCAATATGAATCGATGGATAGGGAGGCAGCGGCGTCGTGATTCCGTAACGCCGCGCTTCGCCGATCACCGTCTGCTCGCCCAGCGCCATGCCGAGCTTGATCGTCGACAGGTTGCGCGACAGGTACAGCGACTGGCGCATGGGAATCATGCCCAGCGTCGTGTCGTCGTAGTCCTTCGGCTGCCACAGCGAGCTGTCGAGCTGAATCACGGGCGGATTGAGCGGTGAGTCGTCGAGCATCTCGGTGACGGGATGACCCGCGCGAATCGCGGCCGAATACACGAACGGCTTGAACGTGGAGCCCGGCGGCCGTGCCGATTGCGTAACGCGATTCCATTTCGAGTCGACGAAGTCGCGCCCGCCCACCATGGCGAGGATGTTGCCGGTCTTCGCGTCCATCGCCATGAGCGCGCCCTGGAGGTACGACGAGAACGGCCCCTGGTCGTCTCCCGTTGCGCGGCCCTGCTCGAGGTACTCGCGGTACGTCGTGCCTTCGAACTTCCCATTGGAGAACACGCCCGACTCGATCTCATCGAGCTGTGACTGCAGCGCCTGCTCGGCGCCTTCCTGCATGTCGAGATCGAGCGTCGTGTAGATGCGCAGTCCCTTGTCGTACAGATCGCGCCCGTAGCGCGGCTCGAGGAACGACGTCCGCAGCCACTCGACGAAGTACGGCGCGACGTCGCCATAGCTCGTGCGGCGCGTCGTGAGCACCAGCGGATAGGCCTTCCAGAACTCCGCGTCCACGGCGCTGATGAATCCTTGATCGCGCATCAAGGCGAGGATCGCGTTGCGCCGCCGCACCGCGCGGTCGGGGTGGGTGCGCGGATTGTAGGTTCCGGGCGCCTTGGGCAGCGCGGCCAGGGTCGCGGCTTCCGCGACGTTCAGGTCGCGCGCCGACTTCCCGAAGAACACCTGCGAGGCGGCTTCGACACCGGCGACGTTGGGCCCGAGACTGATCTGATTGAGATAGAGCTCGAGAATCTTGTCCTTCGGGAAGTTCCGCTCGAGCTCCACGGCGACCCGCGCCTCTCGCAGTTTCCGGGTGATCCGCTTCTCGCGTCCCAGGTGCTCCGGAAAAACGTTGCGCGCGAGCTGCATCGTAATCGTCGAGAAGCCCTGCGCCCACGACAGCGAGAGCACGTCGGCTTTGACCGCGCCCAGGATGCGCCAGTAGTCGATCCCGTTGTGCTCGTAGAAGCGCTTGTCCTCGACCGCGATGAACGCCTGCCGGACGTGATCGGGGATCTCCGACAGCGGCAGCACCGTGCGGCGCTCGATCCCCAGCTCGGTGATCAGGCGGCCGTCGGCGGCGTAGACCTTGGACGTCTGCTGGGGACCGCCCTGCTCCGGATTGAGCCGCATGATGCTCGGGCAGCGCTCGGCCGCGCACACGCGGGTCCAGGAGCCGTACGCCAAACCGCTGCCGTACAACAGGGCAAGCGCGGTGGCCACAATCACGCGCCGCCGTTGGACCGGATCGTACCACCAGCGCAACAGCCACGGGCGGTGAACGGCGGTCGAGGGCGGTGGAGGACGAGTCGGAAAGGCCATCTGTAATAGAACCTAATGAGACGGTAAATTCGCCGCCATGACAAAGCCTAACGTGTTGCAAGAATTGGAGTGGCGGGGCTTCGTCCAGCAGGCGACGCCCGGCGTGGCCGCGCACTTTGCCAAAGGTCCGGTGACGGCGTACTGCGGCTTCGATCCCACGGCGCCGTCGCTCCAGCTCGGCAACCTGATGCCGCTGATGCTGCTCGCCAACCTGCAACGCGCCGGCCATCGCCCGATCGTGCTGATGGGCGGCGGCACGGGACTCATCGGCGATCCGTCAGGCAAGGCCGGTGAGCGCCCGCTGCTCTCCAAGGAGCAGATCAAACAGAACCTGCAGCATCAGCGCGACCAGATGGCGCGCTTCTTGGAGTTCGGCGCGGGCCCGACAGCCGCGCTGCTGCTCGACAATGCGAAGTGGCTCGGCACGCAGGGACTGATCGACTTTCTGCGCGATGTCGGGAAGCATTTCACCGTCAACATCATGCTGCAGAAGGAATCGGTGAAAGCGCGGCTCGAGGCGGGGCTGTCGTACACGGAGTTCAGCTACATGCTGCTCCAGGCGTACGACTTCCTGCATCTGTTCCGCGAGCGGCAATGCACGCTGCAGGTGGGCGGCAGCGATCAGTGGGGCAACATCACCGCCGGCGTCGATCTGATCCGGCGCATCGAGAACGCCGAGGCGCATGGCCTCGTCGCGTCGCTCGTCACGATGGCGTCTGGAAAGAAGTTCGGGAAGTCCGAAGAAGGCGCGATCTATCTCGATCCGCAGCTCACGTCGCCGTACAAGTTCTATCAGTTCTGGATCAATACCGACGACCGCGACGTCGAGAAATACCTGAAGCTGTTCACGCACCTCCCCAAGGAGGCGATCGACGGCGTCATGGCCGAGCACGCCAGGCAGGCGGCCAAGCGCCCGGCGCAGCGCGCCCTCGCCACCGCGGTGACGAAACTCGTGCACGGGGCGGACACGCTGTCGGGAGTTCAGGCGGCCTCGGCGATTCTGTTCGGCGAGGAGCAGGCGGAAGTACACCCGCAGGTCTTCGACATCCTCGCGGGCGAGATCCCGACGGTCACGGTCAGCCCTGAAGCGGACACCACGATCGTCGACCTCGTCACGCAATCGGGACTCGCCAAGTCCAAGGGCGAAGCACGGCGCAGCGTCGAGCAGGGCGGGATCTACGTCAATCAGCAGCGCGTCGACGACGTCGGTCGCAAGATCGCGACCGAGGACTGGATCGGCGGCAAGAATCTCCTGCTCCGCAAAGGGAAGAAGGAATACGCGCTGCTGAGACGCGGCTGATGAAACGAGGCTAGGATGTTCATCGGCCACTACGCGCTCGGATTAGCGGCGAAGCGGTACGCGCCGCAGACGAGTCTCGGCACGCTGTTCGTCGCGCCGACGCTCGCCGATCTGTTGTGGCCGGTCTTCCTGCTTCTGGGTTGGGAGCACGCGCACGTGGTGCCCGGCGCGAATCCATTCCTCACGCTCTGGCTCGACGATTATCCGATCTCGCACAGCCTGTTCACGCTGATCGTGTGGGGCGCGCTGTTCGGCTACCTCTACCAGCGCCGCCGCGGCGACCATCGCGCCGCGCTCGTGATCGGCGCGCTCGTCGTCAGCCATTGGGTGCTCGACTTCGTCACGCACCGCCCCGATGAGCCGATCTACCCCGGCGGTCCCGAAGTCGGACTGGGTCTCTGGAACTACGTGGCCGCGACGGTCATCGTCGAAACGGGGATGCTGCTCGCGGGCGTGATCATCTATTTGCGTAGCACGCGCGGGCGCGACGCGATCGGGCGCTGGGGATTTTGGGGACTGATCGTCCTGCTCGCGGGCGGCTACTACGCCTCGCTGTTCACACCGACGCCGACGGACATGCAAGCGCTCGCCATCGGCGGAATCATTTTTGGGTGGGTGTATGTGCTGCTGGCGTGGTGGGTCGATCGACACCGCGACGCTATTCCATCAGGTCGTCCAGCACCTCTATAACCTTTTCCATTTCTTCCACCGTGTTGTAGCAATGCGGCGAGAGGCGGATCGCGCCCTCGCGCAAGCTGCACACCACACGCGCCCGCTTGAGGCCGTGATACGCTTCGGCCGGTTTCGGCGGCGCGACGCACAGAATCGCCGAGCGATGCCCGTTCTCGGTCGGCGATGTCACGCGCACGCCGTTCTCCTGCGCCCATTTCAGGATCGGCGCGTGCGTGGCCCGCGTCACCTCGGCGATATCGCGCACGCCCACCTCGAGCAGCAGCTGCAGCGACGCGGTCATCCCGAAGAAATCCTGGAACGGCAGCGTGATCATCTCGAAGCGGCGGGCGTCGGAGCGGAACGTCGGATTGTATTCGGTGAGCCGCGAGAAATCGTCGGTGCCTTCGAATGCCATCCAGCCGGTCATCGCCGGCTCGAGCTTGGCGATCAGCTCCTTGCGCACATACATGAATCCCGAGCCCCACGGTGACAGCAGCCACTTCTGCCCGCCGCAGGCGAGGATGTCGATCGGCGTCTCCTGCACGTCGAGCACCGAGTTGCCGATGCCCTGGATGCCGTCGACCACCAGGTAGGTGCCGTTCGCTCGCGCCGCCGCGCCGAGCTTCTTCAAGTCCGCGCGATACCCGTTGGAGAACTGCACGAACGAGACGGCGAGCACGCGCACGCGCGGATCGCGCAGCCGCTCGAGCAGATGCGCTTCGTCCGGCCAGCCCTGCGCCGTGCAACGCACCATTTCCACCGTGATGCCCTGCTCGCGCAGCATCAGCCACGGATACACGTTCGCCGGGAATTCCTTGTCCGAGACCAGCACGATGTCGCCCTTCTCGAGCGGCAACGCGCGCGCGGCGAGGCTCAAGCCGTATCCGGTGTTCGTGGCGAGCGCGATCTCGGAGGGGTCGCAGTTGATCAAGTGCGCGATGCCGAGCCGTGCCGCCGCGAGGCCGGCGAACAGCTCGCGATCGGGCAGCAGATGCGGCGCCGTGCGCTTCGCGGTGAACTCGTCGAGCGCGCGCCGCGTCCGCTCGGGAATCGGCCCGATCGACGCGTTGTTCAGATAGACGGTATCGGCCGTCCACGGAAACTCCGACGTGCGCAGCGCCTTGAACGTCTCGCGTAGCGCGCGCACGTGCGTCGGATGGTAGGCGATGTTGGTCACGCGACCCGGCCCAGTCCACGCACGTCGAGCGCGTCACGCAATCCGTCGCCGAGCAGGTTCAGCCCCAGCACGGCGAGTCCGATCGCGACGCCGGGCGCGATCGACACCCACGGCGCGACGCGCAGCAGGTCGCGCCCTTCAGCCACCATGGCGCCCCACGACGGCGTGGGCGGCTGCGCCCCCAGGCCGATGAACGACAGCGCCGCCTCCGCCATGATCGCGCCGCCGATGCCGAGGGTCGCCGCAACAATCACGGGCGCGATCACGTTGGGCAGCACATGGCGTGCGATGATGCGGAAATCGGACGCGCCGAGCGCGCGCGCCGCCTGCACGTACTCGAGCCCGCGCGCGAGCAGGACCTGGCCGCGCACGATGCGCGCCATGCCGGCCCAGCCCACGATGCCGATGACGACGAACACGACGGGGAGCGACGGCTTCACGGCGGCGGCGATGGCGATCAACAGCAGCAGTGACGGGAACGCGAGCGTCACGTCGGCGACGCGCATGATCAGGCCGCCGATCCAGCGCCCGTAGTAACCCGACACGAGTCCTAACGTCACGCCGAGCGCCAGGGCGATGCTTTGACTGATGAGTCCGACGGCGAGCGAGAGCCTGGCCCCGTAGAGCACGCGCGACAGCACGTCGCGGCCCTGCGCGTCGCTGCCGAGGAGAAAGGCGCCGGATGGTGGATGCAAACTTGCAGAGAGGTTGCCGCGAAACGGATCGCCGGGGGACAGCCATGGAGCTAGTACTGCGAGCAATGCGAGGACGCCGACTACGCCCAGGCCCACTCGGGCCCAGCGATCTCGCGCGAGACGTGACCAAAACAGTGGCGCCGCCATGGGGTTCTTCACTACGTTACTCGGAACTCAACTCCTCGGGCAAGCGGATAGGGCTGTGAAGCGCGACACACCGTTCACCCTGGTACTGGGCGGCGGCGGGATGAAGGGGCTCGCCCATATCGGGGTACTGCAGGCGCTGATCGAGCGCGGCCACCGCCCGACCCGGATCATCGGGTCGAGCGTGGGGGCGCTCGTGGCCGCCGCCTGGGCGGGGGGCATGGGCATCGCCAAGCTGCGCGAGATCGCGCTCGGCCTGCGCCGCAAGGACGTATTCGCGGTCGCGCACGCGGACATGGCCCTGAAGCGCATGCGATCCCCGGCCCTGTTCAAGCGCGAGCCGCTCGAGCACCTGATCCAGCGCACCGTCGGCGACCTCACGTTTCAGCAGCTCGATCCACCCGTCATCATCAACACCGTCGATCTGAACTCCGGGATGCAGGTCTTCTGGGGTCTGCCGGGACTCGACGACATCCGGGTCGCCGACGCCGTGTTCGCGTCGTGCGCGCTGCCGGGCTACTTCCCGCCGCACGAGATCGGCGGGCGCTTCTTCGTGGACGGCGCGGTCGTCGCCAATGTGCCGTTCGTCGCGGCGCGGGCGCTCGGCCCGGAGCCGATCATCGCGGTCGACGTGTCGGCCTCGAGCGTGCTCACGGCCGATGCGCAGGACGAAGGGTTCGCGGGCGTGTTCGCGCGCGCGACCGAGATTCTGATGCAGACGCTGCTCGAGCAGCGCGTGCGCACGTGGACCACCCCGCCGGTCTACTATATCCAGCCGCGGGTCGAGCACGTCACCATGTTTTCGTTCGATCACCTGCGCGAGGAAATCGAGGAAGGCTTTCGCGCGACGAGCGCCGCGCTCGATCGCAACGATTGGCCGGAGCCGGACGACGTCGGGATCTTTCCCAAGCGGCGCGTCATCGTGCGCGTCGAGCGGGAGCGCTGCATCGGCTGCGGCGCCTGCCTGGTGCACGGCCCGCAAGGCTTGTTCGTGCTCGACTCGGAACGGAAAGCGGTCGTGACGCAGCCGGATCAGGAATGGTCGCCGATGGACGGCGGCTACATCCGGCACTGCCCCACGTACGCGATCATCGCCCGGCCCGCGAAGCAAGAGAATACGATGCTTCGATCCGGATGATGTCTTTCGCGACGCGGTCCCAGTTGTAGTAGCTCTCGACGGCGCGGCGCCCTGCCGCGCCGAGTTGTTTGCGGCGGTCCGGGTTCGCGAGCAGCTCGTTCACGCCGGCCGCGACCGCGGCCGGGTCATCGGGATCGACCAGGATTCCCGTCTCCCCTTCGCGCACCGCGTCGGGCACGCCGCCCGAACGGCCGCCCACGACCGCGAGCCCGCAGGCCGATGCCTCGACGAGCGAAATGCCGAAGCCCTCGACGAGCAGCTCATGTCGCCGCGAGGGGCCGACGTAGAGATCGGCGGCGTTGTACAGCGCCGGCAAGTCAGCGTCGGCAACGGCGCCGAGAAACTTCACGGCATCGCCGAGACCCAGGCTCTCGCGTAGCTGTTCGAGCTGCGGCCGCCGATCGCCGACACCGGCGATCGCGTAGCGCGCGTGAGGATGTGCGGCGCGGATCGTGGGCAGCGCTTTCATCATCGTGTCGATGCCCTTGTGCCATTCGAGGCGCGCGACCGTGAGGAGCCAGGGCCCGCCGTTCAGTCCGTATTGCTGTCGCACGGCCGTGGGATCGATCCCGGGGCGGAAGTGATCGGGCGTCGTGCCGAGCGGGACGGTTTCCACCGGGACGTCCAGCCCCAGCGCTCCCAGCACCTGCCGCGCGAGCTCCGCCGTCCACCGGCTGTTCGCGACCAGCACCGCGGCCTTGCCGATGATGCCGCCCGCGGTCCGCCGCTTGAAGCCCGAGCGCCGGATCTTTTCCTCGATCAGCAGCAGCTCGGTACCATGAAGAACGACGCCATACGGGATCCCGCCCAGCCATTGGGCCGGATAGCCCGCCGGCTTGAGCTCGGCGCACCATACGAATCCGGGATTCCATTGTTTGGCGAGGCGACGCGCGCGCAGCGTCCAGCGCGCGAGTCCTTGAATCGTGCGCAGGCGCGTGGCGCGGATCCCGACCCGATCGATGGTTTGCGGAAAGCGCGCGTCGCTCGCCGCGCCGCCCTCATAGGCGCCGGTGGAAACGACGAGTGCTTGCGGCGGATATCGCAGCGCCAGCTCGCCCATCATGCGGGCGATGCCGCCGCCGTGCGGCGGAAAGTTGAACGCTAAGAGGAGACTTGTGATTCGATGTCCCGCAGGTCGCGGATCACACGGTCCCAGTTGTAGTAGGTCTCGACGGATTTGCGGCCGGCCTGTCCCAGGCGCCGCGCCAGCAATTGATCGCCGACGAGGCGCTTGATGGCGGCGGCCACCGGCTCGGGCTGATCGGGATCCACCACGAAGCCGGTCTCCCCGTCGCGCACCGCTTCGGCCAGGCCGCCCGACTGGCCCGCAATCACCGGCAATCCGCACGCGCTCGCCTCGGCGAGCGCCACGCCGAACCCTTCGACGCGCGCGCCATCGGCGCGACGTGAGGCGCCGACATACACGTTGGCCACGTTGAACACCGCGGGCAGCTCTGCCTCCGGCACATTGCCGACGAACCGCACGTGATCGGCGATCTTCAACTCTCCGGCGAGCTTCTGATACTCCTTGCGTTTCTTGCCGCTCCCGACGACGAGATAGTTCACGTCGACTCCGTCCTGGCGACACTGCGCGACCGCGCGCAGCGCCATGTCGACGCCCTTGTAGGGCTCGAGCCGCGCCACCGTGAGCAGCCAGGCGCCGGTCCCGTTGACCCGATAGCGGTCGCGGACGGCTTTCGTGTCGATGCCGGGACGGAACTGCTCCGGATCGGTGCCGAGCGGCACCAGCCGGACATGCTCGGCGAGCGGATCGAGCCCCAGCTCGCGCAGAACCTTCTGGGCCTGCTCGCGCGTCCACTGGCTGTTGGCGACGACGGCCACGGCCGAGCCGAACAGCGCCTTCGCCGTCTTGCGCGCGAAGCGCGAGTGATGGATCGCGTGCAGCTCTTTCAGCACGTCACCGCCATGCACGAACACGCCGTACTTCGTACCGGTGCGCTCGTGCATCCATTTGGCGGGATAGGTGCAGGGACGAATCGAGTCACACCACGCGAAGCGCGGTTTGTGCTGGCGCGCGAGCGACGCCACGCGCCGCGACCAGAACAGGAGTCCCGCGAGGTTGCGCAGCGCCTTGCTCGGCACCGGCAGACGGTCGATCACGGCACCACTGAACCGCACGTCGGAATCGAGAGAGTCGCGGTGCTGGCCCGTAGAGACGAGCAGCTCGCCGCGTGGATAGCGGCGCGCCAGCTCGCCCATCATCCGGGCGATGCCGGTTTGCATCGGCGGAAACTCGCCCGTCAGCAGAAAGGTTTTAACCAACGCGTTGTCTCTCCCAGAGGAAAGCATACTTGAAGAAGACGGACGCCGCACTCATCCCCGCGTGGATCACGCCGAGCCGGCCGTCGAGGAAGCTGCCGTACAGGATGTAGTCCCGCAGAAACCGGAACGCCGGCCTGAGCGCAAGATCGCCGAAGGACGCGCGCCGCCCCTGGGCCGCGAGATCGGCCGCGCTCATGCGGCTGTAGACAATGATCTTATCGAGGTGATGGCCGAGGTCTTGGTAGGGAGTATGGTCCAGCTCTGCGGTCAGCTCGCCCTGCTCGCTCATCGCGATCTCGAGTCCCGGGTGCGCCGTCTTGCCGCCGAACTTCCTGCCCCGTTTGAACAGTCTGACGACCCAGTCGCGTCCCCAGTGTCCTCGGCGCAGCACGTGGCCGTGAAACAGGTTGCGTCGCTTCACGCGATATGCTTCATGCGCCGGCGCGGCGATCACGCGCGCGAGCTCAGCCGCGAGGTCGGGTCCGATGCGCTCGTCGGCGTCGAGCGCGAAAATCCATTCGTGGCGCGCGGCGTCGATGCCGGCGTTGCGCTGCGCGGCGATGCCCGATACCCCGTTGATCACGCGCGCCCCCGCCGCGCTCGCCTGCGCCGCGGTCCCGTCCTTCGATCCCGCGTCGACGACGATCACTTCGCCCGCCCATGACAACCCGCGGACACAATCACCGATTTGATTGGCTTCGTTGAGCGTCGGAATGACCACCGTAAGCGGGGCCGAAGAGGGCATGTTTCGTATTCTAACGAGAAGCGATGGCCTCGCGGTAGACGACCTCGGTACGTGCGGCCGTGCGCTGGATCGTGAACTCCCGCTGGACCAGGTCCTTCCCCGACGCGGCCAGGCGCGCCCGCAACGTGTCGTCGCCGAGCAGCCGCTCGAGCGCCCGCGTCCACGCCGCGGGATCGAGCGGCGGGACGAGCAAACCGGTTTCGCCCGGATATACGATCTCCGAGTTTCCTCCCGCGGCGGACGCGATGACCGGCACGCCCAGCGCCATCGCCTCGAGCAGCGCCTGTGACAAGCCTTCGATACGCGAAGGCAGCGCGGCGACGGTCGCATAGCGATAGAAGGCGAGTGGCCGCTCCGTGAACGGCACGTACACGACGTGATGCCGCGCCGGGACCGCGGCCTGGGCCCTGGCGAGCTCACCATCCGAGCCGATCCCGACGAACGCCACTGTTACCGGCCGCTCGAGCGCCGGCAGGGCCCGCAGCAGGATCTGTTGATCCTTGCGGCGCGCGACGACGAGCACCACCGGGCGTCCCGAGTCGCCGAGGGTCGTGCGGGCGAGCGCCGCGTCCACCGCCGCGGGCGCCGCCTCGACGCGGGCCAAGTCGATTCCATTCGGCACCACGCGCAGCCGCGCCCCCGGATGCAGCCGGCGCCGCAGCGCGCTCGCGACCGCCGTGCTGACGGCGATCGTGCGATCCGCCGTCAGCCCCACGGCGATCAATTCGGGCGGAAGGGTGAGCGGCATCGTGCGGCGCGTGACCACGAACGGCTGTGGCAGGCGCCGGTGCCAGCGCAGCAGCGTGAGGGCGCGGCGGTCGCCGGTGGCGTGGCTGTTGACGACATCCACGCGCTGCTCGCGGATCACCGACTCGAGATGAGTGGCGACGCCGCCCAGCGACGAGAAGTCGAGCGGCACATGCTCGAGCGGCGGCGTGGCCGCGACCTGACGCGCGAGCAGCGTGCCGGCGGGGCAACCGACGAGCACGCGATGGCCGCGTTTTGCCAGCTCGCGGCTCAGACTGAAGATGGATTGCGTGGAGCCGGCGCCCTCGCCCTGGTGCGTGAGCTGCAGGGTCGTGAGTGGCCTGGGGCTCTCCGGCATGTCCCGAAGCTAGTTATACTGGGACTCCGATGCACGTCGTAGTGGCTTCCCATCACCGGCTCCCGGTCGAAGGCTACGGCGGACCGCAGCGCGTCGTGGTCGCGCTGGTTCGCGCGCTGGCCACCCTCGGTCATCGAATTACGCTGCTCGCGCAACCCGGAAGCAAACTCCCGGAAGCCGCGAAGATCATCGAGATCGCTCCCCGCCTGGTGAAAGATTCCAACGTCGATTTGAAGAAGTATTTGCCGGACAATGCGGACATTCTCCACGCGCATTTCCCGCTCAAGAAAGGGCCGAGCGGCCTGGCGTTCGTTCAGACGCTGCACGGCAACTGGAAACCGAACACGCCGCTCCCGCCCAACACGATCTTTCTCTCGCGCGATCATGCCGCGCGTCACGGCAGCACCGCATTTGTCTACAACGGCCTCGATCCGGCCGAGTACATCTATCGGCGTCGCAAGGAGCAGTGGGACCTGTTTCTCGGCAAGCTGCACAGCGATCGCGGTTATCACTGGGCGATCGACGCGGCGAAGCGCACCGGCCGCCAACTGATCATCGCCGGCGGCTGGCGGCCCAGTTTCACGGGCGGCATCAAGTACGTCGGTGAAGTCGGTGGCAAGCGCAAAGCGGTGCTGCTGGCGCGCGCGCGCTGCCTGTGGATGCCGGCGCAGTGGGACGAGCCGTTCGGCTTGCCGACGATCGAATCGCTGTTCTCCGGCACCCCGGTGCTCGGCACCAAGCGCGGCGCGTTGCCGGAGATTCTCACGCCCGATGTCGGAGCGATCGCTTCCACCGTCGACGACATGATCAAGGCGGCGCAGACGATCGGGACACGATCGCCCGAGGCGTGCCGCGCGCGCGCGGAGCGATACTTCACGCACGTGAAGATGGCCGAGAGTTATGTGCGGATGTACGAAGGCATGAAGCAGTCCGGGACATTGCCCGCCGGTCAAACCGCCGACTAGATGCACATCGTTCAATTCCAGCACACGCGCGTGCCGGTCGAGAAGTACGGCGGCGCGCAGCGGATCGTCGTGTGGCTGAGCCGGGCGCTGGTCGAGCTGGGACACAACGTCACGCTGCTCGCCGGCCGAGGATCGAGCGTGCCCGGGGTCAACGTCGTCGAGGTCGATGCCGGGGAAGTGCGGCGGCCGGCATTCGACGTTCATCAGTACGTGAACGGCCAGGTCGACGTGATGCATTATCACGGTCTCGTCGACCACCCACCGAACGTCCCGTATGTCGCCACGCTCCACGGCAATCTGGGCCCGGGCGGGGCGGCGCCGCCGTACGTGATCTGCGTCAGCGAGAATCACGCTCGCCGCCACGGCACGAAGTCCTACGTCTACAACGGCGTGCGGATCGACGAGTACGAGTTCCGCGAGCAGAAATCCGACTTCGATCTCTTCCTCGCGCGTCTGCATTCGGCCAAAGGCTGGCGCGTCGCGGTCCAGGCGGCGAAGCAGGAGCGGTTCCGGCTCGTCATCGCCGGCGGCTGGCGGCCGACGCTCTCACGCTGGCTGAAATTCGTGGGCGAGGTAGGCGGTGAAGCAAAGCGTGAGCTGCTCGCGGGGGCGCGTTGTCTCTGGATGCCGGTGCAGTGGGAAGATCCCTGTCCCGTCAACGTCATCGAGGCGCTGGCGAGCGGGACACCGGTGATCGCGACGCCGCGCGGCTCGCTTCCCGACCTGGTAGGTCCCGACGGCGGAGCAATCGGTGCGACCTACGACGATTTGATCGCGATCCGGCGCCGGCTCCCTGATTTCGACGCTCACGCGTGCCGCCGCCGCGCCGAGCGGTACTTCAGCCACGTGCGGATGGCGCGCGACTACGTGCGGATGTATGAGGGATTGTTGCGCGACGGAGCGTTGCCCGCGGGCCGTCCGCTACACTAGCACATAGTTTCTGAATTCAAACACCCGCGCGCCCGTCAGCCGCTCGATCCAATCAGAGATGTAGAACCGCACGTGCTCCGGCTTGAGCCGCATCGGCCCGATGACGCGCTCGGGATCGTGCGCGCGCCCGGCAATCCATTCGCGCGCCGCGGCGGGATGGGTCCCCGGGAACGGCTTGAGCAGGGGAATCCACTCGAGAAACCCCCGCGCCTGCTCTTTGTCGAAGCGGTTCCCGCCCCACGGATAGATCGTCTTGGAGATCTCGAGTTTTTCCTTGATGGCCTTCGCGGGACGCGCCCAGCCGTAGTGAAACATCTCCGCGTCGGTCACGCGCGCCTGGATCTTCCGGAACTCGGGCCCCACGCGGAATCCTTGCGCGCCCTGATACGGCCGGATGTCCTTGCCGAGTCGTATGCAGCGCACTTCGCGGCGATACCAGCGGCGACTCGTGGCGATCTGATCGAACCCGCCGTAGAAATGCAGATATTTCACGAGCAGACCTTCGACGCGCTTGTCGCCGTCCCACTCGGCGACCTTTTCCTTTAGTAGGTGCGCGCCCCGCTCGTGCAGGACCTCGTCGGCCTGGATGTAGATGCCCCACGATCCCCGGCACGCGTCCATCGCGCGCTGGGTCTCGATCGACAGCATGATGTTTTTCTTGGTGAAGTCCCACTCGGTGTCGAGGATGCGGACGCGCGGGTCCTTCACGGACGCCACGAGGTCGCGCGTGTCGTCTTCCGACTTCCCGACGTTCACCACGACTTCGTCGCACACCTCGAGCACCGACTGGATGGCCGGGACGATGGGGAAGTCGAGCTTGACGGCGTTCCGAACGAGTGTGAATCCGGAGAGCATCAGGTCCTGAATTGAAGGTTATAGAGCCGGCGGTACAGCCCGTCGGCGGTGAGCAGATCGCCGTGCGTGCCGCGCTCCACGATGCGGCCTTCGGCCAGCACGACGATGAAGTCGGCGTGCTGCACCGTCGCCAGGCGATGCGCGATCACGAACACCGTGCGGTGCGCCATCAGCCGCTCGATGGCCTCCTGCACCAGCCGCTCCGATTCGGTGTCGAGCGCGCTGGTCGCTTCGTCGAGAATCAGAATCGGCGGATCGCGCAGCAGGGCGCGCGCGATGGCGATGCGCTGGCGCTGGCCGCCGCTCAATCGTGTGCCGCGCTCCCCCAACAGCGTGTTGTAGCCATCCGGCAGCCGCGTGAGAAACTCGTCGGCATTCGCGGCGCGCGCGGCGGCCCGCACCTGCTCGAGCGTGAAGTCGGTGCGGCCGTACGCGATGTTCGCGAGCACGGTGTCGTTGAGCAGCACGGTCTCCTGCGACACGATGCCCATCAACTTCCGCAGCGACGAACGCGTGAAATGCGTCAAGGGAACACCGTCGAGCAGGATCTCACCGCGCGTCGGCTCGTAGAATCGCGGCAGCAGGTCGACCAGGGTGGTCTTGCCGGCGCCCGACGGTCCGACGATCGCGACGACCTGGCCGCGCTGTACTTCCAAATCGACGTCGCGCAGGACCGCTTCTCCCGCCTCGTATTCGAACGACACGCCGCGGTACTCGATCCGCTCGCTGAACTCCGCCGTCGTTTCGCCGGGCCGGTCGCCTTCGGCCGAGGGCAGATCGAGAACTTCGAACACGCGCTCGGCGGACGCCACCGCACCGGCCATCACCGCGGGATAGTTCGACACCGACTTGATCGGCGACATCAGCCGCAGGCTCACGGCGAGGAACGTGATCAGCACCGCCGGACTGAGCGTCGCGGCCGTGCCGAGCGCGAGCCGCGTGCCCACGACGAGAATCAGCACGAGCATGATGCCGCCGAACACCTCGCTCACCGGACTCGTGAGACTGGAGTAGCGCTGCGCTCTGAGGACGCGTTTGCGGTAGCGCTCGGTGAGCTCGCGGAATCGTCCCAGCTCGAACGCTTCCGCGACGTACGCGCGGACCAGCTTGGCCGAGGCGATCATCTCGCCCACGTGGCTCGTCACCTCGCCGCGCTCGGCGGCGACTTCGCGCGAGCGGCGCCGCAACCGGTTGATCATCGGCCGGATGATGAGCAGCAGGACCGGCGCGAGCAGCAATGAAAGCAAGGTCAGGCGCACCGAGAGCCCGAACAGGATCACGACGTAGACGACGATCACGACGATGTTCTGGAGCAGCGACGCGAGCGCCGCACTCACGGCCGTTTTCACCTGATCGGTGTCGCTGATGATGCGCGCGACGATCTGGCCCGCACGGGTCCGTTGGAAGTAGCCAAGCGGGAGCGTCTGCAGATGCTTGAAGAGGCGCACGCGCAGGTCGCGCACCACGTTTTCCTGAATCGCGACGGAGCCGAGGGACGCGAGATAGCCGGTCGCGTTCTTGAGCAGCAGCGCCGCGAGCAGCACGATCACGACGTTGCGGAGCGCGATCTCGGGGGCGCCCGAGCGCAGAAACGGCCCCGCGATCGCGTTCAAGACCGCTTCGACCTGCGAGCCGCCGTCGGTCGGCAGCGCCGCGTCCCCGAACAGCGTGCGCAGGAACGGGATCAGCAGCACGAACGTGAACCCATCCAGCACGGACGAGATCACCGTGGCGCCGATCGTCGCGCCGAACAGCCAGGTGTAGGGCCGCAGCAGCGACAGCAGCCGAGCACTGCGTCCCACTAGCGATTCCGTCTGGGGGTCAGCAGGGCGACCGGCAAGATCATCTCTTCAGGCGTGGCGCCGCCGTGCAGAAACGCGCCCCGATAGCGCGCCTGGTACTCACGGAGCTTGGTGGGATAGACAAAAAAGCGATCGCCGGTCGCGAGCAGCAGCCGCACCCCCAGTCCCTTCGCCGGGAGCCCGAACGCCTTGAGATCCTCGACCATGATCGCGGCCTCGGGATCCTCGGCCCGCAGATCTTCGCCGAACTTGTAGCGCAGATTGGCGGTGGCGTCGCGCTTGGCGAACACGGTGGCCGGGGTCTCGCAGTGGATCGAGCCGTGGTCGGTCGTGAGCAGCACGGGCACGTTGCGGCGCTCGGCCTCTTGCAGGGCCGCGAGCACCGGCGAGCGCTCGAACCAGGTGCGGGTCAGACCGCGCAGCGCGTCGGCGTCGCGCGCCACCTCGTACAGAATCGCGTTCTCCGAGCGGCCGTGCGTGAGCTGGTCGATGAAGTTGAAGACGAGCGCGGTCACGCCGGGCTGCGCGAGATGCGCCGGCAGGCGTCGCAGCAGATCAGTGCCGTCGGCGGCGGTGAACAGCTTCTCGTAGCGCACCGGCACCGGCTCACCGACCAGCTCGCGCAGCTGCTCGGTGAGCAGCTCGCCCTCGTGCGCGTTGAGGCTCTCGTCGTCGGTCGGCGCGCCCCACCACTCCGGATGCCGCGCGGCGATCTCCATCGGAAACAGGCCGCTGAAGATCGCGTTGCGCGAGAACGGCGTCGCGGTCGGGAGAATGCTGTAGTAGTGCGACTCCTCGACGTCGAACATCGGGGTGATCAGATCGCGCAGCACTTCCCACTGATCGAGCCGCAGGCAGTCGACCACGATGAACACCACGCGGCCGGTGCGCTTGAGCGCCGGCACGAGAAACTCCGCGCCCACATCGACCGACAGCGGCGGCCGGTCTTTCTCCGGATCCGAGAGCCAGCGCGGATAGTTTCTGGTGATGAAGCCCTGAAAATCCTTGCGGAGACTCTCCTGCAACGCGCGCAACGCCTCGGACAGTCCGGGTTCGTCGCCCGCGGCGAGCCGCACTTCCCAGCGCGCCAGCTCGGCGACGAGCTCGGCCCATTCGCGCCACGCCAGGTTCGTGCCGCGGCGGCCCTCGAGCTCGCGAAACCGCGTCACGAAGTCGCGCGCCAGGCGCTGCTGGCGAATCCGGTCGCCTTCGAGCAGGCGGGTCACGACCGACAACACCTGCCGCGGATGCACCGGCTTCACGAGGTAATCGTCGATTTCGATCCCGATCGCGTCGCGCAGCAGCGCGTCGTCTTCGCTTTGCGTCACCATGACCACGGCCATGGCCGGATCGATCGCGCGAATTTCGGGGATCAGCTCGATGCCGCGGCGCCCCGGCATCTGCTCGTCGAGCAGGACGACGCTGTACGGCTGGCGCCGCAGCATCGCGAGCGCGTCGTCGCCGTGCGCCGCCTG
The DNA here is from genome assembly GCA_035573235.1 of Gemmatimonadales bacterium. Taxonomy (GTDB): domain Bacteria; phylum Gemmatimonadota; class Gemmatimonadetes; order Gemmatimonadales; family GWC2-71-9; genus 20CM-2-65-7. Next base: position 24,661 of record DATMZX010000055.1, read on the forward strand.
CGCGACCGCGAATCCCTGCTGCTCGAGGAATTGGCGATGCGCCGCGAGCCCGTCGATTTCGTCGTCGACCCAGAGGATACTCTTCGGACGCGGCATCTTGCGTGAGAAGCTAGTCCGGCTGGCGAAGCCGGGCAACGCGCGACTACATTGCCCGCGTGTTGCGCATCCTCTGCGTGCGGTTCAGCTCCATCGGCGACATCCTTCTCACCACTCCGCTCGTGCGCGCGCTGCACCGTCGCCATCCCGAAGCCGAGCTGTACTTCGTCACCAAGCGCGCGATGGCGCCGCTCGTCGTCGAGAATCCGCACCTCACCAACGTCTTCGCGCTCGGCCCGGACGAGCCGCTCGGCGATTTCGCGCAGCGGCTCCGGGCGCTGGGGCCGACACACGGCCTCGATCTGCACGGCAGCCTGCGCAGCACCGCCTTGCGCTGGCTCGTCCCCGCGCGCTGGAGCGGGTACTCCAAACGCAAGCTCGCGCGCACCACGTTGATCTCGACGAAAATCAATCTGTACGGAAAGCACGTGCCGGTACCCGAGCGCTACTTCGAGGCGGCGCACGCGGCGGGGCTCGACGTCGAACCCGACGGCGGGCCGCCGGAGTTCTACCTCACGCCCGCGGCGCGCGCGCACATGACGCACTGGCTCGCCGAGATCGGTCTCGATCGCAAACCGTTCGCCGCCCTCGCGCCGGGAGCCGCGCACGCAACCAAGCGCTGGCCGATCGCGCACTGGCGCGGGCTCAGCGACAGATTGCGGCAGCTCGGATTGGGGATCGTCGTCGTGGGCGGCCCGCAGGACCGCGTGCTCGCGGACGAGCTCGGAGGGAACCCCGACATCGCGAATGCCGCCGGCGAATTCTCGTTGCAGGAAACCGGCGCGTGTCTCGCGCGCGCGACGGTCGCTGTTACGGGCGACACCGGCGTCATGCACATGGCGACCGGTGTCGGTACGCGGGTCGTGGCGCTGTTCGGTCCGACGGTCGAGCCGTTTGGCTTCTACCCGTATACGAAGCGGGCCGTCGTGCTGGAGCAGGATCTCGCGTGCCGCCCCTGCTCCGCCATGGGGACCGAGCGCTGCCCACTCGGCCATCACCGTTGTCTCGCCGACGTGCTGCCCGATCAGGTCGCCGCCGCGGTCCAGCAGCTCGTCGCGTGACTACGCCCGCCGAAACCCAGCTCGTCACGCTGATCGCCGCAGCGGCGCGCGGGCCGAAGCGCGAGGGGCTGTTCGCGCTCTGGCTCGTCGTGCGGGCCGCCGAATCGCTGCTGCCGCCGGCGCCGGTCAGCGCCAAGAATCACCGCCGCCGCCTGCAGGCGCTCGAGACCCGGCTGGGCAGCCTGGCGCTGCCGGCGCCGCTCAAACGCGCTCTCGCCGCCGCTCGCCAGCATCTCGATGCTGCGACCCCTGAGGCGGCGGCATCCGTGCTCAGCCAGCTGATGGCTCCGGCGCGCGACGTGCTGGGCGCCGAGGCGGCCGAAGCCGTCACGGTTGCGGCGCGCGGCGCGAGAACGAAATCTTAGGAGATGAAGCGACCCTCCATTGATGGCCTGGTCGAGCGCGTGGACACCCAGCGGCCCGGCGAGATCACCGGCGACACGATTCCCACCGGATTCGGATCGGTGGACAAGCTGCTCGGCGGAGGCTTCCGGCGCCGCGATCTGATCCTGCTCGGCGGCGATATCGGCAGCGGCAAATCGGCGCTCGCGCTCGGCATCGCGCTGCGCGTGGCGCAGCAATCGCTCGGGGTCGCGTACCTGTCGGGCGAGATGAATGAAGAGCGACTGCTGGAGCGCGCGCTCGCGATCGAAGGACGCGTGGCGATCGACGAGCTGCGCGCCGCGAAGCTCACCGATCAGACGCGCGCGGGCGTGGGAGGCGCGGCCGTGCGGCTACGCGACCTGCCGATCAGATACCTGCCGCTCGCCGGTGACGACTTCGCGTCGGCGTTCGAGCGGCTCGACGCGATGCGCCAGATCGGGCTCGTCGTCGTGGACTATTTGCAGCTCGTGCCGTCCCCGCAGGAGCGCACAACGCAGGACGAGGATATCGCGCTGGTCTTGCGTCACCTCAAGGCGCTGGCGCTCGAGCGGCAAGTCGCACTGCTCGTCGTGTCCCAATTGCCCCGCTTTCAGGCGCAGCGCGACGACCCGCGGCCGACGCTGGACGATTACGGCGTCCTGGGCGCACCGAAGCAGCATGCGGATCTCGTGCTGTCGATCTTTCGCGAGGAGATGTATCGGCCGGGCGGCGGCGTTGATGGTGCGACGGAGCTGATCGTCGCGAAGAATCGCAATGGCCCGACGGGATTCGTGGATTTGTACTTCTATCGGCGCTGGATGCGGTTCGAGGATATGCTGGATCCGGATCGATAGATCGGATCGCGCGATTACTTTTTCGTGGAATCCGTCGGAATCACCCCAATCATGGTATACGTCGTGCCGGGCCCGCCCACGTTGGGGCGGAGCGTGAGCCACAGCGGCCGCTTCTTCTGCTCCGCGTAGATCGTCACCGTGCCGTTGGCGTCGCTCAGGGTTCGTTTGACCTCCCAGTTGTTCATGGCGAGGGTGCGCAGGAACCACTTGGAGACGACCGTCACAGAGTCGGGCGACGACATGACGAGTTGTGCCGCTTCCTCCCCTGCCGAGACACTCACCATCGTCGAGCGCGGATACGCGAGCGTGCCCTGCAGCGCCTGGCCGGCGAGCCGGCGCGTTTGTTCAGGGCCGCCGGGACGCTCGCAGGCGATCAGTGCGGCACAAATCAGAACGAGGGCAGTAGCGCGAGACATGGGCGCGAATCCTAGCTGTGGCGCGCGGTTACGGTCAAGTTGTAAGTTGAAAGCAGCAAGACGCAGACAGTTGCAGAGTTGCACAGTTGGAAGTGGCTATAAGCTGCAAGAGGGGAGTTGCCAGTGGCTGGTCATAGCAAATGGAAGCAGATCAAGCGTAAGAAAGCCGTCACGGACCAAAAGCGGGGCGCGGTGTTCACCCGGCTGATCCGGGAAATCACGATCGCGGCGAAGGCCGGCGGCGGGGATCCAGGTGGTAACGCGCGGTTGCGCACCGCGATCGATGCCGCCAAGGCCGAGAATATGCCGGCGGACAACATCGACCGGGCGATCAAGAAGGGGACGGGCGAGCTCGAAGGCGTGACCTACGAAGAAGTCACGTATGAAGGATACGGTCCCGGCGGCGCCGCGCTGCTGATCCAGGCGACTACCGACAACCCCAACCGCACCGTCGCCGAGATCCGCAACGTCTTCCAGCGGCATGGCGCGAACCTGGCGGCGAGCAACGCCGTGGCCTGGATGTTCGACCGCAAAGGGCAGATCGTGGTGGATGCCAAGGCCAATGAAGACGCGACGATGGAAGCGGCGCTCGACGCCGGCGCCGAAGACATGGAAAAAGAGGGCGACATCTACCTGATCACGACGCCGCCCACGCAGCTCCACGCCATCGACCAGGCGCTGCGCGGCAAGAAGCTTCCCGTGCAGAGCGCCGAGATCGCGATGGTTCCCAAGAACACCGTGAAGGTCGAGGGCGGCGACGCCAAGAAACTGCTGAATCTCATGGAAGGCCTCGAGGAAATGGACGACGTCGCGAAGGTCTTTTCCAACTTCGACATCGACGCCGAGGCGATGGCGGCGGTGACGGGATGACGTGAGGGTTCTGGGCGTCGACCCCGGCACTCAGGTCACGGGCTACGGCGTGATCGAAACGGGGAACGGGAATGGTGTTCCCGGGCTGGGCCGACTCATCGAATGCGGTGTCTTTCGCTTTGCACGCAGCAATTCCCTCCCCCACCGGCTCGCAGAGCTGCACCATGCCATCGCGGAGCTGATCGAGCGCCATCAGCCGTCGGTGCTGGCCCTCGAGGACGCCTTCTATCATAAGAACGTGCGCACCACGCTGGTTCTGGGTCATGCGCGCGGGGTCATCCTGCTCGCGGCGCAGCAGGCCGAGCTCGACATCGCGCAGTACGCGCCGGCCATGATCAAGAAGACGGTCGTGGGCGCGGGCGCCGCCAAAAAGACTCAGGTGGGTGCGATGGTCGCGCAGCTGCTCAGGCTCAAGGACGCGCCGCAGCCGTCCGATGCGGCGGACGGCTGCGCGGCGGCGCTCACGTACATTCTGCGATCATGATTGCGCACGTTCGCGGACGACTGGCGTCGAAATCGGCCGATCGTGTGGTGGTGGAAACGCCCGGTGGCGTCGGCTACGAAGTCGTGGTGCCACTGAGCGTGATGGAAAAGCTCCCTCCCGCCGGCAACGAGGTGACGCTCGCCACCGAGCTGGTCGTGCGCGAGGACGGCTGGGCCTTATACGGTTTTCTCGACGAATCCGAGCGACGTTTTTTTCAACGCATCACGTCAGTGACCGGCGTCGGGCCGAAGATCGGAATCGCCTTGATGTCGTCGCTCGGCGTCGAGCGCGGCGCGCGCGCGCTGCGCGAGAAGAATATCGGGCTGCTGTCGTCGGTCAGCGGGATCGGCAAGAAGACGGCGGAGCGACTGGCGCTCGAGCTGGGTGAAAAAGTGGAAGACTTCACGGACGCGCCGGCGGCCGGCGTGCCTGCGGGCGCCGAGGCGGCCCTCAAAGCGCTCGAGCGGCTCGGCTACGCGCTTCCGGAGGCGGATCGCGCGATTCGCCAGGCCCTGGCGGGAAACGGAACGGACACGGAGACGGAGGTACTGGTGCGGCGGGCTCTTCAGATTCTGACGACGCGATGACGACACCGCTGGACATCACGGCGGAGTGGATCTGCGCGCGCTGCGGCTCGACGAACCGGCGGCTCGTGCCGGCGGGGACGACGCAGACCGAAGACTCGTGCGCGAGCTGTCACACGCCGCACATCATCGAGGCCGAGACGCGGCCGGTGCGCTGGCGCGCCTTGCCCAAGAGCCGAGGCTCCGATACGTGGCTCGCGCGGAAATAACGACGCCCGAAGCACTCGAGAACGAGCGGCTCACCGATGCCGCGCTGCGCCCGTCGCGGCTCGACGAGTTCGTCGGACAGTCGAAGGTCAAGGAATCGCTGCAGATCGCGATCGACGCGGCAAAGCAGCGGAACGAGCCGCTCGATCACGTGCTGTTTTTCGGGCCTCCCGGACTGGGCAAGACGACGCTGGCCCTGCTCATGGCGAAGGAGCTGGGCGTCAATATCCGGACGACCTCGGGGCCCGTGCTCGAGCGCCCGGGCGATCTCGTGGGAATGCTGACGACGCTCAAGACCGGCGACATCCTCTTTATCGATGAAGTACACCGGCTGCGACCGGCGCTCGAAGAGTTCCTGTACCCGGCCATGGAGGAGTACCGGATCGACGTGCGGATCGCCGACGGGCCGCACGCGCAGACGCTGCCGATGCAGCTCGAGCGCTTCACGCTGATCGGGGCCACGACCCGCTTCGGTTTGCTCACACCACCACTCCGGGCGCGCTTCGGCCTGGTGGAGCGCCTTCATTATTATCCGCCCGACGATCTCGTCCAGATCATCACGCGCTCGGCGGGCATCCTGGGCGTCAGCGCGGACGCCGCCGGGGTCGCGGAAATCGCGCGGCGCAGTCGCGGCACCCCGCGCGTCGCGAACCGGTTGCTGAAGCGCGTGCGCGATTACGCGCAGGTGCGCGCGGAAGGCAAGATCACCGCGGCGGTTGCCGCGGAGGCCCTGAAGCGGCTCAACGTCGACGAGTTCGGGCTCGACGACATGGATGCGCGAATTCTGAAGGCGATCATCGAGATGTTCGAAGGCGGGCCCGTGGGGGTGCAGACCGTGGCTGCCGCCGTCGGCGAAGATCCGGGAACGCTCGAGGAAGTGTACGAGCCGTTCCTGATGCAGCAGGGGTTTCTCGCGCGCACGCCGCGCGGCCGAGTGGCCACGCCCGCCGCGTACCGCCACTTTGGATTTGTCCCGCCGAAATCCGCGGAGCAAGCAACTATCTTCGACGGCTAGTGCACCGTCTCTCGGATTTCGATTACGAACTTCCCGGCGCGCAGATCGCGCAGCATCCGCTGCCTGATCGATCGGCGAGCCGCCTGCTCGTGCTCGATCGCGCCGGCGGCGCAACGCAGCATCTCCATTTCCGGGATCTGCCTGGCCTGATTCCCGCGGGTGACGTGCTGGTGCTCAATACGTCGCGCGTGATCCCGGCGCGACTGCACGGGAAACGGGACACGGGAAACGTTGCCGAGCTGCTCCTGGTGCGTGAGCAGGCCGATGGGACATGGCTCGCGATGGGGCATCCGGGCGGCAAGCTCAAGCCGGGTCGCCGGATCACGTTCGGCGACGACAGCGCGGTCGCGATTGTCGAGGTCCTGGGCGGCGGGCTGCGCCGCGTGCGGTTCGTCGGATCGCTCGACGCGCGCGCGACGCTGGCGAAGTACGGGGAAGTTCCGCTCCCGCCGTATATCCGCCGCATCCCGGATGCCGACGATCGCGATCGATACCAGACCGTCTATGCGGCGCACGACGGCAGCGTCGCCGCGCCGACGGCCGGACTGCACTTCACGCCCGAGCTGCTCGCCGACATCTACACGCGCGGGGTGCGTGTCGCGTCGCTCGACCTGCACGTCGGCCCCGGGACGTTCAAGCCCGTCGAGACCGAAGATCTCTCGCAGCATCCGATGCACGCGGAAGCGTTCGACGTGACGCCGGGCGCCGCGCAGATCATCAACCGCGGAAAAGAAAAAAGTCGTGGGGTGTGGGCTGTGGGAACGACGGTCGTGAGAGCGCTGGAATCGTCAGTGGGGCCGGACGGCGCGGTCCGCGCGGGCGCCGGCGAGACTTCCCTGTTCATCCGGCCACCGTACGATTTCAGGATCGTCAATCACCTGATTACGAATTTCCACTTGCCGCGCTCGACGCTCCTGATGCTCGTGTGCGCCTTTGGAGGCTATGAGCGCGTCATGAACGCATACCGGGATGCGGTGAAAGCGGGCTATCGCTTCTATTCTTATGGCGACGCCATGGTGATCATCTAGGTGTTCGACTTCTGGATCGACGCGACCTCCGGCGCCGCGCGCTCGGGCTCGCTCAAGCTGCCGCACGGCACGGTCGAGACGCCGGTCTTCATGCCCGTCGGCACGCAGGCGACGGTGAGGGGGCTGTCGGTCGAGGACCTGCAGGCGGCCGGCTCGACCGTGCTGCTCGCGAACGCCTATCACCTGCTCCTCCGCCCCGGCCCGGAGGTGTTCGCGCGGCTCGGGGGCATCCACCGGCTCATGCAGTGGGACGGCTCGGTATTGACCGACTCGGGTGGTTTCCAGGTGTTCTCCCTTGCCGAGGATCGCGCCATCACCGAGGAAGG
>DATMZX010000056.1:0-5216 GCA_035573235.1 Gemmatimonadales bacterium
GCCCCAGCAGTACGCCATTTTGTCAACTGTTACGCCACATGTATGCGTCAGTCCTGCACTGACCGCGATCCACTTCTGCGTCACCCTAATCGGGAAAGCAGCGGCGGCCGGCTCGAACCCTCCTCCTCGCTCGACAAGAACACGCACGGTATCGAATCCGCCCGACTGCCCGGTCACTTCGGCGCGAAGCTGTGCCAGGAGCGTATCCTTGAGACCTTCTCCGGTATTCGGCTGAAGCGGGACTACTCGAAGCAGGTTGTCATTGCTCGATAACCATCGAAGCCGTAACCCTGTGATTTGCTGCGAAGAATTGAAAAGCCGGACGCGGACCTCGATGGTGTCCACTTGTGTCACGTGCAGGTCTGTCGGCCAACCAACTGCCTCGATCGTCACCGCACTTTCCGGTGTGCTAGGGAGCTCATTAGCACACGACAGGATCGCGGTCGCGGTACATGCGGCCGCGGCGACCTCTATCACGATTCGGCGAAAAGCTGCCCGTGCTATGAGAGCCTCTTCACGGCGTGAAGGGCTAGACTAGAAGCTGGAGGCCGGGTCGGCTATGACGCTTTGAGCGGCTGCCCGGTCCTCAAGTGGGAATCCGCAGCCGCGCCGCCGGATCTCCGTACACGAGATAGTTCTGCGCGTCCCCGCGCGTGATCCAGGTATCGACGAACGTGCTGAGACTCTCATCGGTCCAATTCATCGTGCCGCGCTGCACGCGATCACTCGTGTTGGTGATCATCGCGTTGCAGACCGCGTAGCGCTCGTTGATCCGCTCCATCGCCAAACCCGACGGCTGCACGCCGAGCAGCTGATCGACGGCGCGCTTGAACGGCGCAATGCGCGTATGCCAGCGATCCAACGTGTAGGGCTGCTTGGCGTCGGCAAACCCGTGCAGAAACGCCGTGTCGAGATGCCCAATGAACGCGATCGGCCCCTTGGGATTCGCCAGCAGCTTCTTGGGGAGCGCCGCGACGAAATCCTTCGGCACGTTGGGCTGCACCTTCCCCCACGACTCGGGCAGCCAGTGCGCGTACTCGCTCTGCGCCGGCGTCCCATATCCGTAGCAGGCGAACTGGAAGAACACGGCGCCTTCGCACATCGCGCCGTTGCTCGGCACGTCGTCCGCCGAGAGCAGCCCCTCCAGCGTGAGCGGCCCGTCCATCTGGCAGCAGATCGCTCCATTGTAGCGCTCTTGCACTTGCTGCGATTCGGACGTGGCGCCGAGACCGTGGCTCGCGGTATAGACGAGCGCCGCCTTGGTCTTCTGGAGCGCCGCGAGCAGGTTGGCCTTGGTCGCCTGGTCGCCGGCTATCATCGTCGTTTTGAGCTTGAGATCGTCGCGCACGTGCGCGGCGAGCGGCTCGGCCATGTACTTGCGACTGAAGAACGTTGGATCCTGCTCCCCGGCGTCCGTCGCGAAGAAGAGCGATTCCCGCGCGACGACGGGGGCGGGAGCCGCCTCGAGGCGCATGAGCTTCGCGCCATAGGCCGAGAGATCCTCGATGCGGTCGAACGCCACGCGCCCCACGCCGGCCACGCTGTCCATCATCGACTGAAAACCGAACGGCACCTGGTCGGGGCCGCCCACGAACAGCACATACCCGGGCACTTTCTTCCCGACGAGGTCGAGCGCGTAGTAGCGATCGGTCATCCAGTCCGCCCAGGCGTCGGGCCCCGACGCGTCGAACAGCAGCGGCTTTTTGGGATCGTCCATGCCGCGCGCCTTCGCGAGCGGCGCGAGCGCCTCGATGTACGCCTGCTTGTTGGGATCCTTGTCGGCGACGAGAAACGTCCACCCCGCCGCTTTGGGGTCGCCGCGATCATCGACGCGGCGCGCCTGTTCTCCGCGGAACACCGCGCCGCGCGTCGCCGCGCGGGTCTGGGTCTGCATGCGGGGCGTGTTCGGCACCAGCGCCTTGAGCAGCGCCGCGCGCACCACCGCTTCATCGAGTGGCGGGAAAAGGCGCTTGCCCTTCCAGTCGAGTCCCATGGCGAAGATCTGCATGACGGCCTCCGAGTCAGTTGCCCAGCGACAGCACGAGTGAGTGATCGCCCTCGGGCAGATACTGGAGTGAGTAGCGATACGTCGCGGTCGCGTACTTCTTCTGAAGCTTCTTGTCGGCAGGCGTGTGATTGGTCAACACGAGCGCAACCTTGCGCTTCGCCGCCTTCGCGGATTCAACGATCCAGGTCAACGTCGAGTAATCGGGGTTGCCGTAACGGCCGTTGGCCGATACCACGTACGTGTCGGCGGTAATCCGTTCGAAGAACTCGGGAGTGACGTCCAGCTCGCTCCCGTGATGCGCCAGCTTCAGGACATCGACGTGGCAGCGGCCGTCGTTGTCGAGCTGACCGGCCATCTCTAAACCGTCGAGCAGGTGATCGCTGCGGCCATCGCCCGTGAGCAGAATCGTCTTGCCGTCCGCCTCGGCGATCAGCGCGATGCTGCTCAAGTTGGGAACCGACTGGTCCGAATTCGCCAGCGTCATCGGCTCGTCGCTCGCCACGTTACTTTCGTGCTTGTCGAGCCACGCGATCCACTCGTCGCGGAGCTTTTCGAGATTGCGGCGCGTGGGCGCGACGATGCGCAGGCTCAGATTCCCGAACTCGATCGGTTGTTTGACATCGTCCACGGTGATGAGATCGACGGTGGGCGACGACTGGAGCCGATCGCCCGCGGGCACCGACCGGTTGATCGGGACGTTCAACAGGCTCGCTTTTGCGCGCAGCGCATTCCCTTCATCGATTCCCAGTGTGGCGTTGGTTGCATTGGGCATCGCCGCGGTCCGGGACGCGGTCATGAGCGCTTTCAGCCGAGGCGCGACGGCGCCATCGGGATCGATCGCGCGCCCCCAGGAGTTGTGCCACAGCTCCTTGGGGCGGGGAAGACCGTTCGTGCCGCTTTGGAGCTCGGCGAAGTAATCGATCAGACCAATGACGTGATCGTTGTCGACGTGGCTCAGGATGCACGCGTCCAGGGCGCGGTTTCGCTGCGCGAGCTCGTGGAGCACCGGGCCCAGGTGGTCGTCGAACGTGTGCGGTGGCCCGCCGTCGATCAGTGTGAAGCGCGGCTGGCGCGCGGTCCCGTACTCCAGCACGAAGCAGTCACCGAACTCGGCCTGGACCACATGCAGCCGGAACATCGCGGAGGGCTCTTAGCGAACCATGGTCAGGGGACTGGTCAGACGGCCGGAGACGACGACGGCGACGTCTTGCGGAGGCCGGAGGATGTTCGTGGCGACGATGGCGAGCAGGTAGGTCCCGGCCGGCGCATTGTCGAGACGGATGATCTCGACGTTGTTGTTGGGATCGGGCCCATTGAATCCGCGGGGCACTTTGGCGTTACCGAAGAGTTTGTTGGGCGCGCCCGGGACCTCGAGCAGCAGATTGAGGTTGTTCTGGACGCCGCGACCAGGCTGGTCGGTATAGGCCATGCAGATGCGGAGCGGGCCGCCCGCGGCCACGGTGACCTGGAGGCGAATGCGCGTGCCGGTGGCCTTGAAGTGCTCATTCGGCGACTTCCAGTTGTCGTAGAACTCGAGCCTGAGGGATGGGTTCGCCGGATTCGGAACGGTGTCGGGAAGGTAGATCGCGCCGAATCCTTGATGGTAATTGGGAAGGTCGGGGTAGTCGGCGATCGCGTCCTGCCCCGAGAGCCGCCGCGTCCCATTGATGAGCGTAGCCTTGAGCAGGGCCGCGCTCGGCTCCCAGGACCTTTGCTTTCCATAATATTGCCTCACCAGGGCGGCACACCCCGTGACGAGCGGGGTCGCCATGCTGGTGCCCCCCATGTAGGCGTATTTCGGATTCGTGTGCGGGCCCCAGAAATGGCGGAGCGGCGCCTTGACCGACCGGCATGACAGGACGTCGGTGCCCGGCGCCACCACATCCGGCTTGATGCGGTACTCATCGCACGGCCCGCGGCTGCTGAATCCTCCCATCGACTCGGCATCACCGGACACGGGTGCCTTGGCGATCGGCGCGTCCGGGAATGTCTGGCCCCACAACTCCCCGTAGGTGTGTGGAGCGTACGCCGCCGCCGCCCGGCTGCTGCGGCTGGCCCCCACCGTGAGGGCATTCTTGCAGGTGGCGGGTGAGCCGATGCTGAGCCAGTCGACGAATCCTTTCTTCGCGTTTCTGGGCTGGAACGCCGACCCCTCGTTCCCGGCCGCGATGACGACCAGCATGTCGGGACGCCGCCGCACGTACTCGTCCACCTCGTTGCTGGTGATCCGATATGACGATTCGGTGGCGGCACCCCAGCTGTTGCTGTGAATTCGGGCGCCGGCCTTGTAGGCCTCCTCGAACAGCTCGCCCAATTCGAACGGCAGCCCGCCCAACCCGTCATCGCGATCGAGCAGCGATTGAAAGAAGACGCGCGCCTTGGGCGCGGTGCCCTTGATCGCGCCGCCGGAGGCGGAGCCATCGCCCAGGACCGATCCGGCGACGTGCGTGCCGTGCCCGTTGGGATCGGATCCGTCTCCGGGCCGGCCGCGGGCGACCACCTTGTCGATCCGTCCGGCGAAGTCGGGATGCGTATCGTCGAGACCGGTATCGGCGATCGCGATCAGCACGCCTTCGCCCGTCAACGGCAACGAGGCGGCGGAAGTCGAGCCCCGGGTCGGATCGATGCCGAGCAGCTGGCGGGCGACGTCGTTGAAGAACCGCGGCGCGACGTAGATCTCGAGACGATCGACCCAATCGGTCAGCGCGCTGATCTCGTCGAGCATCGGGCTTTCCCGCAACGCATAGATGCGGACTTTCCGTCCCTGCGAGCCGGCGACGGGGATGGATCGCTTTTGCAACCACTTGACCAGGGGAGCGCGCGCCTTCTCGGTCGTCAGGAGGATGTCGTAGGGCTCGATCGGTGTTGTGCCGCTCGCCGGTGCGAGCGTCGTCGCGTCGAACGTGGGTACGGTGGCGGCGGCGGAGTCGAGCGGGACCGGGGGACTCGCGAGAAAGGGGAGTTTGCGCAGCGCGCGGACGCGACCCGGCGCGATCCGAATCCGCAGCGCGAAACCGGGGAGCGACTCGAGGATGGTGCCGCCGCTTCGCTCGATCTGTTTGCGCCACGGCTCGAGCAACGGGCCTTTCAGGACGACGCGAAACATGTGCGTCGGTTTCGCGGCGCGCGGACGCTTCCCCGCGCGTCGCTTCGTCCCCGCGCTGAATGTGCGGAGTCGACCTGAAGGCGCGAGCGGCGCGCCCGCCGC
>DATMZX010000057.1:0-9190 GCA_035573235.1 Gemmatimonadales bacterium
TACCTGCTCCGACTTGACCGGCAGGATCGTCACGCGCTCGAGCACTTCGCCGGACCGCTGCGTGTCGAGATCAAACGCCCGCACGGAAGCGATTTCATCGCCCCACCACTCGACGCGCGCCGGCGCGGCCATTCCAAAGCCGTACACGTCGAGAATGCCGCCGCGCACGCTGTACTGCGCAACTTCCGTGACGCTGGGGACGCGCGCGTATCCCATCGCGTCCAGCCGCTGCGCCGTCTCGGTGAGACTGCGCTCTTCCTTACTGACCGCGAGAACGAGACGCGACTGCTCGAGCGCCGCGGGCACCGCCGTGCGCTCCGCGCTGGCGCGCGCGGTCGTGATCAGGACACGGACGGCGCCCCGGAGGAGCGCTTCGAGCGTTTCGATCCGCTCGCCGGCGAGCTCGTAGTGCGGCTCTTCCGCGCCAAGCGCTTCCCGCTGCGGGTACAGCGCGGGGCCACCGGGACCGATCAGCGTCTGCAGGTCGGCGAGCCAGCGCTCGGCATCCGCCGGCGTCGGCGCGACGACGGCGAAGAGTCGCTGCGGAAGTGCGCGCGCGAGCGTCGCGACCAGTGCCGCCGGACTCGAACCGGGAAGTCCACCCGCGCCGATGCGCCGGCCGGGCGATGGGAGCCGCTCGATCAGCGATCGTGTAGCCGGAAGCTCGCGAAATCGTTCGAGAAGAAAGTCGAGCGGCATCAGCGGGTCCTTGTCGCCACCCCCAGCTCGGCCGCGGCCAGGAGCAAGGCCAGGACGATCAGCACCCCGCTGACATCAGCGCGCTTCGTTCCGGAGAAACGCTCCGCCGCGAATCGCTCGGCTTCCAGAACCTCGACCCGGTCGCGGCCACCCAGCGCCGCCGTCGCCGCCGCGGACGTGGCAGGCGTGAGATCCGACTCGCGTGCATCGGGGCCGTATACCCTCGCCGACACCGTATCCGTGCCGCGCGTCCCGAACTCCACGCGCGGCGCGCCCTCGGCGTAGTCGACCTCGGCTTCTCCGGCCACGATGCGATTGACGAGCGCGTCGACGAACGGGACAAATCCGGGCGACGCCGGCAGCGCGGTCCACGCGGTATCGAGACGACTGCCAACGAGGACGACGTTTCCGGACCGCACGAGCCATGGCTCGCCGTTGACGCTCGCGAGCACCTCACCTGCTCCTTGGTCCCCGCGCCCGGCTCCCTCGAGCGTGTAGCGGCGCGTCACCTGGACCCCGCTGAGCGAGGGAAGCGTCGGCGCTGCGACCGGGCCCGGTGTGCCGCCGCGACCCCACGCCCAAGGCACGCCGCGCGCGGCGAGTGCGCGATTGGCTTGACCGACCAGCGCGGGATCTTCCGGCGGCAGGACGATCGCGCGCGCGCCCGCGCCCGGGATGGCGTCGCCGCCGCTGATCACGACGTCCCTTCCGGTTACGACGCGCTTGCCCTCCTGCAGCACGCCGAGCGCGGCGGCAACGAAGGATCCCGCTCCGGGCGTCCCGAGCACGCGCGCGGGCGGAGCGACGCGCCAGGCGAATGGCCGGCGATCATCTGCCCGCAGCTCATCGGGCTCGAGCTGCGCTTCACCCACCCACCACCCGGGAGTGAGCGATTGGAGCGGCAGCGCGATCGACAGCGATGCCCCTGCGTTCCCTCCCCCACCCGCGCCGAGTCCGCGTGCCGTGACCTCGCCACGCCGTCCGCCACCGATTCGGATCGTGACGGGAACGGGAGGCGCGTCCGAGCCGGCGGCGTTCGATCCGCTCAGGGTGATCACCGCGGCTCCTTCGCTCACTGCAACGGTCGCGATTCCACGATTAACGGCGGCGCGGCCGGGCGCACTGACGAGCACGCGCACGCCGCGCGCGACGCTCGCCCGGCCGGCCGCAACCGCCGTTCGCTGCAAATCGCTCAAGACGTGGACCTCGCGCGCCGGCAGCGGCTGCGCCTCGACCAGTCGCGCCGCGCGTTGGACCGCCTGCACCACGTCGAGACGCTGCCACCCGCCCCGGGTGCTGTCGATCGTCGCGAGCAATGCTTCGCGGGTGCCGCCGCGCAGCACGCCGTCCGACAGCATGAGCCAGACGCGGTCCGCTGTCGTGGTGCGCGCGATCGACGAGTGCGCCAGCACGCGCAGCCGATCGAGCACCAGGCGGCCCTCGACGATCGCACCCGAAGACGGCGAGTTGTCGAGAATCACCACGAGGGCCGTCGGCTCGTGCGCGCCCCCACCACCCACGCCACGCACGCGCATGAGCGGACGCGCCGCCGCGAGCACGATCACGACGATCAGCGCCGTGCGCAAAATGAGGAGGAGCAAATGCCGCAGTCGCAGCCGCCGCGCGCTCTCTCGCTCTGCCGCGCTGAGATACCGCACCGCCGGAAAGTCGAGCTCGGGTGGGACACGTCGTTGCAGCAGGTGCAGCAGCGCCGGGATCGCCGCGGCGGCGAGCCCGAGCAGTGCCAGAGGATGTATGAAGCTCACGTCAAGAGCCGCAGAGCCATGCCGAACGGCAAATCGGTCTGCACATGATGGTACGCGATGCCGTGGCGGCGGCACGCTTTGCGCCATGCCGCGATCTCGCGCCGAACCGTGTCCGCGTACGCGCGCGCGAGCTCGCGCGGCCGCACGACGACGCTCACCGACGACTCCGGATCGCGGAAACGGACTTCTGGTGGACCGCCCAGCTCGACCTCGGCGGGATCCATAAGATGGAAGACGATCACCTGGTGGCCGCGATGGCGGAGGTAGCGCAGCGCAGCCAAGGCGAGCTCGCGATCGAAGAGCAGATCGGAAAGCAAAATGACCATGCCGCGGCGCGCGAGCAGCGCCGTCAAACGCTGGAGCGCCGCGTGCGCCGCGGTGCCGGCACCGTCTGGCGTATCGATCAGGCCGCGCACGATGCGAGTCCACTGCCCCGTCTTGACGCGCGGAGGAACCAGCTGACGGACCTGTTCGTCGAACGTGACGAGGCCGGTCGCGTCACGCTGCCGCAACAGGATCAGCGCGAGCGCCGCCGCCAACCGGTCCGCATACGCACGCTTGGTGAGTCGCTCGGGAGCGCCGCGCCACGCCATCGAGCGGCTCGCGTCGACCAGAATCATCGAACGAAGGTTGGTCTCTTCCTCGAACTGCTTCACGAACAGACGATCGGAGCGTCCGAGAATCCGCCAGTCGAGATAGCGCAGCTCGTCACCAGGCTGATAGGCGCGGTGCTCGGTGAACTCGACGGAGAACCCCCGGAACGGCGAGCGATGCACCCCCGCCAGAAACCCCTCGACCACGCCTTCAGCCACGATCTCGATCCCCCCGAGGCGGGCGACTTCCGCGGGGTCGAGCAGATCGAGGCGCTGGCTTACTGGTGGCACGAGGTGTCCTTCCAAGGGGACAGTCCAAAAGCCGGGCAGTGACTCCAAGTCATTATGCTAATATAATTTACGCCAGTTGTCGGGTTGGCACAGTCTCTGCCTAAGACAGGGCAGGAGGTTTTATGCTTACAAACATCGCCCTGCTCAGCCTCGCTTTGATTCCCACGCCTGCTCCCACGGCGGGGCACCCGAGTTTCTACCGTCCACGCATCGAGATCTGGACCAACAAGGATGATGGCGCCGTTTATACCCGCGGCGACAGAGTCCAATTGTACTTCCGTCTCGATCAGGACGCCTATGTCACGATTTTCCGCATCGATACTGACGGGCGTATTCGCGTCCTGTTTCCGCGCGAACCGTGGGAGGACAATTTCGCCCGCGGTGGCCGCGATTTCGAAGTAGACGGCACTCAGCTCGGCCGCGAGGCGTTCGCGATCGACGACGCGCCCGGTGTCGGCTACCTGTTTGCGGTGGCCGCCCCAGACCCCTTCGTTTATGACCAGATCGAGACGGGCGATCATTGGGATTACCGCGTGATCGCCGACGGGCGCGTCCGCGGAGATCCTTACGTCGCGCTCACCGATCTCGCACAGCGGATCGTTCCGGAAGGCTACGCCGACTGGGACTACGACGTCGTGTCCTACAACGTCGAGAGTCATCACGACTATCCGCGATTCCTGTGCTACGACTGCCACAGCTACGTCAGTTATTCGTACTGGGATCCTTACTACTACTCGTGCGTGCGCTTCCGCATGTATGTGTACGACGATCCCTGGTACTATCCGTACCGGACGTACGGCGGCGGTCGTGTGGTGTTCGTGCGCCCCAATCGTCCGCAGCCCCGCTTCATCTTCAAGGACTGGGGCAACACGCAGCCGAACCGGGATGGATTCGTCACTCGCGAGCGCGAGCGTCCTGTGAATGACAACACGCGCCGCGGTGTGACGGGCCGGGATCTCAATGGCCTGGGCATCACCCCGCCGCCCAACGTGCGTGATCGTCGGGACGGCATGGGCACCGTCGGCGGCGTCAGAGGTGGTACGGACGATCGCGGCACGGCAACGGGTGCGGGTGGTTCTAATCGCGGCGGCGTCGATCGTGGTCGCGATCGCCAGGGCAATCAGGACTCTCCCGCTACCCAGGAGCGTCCGATGGTCACGCCGCGCCAGCGGGACCTGGAGCAGCAACCGCGCGATCAGCAACCGCGGGACCAGCAGCCGCAGGTGCAGCCGCGCGCGCGGGACACCGAGCCACGCCGAGTCGAACCGCGCTCGGAGCCGCGCAGCGAGCCCCGGCGCGATGAGCCCCGGCGTGTCGAACCGCGCAACGAGCCTCGCAACGAGCCGCGGAATCAGCCGCGGGCCGAACCGCGCCATGAAGAGCCGCGCCGGGCTGAGCCGCGCAACGAACCGCGCAGCCAGCCCCGAGCGGAGCCGGCGCGCGAGAAGCCGCGCAACGAGCCCGAGGTGCGGCGCCGTAAGCCGTAACGTTCAGACTGAAACCTGACGCGCCCAATCGTAGTCCCACACGGTTGGGCGCGTTAGCTTTCCTTCCCCTTTTGCACGATCGAGGTCGCTCGTGGTCGGGTTGCTACTACTGCTGACGCTTCAAACGCCTGGGAATGTCCAACAGGCTGCTCAATCGATTACCCAAAACGACGTGCGCCGCCGGATCGGCATCATCGCCGACGACTCGATGCGTGGCCGCGATACGCCGAGCCCCGAGCTCGACAAAGTCGCGGAATACATCGCCGGAGAGTATCGGCGCTTCGGATTGCGGCCGGCGGGCGACGCCAACGGCTATCTGCAACGCTACTCGCTCGATCGCTTCCAGGTCGTCGCGGAGAGCTCGGCGATCATGATTCATGGAGGCATCGACACGACACTCGCGTATTCGACCGACGCGGTCTTCGCGGGCAATGTGTTCGAAAGCAAGGACTACGCCGGCGAGCTGGTGCTCGTGGCGGGACCCCTGAGCGGCTCGTTGGGCGATACATCCGTCGTGGCCGGTAAGATGCTCATTCTCGCGTCTGGTCCGCGAAATCGAGGGGACCAGGAGCGCGTGATGGGGTGGAAGCCTGCCGGCATCATCGTGCCCTTCGGCGGACCGGACTCGATCTGGGCGCGGCGCGTCGGCCGCGTGGCCGGCCCGCAACTTCGTGATCCAACACTGCAAAGTGGCAGCCCTCTCGTCATCGCGGTCCGGATGGCGGCACTGCAGCCGATCGTCGCGCGGCTCGGCGGCGACCTCGCCGCCGCGGGGTCCGCGCAGGCGCTGCAGGTGACGAAGCTCGGCGGCGCGCAGCTGCACGTGCACGCGCGGGTCAAGGTCCTCGAGAAGCGCTCCGCGCCCAACGTCGTCGCGATTCTTCCCGGCAGCGATCCCAAGCTCAAGGATGAATACGTGGTGTTCAGCGCCCACATGGATCACGTCGGCGTCGCCGGCCCGCGCGGGTCGGGCGGTTGCCGCGCGCAGGGAGCGGACTCGATCTGCAATGGCGCGGATGACGACGGCTCGGGGACGGTGGCCGTGGTCGAGCTGGCGGAAGCGTTCGCGCGGCTGAATCCCAAGCCGAAGCGCTCACTCCTGTTCCTCAACGTGAGCGGCGAAGAGAAGGGCCTGTGGGGCAGCGAGTACTTCGCCGATCATCCGACCGTGGCGTTGAACAACGTCGTGGCCGATCTGAACATCGACATGGTGGGACGCAACTGGCGCGACACGATCGTCGCGATCGGCAAGGAGCATTCGGATCTCGGCGCCACGCTGAATCGCGTGGCCTCGGAGCATCCCGAGCTGAACATGAAGCCGATCGACGACATCTGGCCGCAGGAGAACTTCTATTTCCGGTCGGATCACTACAACTTCGCGCGGAAGGGCGTGCCGATCCTCTTCTTCTTTAATGGGACGCACGAGGACTACCATCGCCCCGGCGATTCACCGGACAAGATCGACGCCGAGAAAGAGGCGCGGATCGCCCAGCTGATCTTCTATCTCGGTCTCGAGGTCGCCAACACGGCGGCCCGTCCGAAATGGAATCCCGACAGCTACAAGAGGATCGTTTCGGGCCAGTAACTAGCGGTCCAGTACCAGCAACACGACCGATCCCGGGATAATCGGCGGCCGCGGCCGGGGCCGATCCGCGGTCGGCTCGGGAGCCGGGCCGAAGTCGGCGGCCACGGTATACACGCGGTGGGTGCGCTCGTCCAAGGCGACGGTGCGTCCACCGCGCTGCGTTGGGACCGTGGCGGCGACGGTGAAGCTGTCGGCGGACTCCTCGTGCACAACGGTGAGCGTTCCTTCGCCATTGGAGCTGAACGCGAGTTTGGTGGCAGGATCGAAGGCGGCGCCATCCGTGCCCGCGCCGATGGGAACCGTTGCCACCACGCGGCCGCTATCGGCGTCGGAAATCACCATCACCCCATTGCCGCACACCGAGAACAGCCGGTGGCGCGCGCGATCGATCGCGAGACCGCTGGGCTCCTCGCACGGCGCCAGCGACCACCGTTTCTGAATCGCCAGCGTGCGCCCATCGAACGCGACCAGCTCGCTCTTGTCCTCGATGTTCACGAACATCCGCCCACGCCCGTCCGTCTGAGCGAACTCCGGCTTGCCTCCCAGCTCGAGCGCCCCCACGATCTTGCCGGACCGGGGATCGATCGCCGTCAGGTTGGCGCTGCCGCCGTTGAAGGTAAACAAGCGCCGCGAGACCGGGTCGTAGGCAATGGCATCGGGGTTGCGCCCCGTCACCTTGATGCTGCCGACCGCGGCGAGCGTTTTGAGATCGAACACCGTGACCGTCGAATCGCGCCCGTTGCTGGTAAAGCCGCGATGCAAATCGCGCAGCACCACGATGCCGTGCACGCCGAGGGTGTTGGGGATGTCCCCGACGACGGAATCCCGATCGAGGTCGACCACGGCCACATGCGTCCCGCGCGAGGCATACAGGCGGTGGGCGGCGGTGTCCACCGTGAGGTAATCCCACCCTCCCTCCCCGGGGAGCGAGACGCGCGCGACGACGTGGTAGGACGGTTGTTGAATGGTGAGGGACAGTGCAGCGAGGAACGCGAGCATCATGGAAGCCTCAGGGCTCGGGAGGAGGATGGTACAAACTACGCACCTGGCGGCGCGCGCGCTGCACGATGAATGTTTCGACGTTCCAACTTGAGGATCGCTCGTGCGCGTGCTGGTTGTAGAAGACGACCCGGAGCTCGCCGGCTTGCTGCGTGACGGGTTACGCGAGCACCGGATCGATCCCACGCTGGCGACCAGCTTCCCCGATGGACGCGAGCGAGCACTCGCGGGTGATTACGACGTCGTGATCCTCGACGTGCGCCTGCCGGGGGGCACGGGGTTCGAGCTGTGCGCAGAGCTGCGGCGCAGCGGCGTCAACATCCCCGTGTTGATGCTGACGGCGCTCGACGCCGTGGACGACCGCGTGCGCGGCCTGGCGGTGGGCGCCGACGACTACCTCACCAAACCGTTTGCGTTTCGCGAGCTCGTCGCCCGCCTGCAGGCGCTGGCGCGCCGCCGCACCCTTGCCGTCACTCCCGCGAGCGTCCGCGTGGCCGATCTCGAGGTGGACCTGGCATCTCGCCAGGTGCGTCGCTCCGGTCGCGCCATCACGCTCACCGCCAAGGAATTCGCGCTGCTCGAATTGTTGTTGCGCCACCCCGGGCAGGTCATCGATCGCACCGCGATCACGGGACACATCTGGGACAACAATCACGACCCGTTCGCCAACGTCCTCGATGTGCTGGTGCGCCGGCTGCGCAGCAAGATCGATGACGGGTTCGAGCCGAAGCTCATCCATACGGTCCGAGGCGCGGGTTATCGGATGGGACCGGCGGCATGACGCTCGCCCGGCTCCGCATGCGGCTCACGTTGTGGTACGCCGCCACGTTCGTCGTCATCCTCGTGCTGCTGGGCGGCGGGATTTTCGTTGCCATCGGGGTCCAAGTCTCGCGCCGCCTCGATGCCTCGCTGGGCGCGGCGACCGCGGCGATCATGCGCGCCACGGGCGACTGGGAGGCCGAGCGCGCCGCGCACCAGACCGCCGATGCGGTGGAGGAGCTGCGAATCCCCGAGCGAGATCTGTACCTGTTCGACGCCGCCGGACGGCCGATCACGCCGCCTCACGCGGAGGCGTGGGTCACCGCCGCCGCACTCGCGGCCGGCCGAGACGGTCGAGCCGATGCGACGCGCGCCGTCGCAGGTCAGCATGCGGTGCGAATCCACGCCGAGCGGTTCGTCGCGCCGTCCGGGACGCCGTATCTCGCGGTCGCGACCGCCGAGCGGCCCGGAATCGCCGACCAGTACGCGTGGCTCATCGGGACGTTCGGTGCCGCGGCACTGGTCGCCCTGGTCCTCGTGGCCGCGGGCGGTTTTCTCCTGGCTCGGCACTCCACCGTGCCGGTGGAGCGGTCCATGGATCAGATGCGCCGGTTCATGGCTGATGCCGCGCACGAGCTACGCACCCCGATCACGATTCTCCGCGCCCGCACCGAGGTCGCGCTGGGGCAACCGCGCGATCCCGCCGGAGATGTGGCGGCCTTTCAAGCGATCGGGCGCGAAGCGGAGCGGCTGGGCGGCATCGTCGGCGATCTGCTGACGCTGGCGCGCGCGGATGCCGGCGAGCGCACCGTGGCTCACGAATCGCTCTATCTGGACGACATCGCGTCGCAGGCGGTGTCCGCCGCGCGGGCGCTGGCGGAGCGTAAGGGTGTCTCCCTCGTGGTCGGCTCGTTCGAGGAGTCACGCATCGCGGGCGATGCCGCGCTCGTCGAGCGGCTGGTGCTGATCGTGCTCGACAACGCCATCAAGTACACGCCGCCCGGCGGCAAC
>DATMZX010000058.1:0-7910 GCA_035573235.1 Gemmatimonadales bacterium
CACCGGCATCGGAATCGCTCCGGGCGATCTGCCGCACGTATTTGATCGCTTCTGGCGCGCCGACTCCGCGCGCACGCGCACCAGCGAGCGCGCGGGCACGGGACTCGGTCTCGCCATCTGCAAATGGATTGCGGAAGCGCACGGCGGAACGATCGAAGTGCAGAGCCGGCCGGGCCGCGGCACGACATTCACCGTCGGCCTCCCTCGCAGCGAGACCACCGCGTCCTGATCGCGTAACCACATCGCGTTGACACAATTCCGTCATCCACGCGCAAACGGGCGGTCATGGGCCGCCGGTAGCGTGACTGTGGGTCACCAACTTCCCCGAGCTGGATGGCGGGTCCCGGCGGCGGGGGCGAGGGTTCGATTCCGATCCCTCGCGTCGACTGGTCAGCGAATCCCGGCACCATCCCGGTCCCGGCGCCCGCCATCCAACCGGGGGAATTAACCCCGACCTTCCCGTGGGAGTGGGCACCGAGCTCGGCCGTGGGCGAGGCAGGGGATGGTCGAAGCGCCGGGGCCGGCGTCGCGGAGTTCGCGCCGGAAGTCCTGTCGGGACCGCTGCCGGCGTACCCGGACTTGCTGCGGCAAGCCGGGGTAGAAGGACAGGTGGTCCTGGAGGCGCGTGTGGATTCGACAGGTCGGGTCCGGAAGGGCTCTGTTTCCGTGGTTTTTGCGACCCATCCCGGGTTTGTCGAACCCGCGCGAGCGGCCCTGCTGGCAACGTTGTTTCGTCCCGCCCGGGTCAACGGACGCGCGGTTGCGATGCTCGTCCGGCTGCCGTTTGCCTTCTCGATTCGGGGCGGCACGGGACGTGCTCGGTGACCAACGGCCGAAGGGTCATCCGGCTGTCATCGTTTTGTAATCTTCCGCCACTAGCGGCGTCATTGTGGCGGGTACTATTACAGGGAGCCAGCAGACCCCTACAGCCCGGAGGAGATGGGTGTTCAACAACCTGATCGAGTCCAATCGCAAGTCGAACAAGAAGGGTGCGTTTGGCCTCGGCATGGTGTCGCTGATTGGTCACAGCGCCATCGTGCTCGCGGCAGTCGTTGCCACGCTGACCGCGGGCCAGAAGTCGGATGACACGGTCGTCGATACGGCGATGGTCTTCCTGAATCAGGAAGAGCAGAAGAAGCCGGAAGAGACGCCGCCGGTCGTGGACGTCCCGCAGCTCAAGGGCTTCCAGACCGTTGTCGCGCCGACCGACATTCCGACGAATATCCCGCCCATCAATCTCCAGGAGCACTTCGACCCCAAAGACTACACGGGCACGGGCGTCGAGGGGGGCATCGGGACCGGCATCGTTCCGTCGGGGGACCAGGTGTTCATGGAGTCCGTCGTCGAAGAGCGGCCTGAGATGCTGACCCATCCTCCGCTGCAGTATCCCGATCTGCTCCGTCAGGCCGGCGTGCAGGGGCGCGTGCTGGTCCAGGCGATCATCGACACGTCGGGTCGCGCGGAGCCGGCCTCGGTGAAAGTGATTCAGAGTCCGAATCCCGGCTTCGACCAGCCGGCGAAGCAGATGATTTTGAAAGGGCTGTTCCGGCCAGCTCGCGTGCATGGGCGAGCCGTTCGCGTACTAGTCAATGTGCCGATCGACTTCACGATCAAGAGATAGGGAGACACGATGAGTTACGCTGAACTATGGGCGTCGATGGGACTGTTCGCCAAAGGGATTGTGGTCGTCATGTTCATCATGTCGGCCTGGTCGTGGGCGGTCAGCATTTCGAAGTGGTTGTACCTGCGCAAGTCGCAGAAGGAGACGCGGAAGTTCGCGCCTGAGTTCTCCCGCTATCTCCAGGAAGAACAGCTCGACGGCGCGATCGCGCTCGCCGAGAAGAACAAGAAGAGCCACGTCGCGCGCGTGCTGGGCGAGGCGCTCGCGGAAGTGAAGCCGCTGCTTCGCGACCGGGCGACGATCACGGCGGCCGACATCAATTCGGCCGAGCGCGCGGTCGAGCGGCAGATGCTGATCATCACCGCCGAGCTGAAGCGCGGCCTCGGCATCCTGGCCACGACGGGCGCCACGGCGCCGTTCGTCGGTCTGCTCGGCACCACGATGGGTATCGTCACCGCGTTCCAGGGGATGTCGGCGTCCGGCGGCTCGGGCTCGCTGGCCGCGATCACGGGCGGCGTCGCCGAAGCGCTCATTACGACGGCATTCGGTCTGCTCGTCGCGATTCCGGCGGTGTGGCTCTACAACTACTTCAGCACCAAGATCGATTTCCTCACCGTGGAAATGACGTACACGTCGAAGGAGCTGATCGACTACCTCATCAAGAGCGTCGGCAGCGAGTTCGGCCGGTCGATCTTCACGAAGGAATTCCAGACGCAGAAGACGTCGCAGACCAGCGGCCCGATCAAGGGATAACGAGCCATGGCGATGGGTGGCGCGAAGAAAACGGAAGGCGTGGTCGCGGCGAACATCAACGTCACGCCGATGATCGACGTGATGCTGGTGCTGCTGATCATCTTCATGATCGTGACGCCCGCGATCACGGCCGGCTTCCAGGCCACGCTGCCGCGGGCGAAGAATCCCGACTCGCGCGAAGAATCTGACGGCGAAATCCGCCTCGGGATCGACCGCGACGGGAAGTTTTACCTCGATATCACCGGCACGAACGGGAAGTACACCGGGCCGCGCTACATCACGGACGAAGACTTGCCCACGCAGCTGATGAACCTCTACGCGACGCGGTCGATCGACAAGATTCTGTATCTGAAGGCCGATGAAGGGATCGATTACGGGCGCGTGCAGACGGCGCTCGAGATCGCCCGGAAGGCCGGCGTGCGCGTCGTCGCCGCGATCGCCGAACAGGAACGCAGCGCCAAACCGGAGAGATAAGCGCTATGGCGATGGGAAGCGGAGGGAGCGGGGGCGGGCTCAGCGCGGACATCAACGTCACCCCGATGATCGACGTGCTGCTCGTGCTGCTCATCATCTTCATGATTACGCTACCGCTGTCGCGGCGCACGTTCGACGCGCAGGTGCCGCCGGAGCAGAAGCAGCAGCCGCGGCAGCGCCAGCAGTCGAGCGACCAGATCGTGCTCGAGCTGAAGGCCGACGGCACGTACGCGATCAACACGCTGGTCATCCCGTTCGAGCAGCTCGACGCGAAATTCCACGAGCTGTACGATCAGCGCCCGGCAAAGCTGCTGTTCATCAAGGCGGCGCCGAACCGCAAGTATGGGGACATCATCCACGCCATGGACGTTGCAAAAGGCGCAGGGGTGCAGGTGATCGGGTTTACCCCGCAGGAACCGGCGGCGGCCAAGTAGCAACGAACGGACGCGTACGGGTTTGGTGGGGCACGGGGCTGAAACCGTGCCCCGCTTTTCTTTCTAGTGTATTTATTCATCGTGCCGACTGAGTCACGTCCCGTATTCGACAGCTACGAGCTCCCGCTCCCGCGACGCCGCGAGGGCTCAGCGGCGGCGCTGTCGTTCATCGCACATCTCACGATTGCGATCGTCGTGCTGTGGCGGGGCGCTGCATTGTTCCAGGCGGGCGGCGGCGGCGGGACAGGACCGCGCGGCGGCGGTGGCGGCGGCGGCCGTCCGGCGATCAGCTGGTTCGCGCTCCCCTCGGTGTCGACGCCCGAGGAACACGCGATGCCGCCGGCGCCCGCGGTGACGGTTCCGACCGCCGCGGTCCCCGTGCCGGAGCCGGTAAGACTCGAGGTGCCCCCACCGGCGTTCGAGATCACGCCACCCGCGGCCGTCGGTACCGGGGCAGGGACCGCGGGGGGAGCGGGACAGGGACCCGGCACGGGCGGCGGTCAGGGAAGCGGCACGGGCACGGGAGTCGGGTCCGATACCGGTCCCGGCACCGGCGGGGATCCCAATGCGATCCGGCTGGCGCAGGTCAAGGGTCTGATCATTCCACCCGACTGCGCGCGCGGCAGCATCACGGCGCGCTTCTGGATATCCGCGAGCGGAGTCGTCTCGCGTGTCGAAGTCGATCCGCTTCCCAAGAGCTCAGACTGCCGGAACGAATTGCTTACCAAGCTGAAAGGTTACAAGTTCAGCCCCGCGACAACGCCGGATGGAGTCCCCGTCGCGAGCGTGTACCAGATTCAGCTGCGTCACTAGCACCCCAGAGCCACAAGGAACGTCGCGAATGCGGCAGCTCTTCAAGCGCAAGCCGATCGCCGATCTCATGGTCGGCGAGCTCGAGACGCCGCAATCGCTGCGGCGCGTCCTGAGCGCCGGCGATCTGATCATGCTGGCGATCGGCGCCGTCATCGGCGCCGGAATCTTCGGGGCCATCGGCACGGCCGCCGCCGGGCAAACCGATGCGGCCGGGCACATGATTCGAGCCGGCGCGGGACCGGCGCTCATATTCTCGTTCCTGCTGCTCGGCGTCTGCTGCGCGCTCGCGGGGCTGTGCTATGCCGAGCTCGCGGCGATGATTCCGCAGGCCGGCAGCGCGTACGCGTACACGTATGCCACGCTGGGTGAGCTGGTGGCGTGGATGATCGGCTGGGACCTGATCCTCGAGTACGCGGTCGGCAACGTCGCCGTCGCGATTTCGTGGGGCGACTACCTCAAGTCGCTGCTCGGCAGCATGGGCGTGCATCTGCCCGACTGGTTGACGACCGGCTATCGCACCGCGCTGCTGAGCCCCACCCCCGAGATCCACGGGATGCTCGATACGGCGCCCCACGTCGCCGGCGTTCCGATCCTGATCAATCTGCCCG
Organism: Gemmatimonadales bacterium; assembly: GCA_035573235.1. Lineage (GTDB taxonomy): Bacteria > Gemmatimonadota > Gemmatimonadetes > Gemmatimonadales > GWC2-71-9 > 20CM-2-65-7. The sequence continues at coordinate 4,704 of DATMZX010000058.1, forward strand.
CGTTCCTGATCGTGGGACTGATCACGTGGCTGCTGCTGCTCGGCGTGCGTGAGAGCGCGCGCACCAACAACGTCCTCGTGGTGATCAAGCTGCTCGTGCTCGGCCTGTTCATCGTCGCCGGGTTGACGCACATCAGTGCGTCCAACTACACGCCGTTCGCGCCCAACGGCTGGCGCGGCATTCACCAGGGTGCCGCGATCGTGTTCTTCGCCTACATCGGATTCGATGCGATCTCGACCGCGGCGGAGGAGACCAAGAATCCGCAGCGCAATCTGCCGATCGGCATTCTCGGCGGACTCGCGATCTGCACGCTGATTTACGTGATCGTCGGCGCGGTTCTCACCGGCATGGTGCCGTACACGGAGCTCAGCGTCGCCGATCCGCTCGCGAAAGCGCTGGAGGTGGCCGGCTACCGGACGGTGGGATGGATCGTGGCGCTCGGCGCGATCATCTCGATGTCCGCCGTGCTGTTGGTATTTCAGTACGGGCAACCGCGCATCTTCTTCGCGATGGCGCGCGACGGGCTGCTGCCGGCATGGGCGGCGAAGATCTCACCCAAGCGGCGCGTGCCGCACATCACCACGATCGTCACCGGTGCGTTCGTCGCGATCTGGTCGCTGATCGGAGACGCGAACGAGACGTACAATCTGACGAACATCGGCACCCTGTTTGCGTTCGCCCTCGTGTCGGCCGGCGTGCTGCTGCTGCGGCGCACCGAACCGGAGCGGCACAGGCCGTTCCGCGTGCCGTGGGTCTACGTCGTGGCACCAGTGTCGGTGCTGTTGTGCATTTACGTGATGCTGGGATTACCGGGGGAGACCTGGATCCGCTTCGGCGTATGGCTCGTGATCGGGATCGTGCTGTATCTCGCCTACGGCTACGGGCACAGCCGAATTCGGCAGGGCACGCCCTGGAAGGGTTCGCCCTAGCTTTTTCCGAACAGCTCCGCAGCCATGCGGAGTGCGCCGACGGGCGCATCGACCGACCCGCCCACGTCGGTGAAGCGTGCGCGCGGGACCTCCACGCCGAGTCGTGCGCGGAAGGCCGCGAGCAGCGGCGAGCCCGGCCGCAGCAACCCGCCCGCCGTGGCGATCCGGAAGTCATCATTCCCGGCGAAGTGCCGGCTGAGCGCTCGTACCAGCTGCGTCAACTCCTCCGCGGCCTCGCCGACGATCCGCTGCGCCACCACCTCGCCCTCCCGCGCCGCGTTCAAAACGTGTGGCGCGAGCGCGGCCACCTGCGCGGGGGTCGCGGTCGAAGTCCAGCGGATCAAGTCGTCGAACGTCTGCAGTCCGAGCGCCACGAGCAGTCGCTCGAGCAGCGTCGAGGATTCACCGAGCCCGTCCTGCGCCCGCGCCGCCGCGGCGAGCGCCCGCCGTCCGAGCCAGTAGCCGCCGCCCTCATCGCCGAGCTGCCAGCCGTGACCGCCGGCGCGGAAGAGGCGTCCATCGCCGACGCGGGCAAACGCGATCGATCCGGTGCCGGCGTTCATGAGCACCCCGGGCCCATTTCCAAAAGCGGCCGCGAGGGCGATTTCGACATCCCCGCGCACGGCCACCCGCTCGGCGGCGCCGGCGGTTTTGACCGCGGCCGCGAGGGCGTCCTGCTCGGGCGCCCGTCCGGCGCCGGCCGCGCCAATCAGCGCCGCTGCGGCGGGGAGCGAGACCCCCGCCTGAGCGGCGGCGCGGCGCGCGACCTCGAGGATGACCGCCGCCGAGCGCTCGGCCCCGCCGGGTCGCATCGCCGAGCCCGGGCCTTCGGCGCGGGCAAGCACCTGTCCGCCATGGTTGCCCACCACGACGGCCGTATGCGAGCCGCCGCAATCGATCCCCAGGAAGACGGCCGGTTCCGTCATGCGATGCCTTCCGGCCGACTGGCCGTGGGGCGGTCCGACCGTCCAATGAATGAGGTCAGCATTCCCACAAACATGGTGATCGCCGTCCCGAGCGGGACGTACCAGGGCCATGCCAATCCGTGTAGCCAATGCACCGGGAATTGTGGGATGACGCCGCCGCCGAGCACGATTGGGGACATCACCAGGATACTCACGACGAGCGCGATGATCACATCGACCTGCCGCGCCCGCGGCCACATGCCACCGAGCAGATAGGTGCCGAGCAACGCGCCGTACGTGAGCGACGCGACGCTCAGGGCGAGCTGCACGACAGGCGTGTTCTGATCCTGGAACGTGATCGCGCCCGCGACGAGGATGACGGTCCACACCAGCGTCAGCAAGCGGCCCACGCGCAGCAGCTGCTCGGGCTCCCGGCGCCCGGTGATAGGCGCGTAGAAATCGTGCGTCGACGCCGACGCCAGGGAGTTCACCGCGGAGGCGTGGCTGCTCATGGCCGCGGCCAAAATCCCGCCGACCGCCAGTCCCGCCAACCCCTCCGGAAGATGTGTGACGATAAACGTGGGATAGATCGCGTCGCCGCGCATGCCGGGTTGATCCGCCCCCGCGAGCCACAGGCTGGTGCCCACGAGCAGAAACAGCGCGAACTGCACGATGATGAACAGGCCGGAGCCGATGAGGGCGCGCTGGGCGTCGCGAAGGTTCTTGGCGGCGAGCAGGCGTTGGACGATGAGATGATCGGTGCCGTGCGACGCGGCGGACAGCAGCGCACCGCCGATCAGTCCGCCCCAGATCGTGTAGGTCTTGGTGAATGAAAAGCTGAAATCGACGACATGCAGCTTGCCGGCATCCAGCGCGCGGTCGAAGGCCCCGATCCCGCCGGCGATGTGCGTCGCGACGATCAACGTCGCAATCCCGCCGAGCAAGTAGACGCCGAGCTGGATCACGTCCACCCACACGACCGCGCGCAGCCCACCGACCCAGGTGTAGACGAGCGTGACGAACCCGATCGCGATGATGCCGACGGGCATGCTCCAGTGGGTGATGATCGCCAACGGAATCGCCGTGGCGAAGATCCGAACGCAATCGGCGAGCGCGCGCGTGAACAGAAAGACGCCGGATGCCACGCGCCGCGCGAGCGGGCCGAAGCGATGCTCGAGCCGCTGGTAAGCGGTGTCCTGCGTTCCCTGGAAGTACCCGGGCAGCAGCAGCGCGGCAACGCCGATACGGCCCACGAGGTAGCCGAACGCGATCTGGAGAAACGTGAGGTCCCCGCGCGCGGCGAGCCCCGGCACCGAAATCACCGTCAACGCCGATGTCTCGGTGGCGACGACCGAGAACATCAGCGCCCACCA
>DATMZX010000059.1:0-2072 GCA_035573235.1 Gemmatimonadales bacterium
TTGTAGAGCGAGACGTTGCCGCCGGTTACCGGGGTGCCGAGTGCGTTGCACGCCTCGGTCATCCCGGCAAGCGCTTCGCGGAATTGGAAGAAAATCTCCGGCCTCGTAGGATTGCCGAAGTTGAGACAGTTGGTGATCGCCATCGGGCGTGCGCCGACACACGCGACGTTGCGCGCGGCCTCGGCAACCGCAATCCGGCCGCCGACCCGCGGATCGAGATAGACATAGCGGCCGTTGCAGTCGGTCTTGAGCGCGAGCCCCTTCTTGGTGCCGCGAATGCGCAGCACGGCAGCGTCGCCGCCACCCGGGCCGATCACCGTGTTGGTGCGGACCGTCGAGTCGTACTGACGGTAGAGCCAGCGCTTCGCGGCGATCGTCGGGGACTCCAGCAGGCGGCGCAGGGTCCAGGCCGGATTGTGCTCCTCCGCCTTGGGTGCGATGGCGTTCACGTTACGCGCGCGCAGCGCGGCGATCGCGTCGCTCTCGCGGGCATCGGGATGGTATTGCGGGCAATCCGTGACGAGCCGGGTGCCCGGGAATTCCGCGACCACGCGGTCGCCCTCGGTTACACGATACACGGGCTCCGCGATGACTTCACCGATCACGGCGGCTGTGAGGTCCCACTTGGCGAGAATGTCGCGAACTTTTTCTTCGCGTCCCTTGATCGCCACGACGAGCATCCGCTCCTGCGACTCGCTGAGCAGGATTTCATACGGCGTCATCCCCGTTTCGCGAACCGGGACCTTCAGCGTGTCGATCGTCACGCCGACGTCGCCGCGCTCGGCCATCTCGGCGCTGGATGAAGTCAGCCCCGCCGCGCCCATGTCCTGTACGGCCACCACGTGCCCGGATGCGATCAGTTCGAGCGTCGCCTCGAGCAGAAGCTTTTCGGTGAAGGGATCTCCCACCTGAACTCGGGGCCTCTTGGCGTCGCTGTTGTGCGAGAGGTCCTCCGACGCAAACGACGCGCCGTGGATGCCGTCGCGGCCCGTACGCGCGCCCACGGCCATGATCGCATTGCCAATGCCCTGTGCCTTCGCACGGATGAGCTCGTCTTCCCGAAGGATGCCGACGCACATCGCGTTGACGAGCGGATTTCCCTCGTACGCGGCATCGAACATCACGTCGCCGGCGACGGTCGGGACGCCCATGCAATTGCCGTAGTCACCGATGCCGCGGACCACGCCGGCCACGAGATAGCGCACGCGCGGCGTGTCGAGCGACCCGAAGCGGAGAGAGTTGAGCATCGCGATCGGCCGCGCACCCATCGTGAACACGTCGCGCAGGATTCCCCCGACGCCGGTGGCCGCGCCCTGGTACGGTTCGACGGCCGAGGGATGATTGTGCGATTCGATCTTGAACGCGATGGCCAGGCCGTCACCGATCGAAATCACCCCGGCATTTTCGCCCGGTCCCTGCAGGACGTACGGCGCAGACGTGGGCAGTTTCTTCAGCAGCGGGCGCGAGTGCTTGTAGGAGCAGTGCTCGCTCCACAGCGCGCTGACGATCCCGAGCTCGGTGAACGTCGGCGCGCGGCCCAGCATGTTCACCAGTCGATCGTATTCGTCCTTCGTGAGCCCGTGCTCGGCGACGAGTGCCGGGGTGATGACGGGGTCGCCGGGGCGGGGAAGCGGAGTCAAGGTTTCTTGGTCGGTGCGGGTGCGGCTTTCTTTTTTCCGGTGTCGGATTTCGTCGCCGGCGCGATCTTTTTCGTGTCCGTTCCCTTCAATGGCTCGTGGGGCCTGGCTGTCGGAGGGAGGGCCTTTGGCTGAGCCTCGCCTTTCTCAGCAGGCTCGTGCTTCTGCGGCATGTGCCCGCCGTGGCCCCTGGCGATTGCGGCTTCGGCGGGAACCGGTGCGGGCGACGAACTCTTGCCGTTGTACTTGCGAGCGTTCGAGCGGAACACCGCATCGATGACCTTGCCGTCCTCGAGGGCGACAAAGTCGTGCATGCCGTATTTCTTTTCGTCGCCGTTGGCGTAGTAGAGATAGGTCCTGGCGCCCGCGGAGTGCTCCGATACCGGCTTGCCAAGCTTTGCGACGACCTGCTCCCGGCTCATACCCGGGTCGATC
>DATMZX010000060.1:0-26830 GCA_035573235.1 Gemmatimonadales bacterium
GTGCCGGCGGGGAAGCAGGCGCGGAAGACGTCGAGCGCGTCGTATCCGGGATTGAGCTGGCCGCGCACTTCGCTCACGAGATGCTGCACGTGCGAGTAGCGCTCGATCTGCAGCGACTCGGTCACCCGCACCGTCCCGTACTGCGCGACCCGGCCGATGTCGTTGCGGCCCAGGTCCACCAGCATGCGATGCTCCGCCAGCTCTTTCGCGTCCGCGCGCAGCGCCGCCGCGAGCGTGTCGTCCTCTTCCGGCGTCGCGCCGCGGGGCCGCGTCCCGGCGATCGGCCGGACGGTGACCTCGTCGCCTTCCACGCGTACGAGCACCTCGGGGGAGCTGCCCACAAGCGTGACGTCGTCGAGCGCGAGATAGAAGAGGTATGGCGCGGGATTCAGCGCGCGCAGGTAGCGATAGAGGCGCAGCGGATCCACGGCGCCCGGCACCACCTGGCGGCGTGACAACACCGCCTGGAAGACGTCGCCGGCCGCGATGTACTCGCCGATCTTCTTCACGCCCTTCTCGAACTCGGCGCGAGGATAGCGGGACTCCGTCTTCAGGTTTTTTGTGTCGGTTTCGAGGGCCAGCGGCGCCAGCTGGTGGGTGGTCCCCAGACGGGCGATGAGCGCATCGAGCCGCTCCTGCGCGGCGTCGTAGAGTTTGAGGCGCTGCGCGGCGCTTGCGCCGGCGGGGACCTCGACGTTGGCGACGAGGATCGCGCGCCCGAACACGTTGTCGAGAATCACGAGCGAGTCGGCGATCATCACGATCGCGTCCGGCACGCCGAGCGTATCGGGCGGCGCCGCCGGCAGCTTCTCGATGCTGCGCACGATATCGTAGCCGAGGTAGCCGACGGCGCCTCCGGTAAACCTCGGCAGGCCGGGCAGCGCGACCGTCGGCAGCGCGCGCATCCGCTCGGCGAGGTGCGTGAGCGGATCGCGCGTTTCGCCCGCGGCTTCCCAGCCGTGGGCGGGCGTCCAGCGCTCGATCTGGGTGCCGCGATAGCGCCAGGCTTCGCGCGGCTCGGTTCCGAGAAAGGTGTAGCGGGCCCAGCGCTCGCCGCCGACGAGCGATTCGTACAGGAACGCGAAGGGCGGGCGGGCGATCTTCGCGAACGCCGCGACGGGCGTGTCGGCGTCGGTGACGACCTGGCGCATGACGGGCACGATGCCGCCCTGCTTGGCGCGCTCCAGGAATGCGTCGCGCGAGTCCATTACCTAGATTTCGCGGCGATGCGTCGGCCCATACCCGTCGTGCTCGTCCTGGCGCTCGCGCTGTCCGGCCGCGCCGCTGCCCAGGACTGGAACACCCGAGCCGCGCTGGCGCTGGCGGGTCGCGCGATCGACCGGCGCGCGCGCGCCGCGACCGACACCGCGCTGCAAGACTACAAGGCCCAGGCTCACGGGTTTCTCTTCTTCCTCGGGCAGTTCGGCGAAGGGCTCGCCGAGCCGCCGCGACTCGTAAAAGCGGATCAGCTGGAGCTGGAAGTGTACTGGAAGGCGCCGCAGCTCAGCAAGCAGCGCATCGTCGGCTGGCGCGACCGCGCCGAGCTCCCCACCGACATCAATTATCATCGCGATCACCTCGGCATCGTCCAGAACAATTTCGGCAGCGCGATCCGGCTCGGTGAAGGCGACGAAGTGCGCGATGTGCCGCATCCGCTCGGGCCGGGCGGTATGGACCTGTACGATTTCTCGATCGGCGACACGACGACGATCGACCTGCCGCAGCGCTCGGTGCGCGTGGCGCAGCTGCAGGTGCGGCCCAAGGACTTCTCGCGGGCGGCGATCGTCGGCACGCTGTACATCGATCTCGAGTCCGCCGAGCTGGTGCGCATGGCGTTCAACTTCACGCCCAAGGCCTACCTCGATCCGCAGCTGGAAGACGTCAGCATCGTGCTCGACAACGCGCTGTGGGAGGGACGGTTCTGGCTCCCCTACCGGCAGGAAGTCGAGATCCGGCGCCGCGCGACCTGGCTCGACATTCCGGCCCGCGGGATCATCCGCGGCCGCTGGGAGATCGACGGCTACCAGTTCAACGTGGGACTCGCGGCGAGCTGGTTCCGCGGCGAGGAAATCACGGCCGTGCCCAAGGCGGAGCGCGACTCCTTCCCCTGGCGGGAGTCCCTCACGACCGCGATCCAGGGAATCGCCGGGCCGGTCCGCGAAAGCGATCTCGAAGCCGTGCGCACGGAAGTGAGTCGCATCGCCGGACGTCGCGTCCTGACCGGTCTCAAGCGCCAACGGCTCGGCGCGCGGTCGCTGAGCGAGCTGATTCGCTTCAATCGGGTCGAAGGGCTCGCCGCCGGCGCCGGGTTCGTGTGGCGCACGCCCGACGACGGCTTCGAGGTGCGCGCGCTCGGCGGGTACGGATTCTCCGACGGCGCGGCGAAGGGCGAGGTCACGATCCGCTCGGCCGACGGTCTCGCCTTGAGCGCCTATCGGAAGGTGCGCGATATCCCCGATGCTCCGGTGATCGCGCCGCTGATCAACTCCGTCTCGGCGCAGGAGTGGGGTGACGACTACGGCGACTACTACCGCGCGAGCGGCGCGGAGCTCTCGGCGACGTTCCGGACGAGCCCGCGCAGCGAGGTGGTGATCGCCGTGCAGCGCGAGCGCGTTGAATCGCAGTCGATCAACGCCACGCCGGCGTCCGGCGCGTTTCGCCCCAACCCCGCCATTCACGACGGCTGGTTCAACACGGGGGTGTTCACCGTGCGGCGGCTGAGTGAGGGGTTCGCCGTGCGCCGCGACGTGGCGGGCGAAGCCAGCATCGAAATCGGCAACGACTATGCGCGGCTGAGTGGCACGGGTCACCTGCTCATTCCACTCGGGGCGGGGTCGCAGCGGTTGCTGACGCGCGCCGAGTTCGGATGGGGCAGTGACGAGCTGCCGCCGCATCGCGCCTTCGTCCTGGGCGGGCGCGCGACACTGCTCGGCGACGAATTCCGCGAGTGGGGCGGCCGGCGCGCGGCGTTGCTGCATCTCGAGTACCGGACGGCGGTGCCGTTCTTGAGACTCGGTATCGGTCCGGCGCATACGCCCGGGAGCCTGACGCTCGCGCCCTACGCGGCGGCAGGCTGGACCGACCAAACGATCGCCCTCACGCCATGGCAGCATACCCCCCAAACCCGGGTGACGCTGGGACTGGGCGCCGAGTGGCTCGGAGTGTTTCGCATCGAGGCGGGATACGGTCTCCAGAGCCGCCATCTCCATGTCACGTTCGACGTCACCCGCGATTTTTGGGACATTCTGTGATGCGGAATACTGGACTCAGGCGCCGCTCGCCATAGCTTGGAGGCACCTGCATGGCGGTAACCGCATTCCCAGACGAATGGTTGGCCCAGTCGGTCGAGGGCCTGACACCCGAGGTCCTCCAGGGACTTCGGGATAAGTCGGATTCCGGCCGCACGCTGTGGGAGTGCGTCGTCGCCGAGAAGATCGCGACCGATGCGCAGATCATCGAAAAGCTGTCGCATCGCTTCCGTCTGAAAATCGCCGACGTCACGAAGATCGAACGCAGCGGGCGCGACGGCGTGCCCGAGCAGCTCGCCCGCCGGCATCATGTGCTGCCGCTCCGGCTCACCGACTCCTTCCTGGAAATCGGCACGTCCAATCCGCTCGATCTCGACGCCGAAAAGGCGCTCGCGTTCAACACGGCGCGCGAGATCCGGCTGTTTCTGCTCGCGCCGTCGAAGATCAGCGAAAAGCTGGACGAGCTCTACAAGCCGGACAAGGCGATCGACAAGCTCCTCGAGGGAATGGGCGATCACGAGGTGACGACGCTGACCGATGCGCCGCCACCCGAAGAGCTCAACATCTCCGAGGCGGACGCGCAGCAGAAGCCGGTCGTCCGGCTCGTCGACATGATCATTTCGGAAGGGATCTTGTCGCGCGCGAGCGACATCCACGTCGAGCCGGAAGAGGGCGGGGTCGCGGTGCGGTACCGCATCGACGGCGTGTTGCGCCAGGTGATGAAGATCCCGCGCCAGGCCGGCCTGCCGCTGATCTCGCGTATCAAGATCATGTCCTCGCTCGACATCGCCGACCGGCTGCGGCCGCAGGACGGCCGCGCGCGCGTGGCGGTGAACGGCCAGCCGATCGATCTGCGCGTCTCGACGCTGCCGGCGCAGCTCGGCGAAAAAGTCGTCATTCGTATTCTCGATTCGCGCGCCACGGTCAAATCGCTCGACTCGCTCGGCCTGAATCCGGGCGAGGGCGAAGCGATCACGCGCCTGCTCGAGAATCACGAAGGCATCCTGCTCGTGACGGGCCCGACGGGATCCGGCAAGACGACGACGCTCTACTCGTGCATCAACCAGATCAAGAGTGAAGGCGTCAACATCGTCACGGTCGAAGATCCGGTCGAGTACCGGATTGCGGGCATCGTGCAGGTGCAGGTGCAGGAGAAGGCGGGACTCACGTTCGCCGCGGCGCTGCGGTCGATTCTGCGCCAGGACCCCAACGTCGTGCTGGTCGGCGAGATCCGCGACAAGGAAACGGCGCAGATCGCGGTGCAGGCGTCGCTGACGGGCCACCTCGTGCTGTCCACGCTGCACACCAACGATGCCGCCAACGCGGTCACGCGGCTCGTGGATATCGGCGTCGAGGCGTACAAGATCGCGGCCTCGCTGCGCGGCGTCGTGGCGCAGCGCCTGATGCGCAAGCTGTGTCCCACCTGCAAGGAAGTCTGGATGGAGGCTCCGCCGGAACGGCTGCGCCGCTGGATTCCCAAGGGCACGCCGCTGTACCGGGCGGGCGGCTGTCCCGACTGTGCGATGACCGGCTATCGCGGCCGGTTCTCGATCCTCGAGATCCTGACGATGACGCCCGAGCTGGAGCGCCGGATCGCGGCGGGCGAGGCGGCGGACCGCATCGCGGAGGCGGCGCGGCGCGGGGGGATGAAATCGCTGTGGGACTCAGGCCTGGCGCACGTCACCCGCGGCGAGTCCACGATCGAAGAGCTCACGCGGGTCGTCGATATTCCTGCCGAGGAGGAGGCGGAGCCGCCGCCCCCCGAGGCGCCGCGCCAATCGACCGGCACGCGGCGCCCCTCCGGCAGCGTGGAAGGGCTGCGGCTCACGCCGCCCCCCGGCTCGGTCACGATTCCGCCCGAAGCGGCAGCCGCCGTCTCGATGCACCATTTCGATCTGCTCGAAGAGCCCACCGCGGCGCCGGTGCGCCGCTCCGGCGGGCACGGCGGCCGCGCAACGTCCAACGCCAAAGTGTTGCTTGTCGACGACGAGGACAGCCTGCGCAAAGTCATGCGCGATCTGTTGGAGCGTGAAGGCTACGTCGTGACCGAAGCGCGCGACGGCGTGCAGGCGCTCGATCAGGTCGATCGCGTGGGCCCGGACATCATCGTGCTGGACCTGAACCTGCCGGGGCTCGACGGCTACGGCGTGCTGTCGCACCTGCGCTCGCGTCCCGCGACCGCGAACATTCCCGTCATCGTACTGACGGCGAAGGGCGACGAAGACAACGAGGTGCGCGTGTTCGAGCTCGGCGCCGACGACTTTCTCACCAAGCCGTTCCGCGCGCGCGCGCTGTCCGCGCGACTCGAAGCCGTTCTCGGTAGACGCCGCTGACTTCGGTTCGCGTCGCGTTCGTCGACACCTACGCATTGCGCGGCGCCGGCGAGCGCCTGCAGGTCCTCACCTTGCGACGCACCAAAGGACGCAACATCGGCTCGTGGGAAACGATTCACGGGACGATCGAAGCGGGCGAGCGCCCCGAGCAGGCGTCGTTGCGGGAATTGCGCGAAGAGACAGGACTCGTGCCGGAAAAATTCTACAATCTCAGCCGCACGGAAGCGTTCTATCAGCATCGCACGAACGAGATGGTGCTGATCCCGGTGTTCGCGGCATTCGTGCCGCTCGACGCCACCGTGCGGTTGTCGGAAGAGCACGATCGCTCCGAGTGGTTGAGCGCCGCCGCGGCGCTCGAGCGATTTGCCTGGCCCCGGGAGCGGAGAGCGGTCGAGGACATTTTGTCAATAGTCGGGGCCGGCGATGCGGGCTTGCTGGAAGACGTCCTGCGAGTAAGCTAGTAGCAGGCTCCCTTGTGAATCCATTCTATCATCGGATCTACCGCGTGGTCCGTCACATCCCGAAGGGACGGGTGGCGACGTACGGGATCATCGCGCGGTTGGCTGGACGGCCCGGCGCGGCGCGCACCGTCGGCTGGGCGCTCTCCGCACTCCCCGAAGACAACGACGTCCCGTGGTGGCGCGTGATCAACGCGGCGGGGCGGATTTCATTTTCCGGTCAGGATCACAGCGCGGTGTTGCAGCGCGCGCTGCTGCTGCGGGAAGGCGTGCGGTTCGCGCCGGGCGGCGGGGGCGCGGTGAATCTCTCGACGTACGGCTGGCCGTCGGAAGCCTACGACAGCGCCGCCGCTTCCCACAAACGCGCCGCCGCGACGCGGAGATCGCGCAGGTTGAAAGGCTTGCGCACGTAACGCACGCCGAGACGCGCCAGCGTCTCTTCGGTCGAAGGCCGCACGTCGCCGGTCGCGACGATGATCCGTTCCCGCAGCGCCGGCAATCGCGTCACCAATTCTTCCGCCAGCATCGTGCCGCGCTTGCCCGGCGCCATCGCGCGCGCGTCGGTGATCACCAGATCGAAGCCGCCGCGCTGCGCCAGCTCGAGCGCGTGCAGCGGATCGCCGGCGACTTCGACGTCGTGCCCGTCGCGCGCGAACAGCGCCTTGATTGTCCGCTGCACCGCGGGATCCGCGTCCACCAGCAGAATCGTGCGCTTGATGGCCGGAGGGGTGTCGGGGAGCGGCGTACCGTGCACCGGCGTCAGGGTGGGGCGCGGCGCCCCGGCGGGCGCGGGCGGGAGATCGACGCGGAAGGCCGCGCCGCCTTTCGGATTCCGCGGCTCGATCGTGATCTGGCCGCCGTGGCTCTGCACGATCGAGTAGGTGATCGAGAGCCCCAGGCCCGTGCCCTGGCCGGGCTCTTTCGTCGTGAAGAACGGCGTGAACACGCTCTGCACCAGCTCCTCGGGGATTCCCGGGCCCGTGTCGGACACCCGCAAATGCACCTGCGTGTCGAACCAGGTCGAGACCGAGATCTCGCGGGAGCGCTCGCGCGGATTCTCCGCGACGGCTTGCGCCGCGTTCGTCACCAGGTTGAGCACCACCTGCTGCAGGCCATGCCGGTCCCCGAGGACGTCGGGAAGCGTGCTGGTCAGCTCCCGCTCGACCGAGATGTCCTTGAGCTTGAGGTCGTACGTCATGAGCGACAGCGTGCGCCGAATGACGTCGTTGAGATCGACCGGCACGCGCTCGCTCGCGCCCGTGCGCGCGAACGTCAGCAGGTTGCGGACGATGCGCCCCGCGCGCTCCGCCTGCTCGTGGATGACCTGCAGGTGCCCGCGGTCCTTTTTCCCCAGCTCCTTTTGCTCGAGCAAGAACTCCGAGAGGCCCGCGATCGACGTGAGCGGATTGTTCAGCTCGTGCGCCACACCGGAGACGAGCTGGCCGACGGCGGCGAGCTTCTCGCTCTGCACGAGCTGCGTTTCCAGCACCTGCTGCTCGGTGACGTCTTCGACCATGACGACGAGACTCTGCTCGGTCGTGGCGCCCGGGATCCGCGCGGCGTTGATGCGCACGGCGCGCTTGAGCCGCTCCGAGCGGGCGATCACCGGGGCAGGGCGCTCGCCGCGCCGGGCGGCGGCGAGCAGATCGGCCAGCGCATGCGGTTTGCCGATCAGGGCGTCGCCCAGCGGCGTCCCGACGACATTCGGCACCGGCATGTTGAGCAGGCTCGCCATGGCGCGATTGGAGCGGCGCACCCGGCCCTCGTCGTCCACGACGGCGATGCCTTCACTCAAGGCGTCGAACGCCGTCTCCCACTGCTCTTTCGCGCGCCGGACCATCTCGAAGAACCGCGCGTTCGCGATCACGACGGCGGCGTGGGTCGCGAGCGTCGACAGGAGCCGGATGTCCTCCGGCACGAACACGCGTTCGCGGGGATCGGTGATGATCAGGGTCCCGATGACGGTGCCGTGCGAGCGGAGCGGCACGGCCGCCGCGGCGGCCGCCTCGACCCCCCTCGTAATGAGCATGGGCTCGGCCCCTTCCGACCGGCCACCCGAGTTCCGAATCAGCTCGAGGTGCTCGTGCAGCGTGGAACGGGCGACCAGCCCGGGATCATCGGCCGGGATCCGCTGCCCGCGCAGGCCGGCGAGCGTGCCCTCGGCGGCGGCAACGTGCAGCGGGTCGCCGGAGGCGTCCCCCACCAGCGCCAGGACCGCGCCCTGGGCATCCAGGAACCGCACCGCGTAGCGGACGACCTGCTCGACGATCCGGTCCAGCTCCAGGGAGTCCGAGAGGACGTAGGACAGCTCCTGCAGCGAGAACAGCTCGGACAGCCGGCGATTGAGCTCCTCGGCGGCGCGGCGTCGTTCGCGTTCGGTCCGGACGAGCCGCGAGCGCAGCCCCCAAATGACCACGCCGGCCGTTATGACGACCGCCGAGAGCATCGCGAGCACGACCGGCCAATGCATGAGAGAATTCACGATCCGCCAGTTTAACATCTCTTGTCCGTTTAATTCCGACAAATATATTCGTATATCCCGCTCGATCCCGTCCCCAATCAAGTCGAGGCATGAGTCACCGAGGCTGGTTCGCCATTTGTTTCCTCGCGGCGTGCACATCTGCTCCACGGACCACGTCTATCGCCGTGACGTGGCAGATGGTGGGCTCCACCATCAGTGTCGCCGCGTGGTCCAAGGACTCGACGGCTCTCGCGCGGGCGCTCGGGCGCCTGCGCGACTCCACGCGCGCGTTCGACTCGACGACGGCGGGCGCGGGGGCCCGCGCGGCGTGGCCGGCGGAGCGCGGTGATTCGCCCTTGCGCCTCGAATGGCGCGATGTGGCGGACAGCTACGTGCTGGACCGCGCCGTGCCGCTGCTCGCGAGCGCCGCCGACAGCGCGCTCATCGACCTGGGCGGGTTATTCCTCTGGGTCGGTCCGGAGACCAAGCGCATCGTCGGCATCGCCGATCCGGGGAACGCGCTCGATCCCGTGGCGGGGGTCGAGCTGCACTCGGGCGCGATCAGCACGGTCTCCGGTCGCGCCGAGCGGCGCGCGCTGACGGTGCTCGCGCCGGCCGCCTTCAAAGCGGCGGCGTGGTCGAGCGCATTGTTTTCGCTGGGTTGTGATAAGGCGCTGGCGCAGGCGGCGCGCCGGGGGATCAGCGTGGTGTGCGCGGACTCGGCGGGGGTGCGGTGGAGTCCCGAGCTCCAGAATCGCGTCGTGCTTCCCCCTGCGCGCGAGCCTTGACCCGCGCGCGCTCCTGATCGAGCAGCCGCAACGAGCGCACCCAGCTGATGCTCGCGAGGCCTCCGTAGGTCACCAGCATGTCTTCCCGCACGCTGATGCCAGGCTCGAACAGATAAATCCCGACCGCCTGTTGCCGCGCTTCGAGCTGGTAGGAGCTCCACGTGGGCGACAGCGGCACGATCCCCACCGGCCGGAACAGGCGGCCGCGGCTCGTGATGTTCAGATCTTCCGGATTGAAGCGCGCCTGCGACACGACGCCGAGGAACGTGACCATCACGAGCGTCGGCGTTTCGGTGCCCCCGCGCTGCGCGGCATCGCTGATATCGAGCCGGCGGCTCTGGATGAGCTGGACCAGCGAGCGATACGTGTCGGGGAGGAGGAGCCGGATGACCTGCTCGTCGAGCGGCAGCACCTGGATCTCGACGCTGCCGGTCGAAAACCGCATCACGATGTCGTCGCGGCGCAGCGTGCCGTAGCCGACGGGAATCGTATCCTGAGGAGCGAGCGCGAGACTGAGCAGCAACGCGAGGATCACGCCGTCGCTCCCGAAATCAATTCGCCGATCGCTTCTTTCAATTCCACGATGCCGTACCCCGTCTCCGCACTCGTGACGACCACCTGATCCTCCGGCAACTCGAGCTCTTCCCGCAACTCACGCTCTCGGGTCTCGCGCTGCCTCGTTGAAAGCTTATCAGCCTTGGTCAGCGCCGCGAGTACGTGCGTTTCCGTCTCGGCCAGCGACTCCTGCATCGCCCAATCTTCCGCGGAGGGCGAGTGGCGTATATCCAGCAGCCACACGACGCCGCGCAACCGCTCGCGCAGCAGGGTGTGCTTCAGCAGCCCGCGGAAGGCCGCTCGCTGCGCTTTGCCGATCCTGGCATAGCCGTAACCGGGCAGATCCAGGAAATAGTGAGACCCCTCGATCAGAAAGACGTTAAGCGCCCGCGTCTTCCCGGGCGTCCCGGACGTTTTCGCGATGCGCCGTCCCACCAGCGCATTCAATAATGACGATTTACCCACATTGGAGCGGCCGAGGAATGCGACTTCAGGGAGGGGCGGGTCGAGCTGCGTATCGGCTCTGGGGAATGAGCCGATGTACCTGGGGTCGGTCAGGCTTCTTTCTTCTGGCGGGGACGCTCGGTCACGAGCAGCGGCGCGCGGCCCGACGTGACGCATTCGGCGGTGATCGCCACCTCGCGGACGTCATCGCGGCTGGGCAGCTCGAACATGATCTCCGTCATCATCTCTTCGAGAATCGCGCGCAGGCCTCTCGCGCCGGTGCCGCGCTTCATCGCCTTCGCCGCGATCGCCTTCAGCGCGTCTTTCTCCAGCGTCAAGCGCACGTCCTCGAGGTCGAACAGCTTCTGATACTGCTTGGCGAGCGCGTTCTTGGGCTCGGTGAGAATCTTGATCAGCGCGTCTTCGTCGAGCGCATCGAGCGGCACGGTGACCGGGAGGCGGCCCACGAGCTCGGGAATCAGCCCGTAGCGCAGCAGGTCGTCGGGCTCGACGTCGCCGAACGGATTCTTCTTGACTTTCGCGGCTACACCGGCGACGACCTCTTCCTTGGTGAAGCCGATCTGCCGCCGGCCCGTGCGCGACTCGATGATCTTCTCGAGGCCGTCGAACGCGCCGCCGCAGATGAAGAGGATGTCTTTGGTGTTGACCTGGATGTATTCCTGTTGCGGATGCTTGCGCCCACCCTGCGGGGGCACGCTGGCGACCGTGCCCTCGAGGATTTTGAGCAGCGCCTGCTGTACGCCTTCGCCCGAGACGTCGCGCGTGATGCTGGGGTTCTCTGACTTGCGCGCGATCTTGTCGATCTCGTCGATATAGACGATGCCCCGCTCGGCCTCGGATACGTTGAAGTCGGCAGCCTGCAGCAGGCGCACGAGGATGTTCTCGACGTCTTCGCCGACGTAGCCAGCCTCGGTGAGGGTGGTCGCGTCGGCGATGGTGAACGGCACGTCCAGGATGCGCGCCAAGGTCTGCGCAAGCAGGGTCTTGCCGACACCGGTTGGGCCGATCAGGAGGATGTTGCTCTTGTCGAGCTCCACCTCGTTGTCCCGGCCCGAATGCGAATTGATGCGTTTGTAGTGGTTGTAGACGGCCACGGCGAGCGTCTTCTTGGCGCGGTCCTGCCCGATCACGTATTGGTCCAGCACATCCTTGATTTCGGCGGGTGTGGGGACCTGCGTGATGGCTTCGGCGACTTCGCGCTCTTCGTCCTCCGCAAGGATTTCCTTGCACAGCGCGATGCATTCATTGCAAATGTAGACCGACGGGCCGGAGATGAACTTCCGGACCGAGTCCTTGGATTTCCCGCAAAACGAGCAGCGGAGGTGCTTATCGTGCGACATCGTTCTTCTAGTATGGGAAGGCGACTCTAGCGGCGCAAGTCATCACTTCTTCGCCTTCCCGTCTTCCTTTATTTCCTCGAAGTTGGAAATCACGTGATCGATCAATCCGTAGTCTTTCGCCTCTTCGGCCGACATGAAGCGGTCGCGATCCATGTCTTTCTCGATCGTTTCGACCGTCTTCCCGGTGTGTTTCGCGTAGAGCTCGTTGAGCTTCCGTCGCAAAAACAGGATCTCGCGCGCCTGGATTTCGATGTCCGCGGCGGTGCCCTGCGTGCCGCCCGAGGGCTGGTGCATCATAATGCGCGCGTGCGGCAGCGCCGAGCGCTTGCCCTTGCGGCCGGCGGTGAGCAGGAACGATCCCATCGAGGCGGCCATGCCCATGCAGATCGTATTCACCGGCGCGCGCAGGAACTGCACGGTGTCGTAGATCGCCATGCCGGAGGACACGATGCCGCCCGGCGAGTTGATGTAGAGGTAGATGTCGCGCTCCGGATTGTCGGCGTCCAGGAACAGCAGCTGCGCGATGATGATGTTCGCGACGTCGTCGTTGATGGCGCTGCCGAGGAACACGATGCGGTCCATCAGCAGGCGGCTGAAGATGTCGTAGGTCCGCTCGCCACGGCTCGAGCGCTCGATGATGTACGGCGGATAGATGTGGCTTTCGCTCTTCGTCACGCTTGCTCCACGGTGGACTGCGACAGGAGATAGGTGAACACTTTCTCCTCGGTGATGCTCCGCACGACATCGCGGAGCCGCTTGGCCTTCTCCAACGACGCGTACAGCTCGGCGGCCTTCATGCCGCGCCGCTCGGCGAGCTGCTGGATCTTGTCGTCCAGCTCGGCCTCGGTGGCGTGCAGCTTTTGCGCTTCGACCACGGTGTCGAGGACGAGATCGCGCTTCACCTGCGACTCGGCCACGGTGTGGAACTCCTGCGCGAACTGCGACCAGCGATCTTCGGGAATCTCGTACGCCTGCGCGTACAGGCCGAGCACGCGCTCGACGAGCGGCCGCGGCGCGACCACGTTGTTCGCCTCGACGATCTGCTGCACCAGGTCGCCGCGCATGCGGGCGTCCGCGTCGCGCTCGGACTCTTTCTGCAGATCCTCGGTGACCGCCTTGCGCAGCGCGGCGACCGACTCGAAGTCGCCGATCTCCCGCGCGAACGCGTCGTCGAGCGCCGCGAGCTCCTGCCGCTTCACTTCGCGCAAGCTGATCTTCACGTCGCGCGTCTGACCGCGCTTCGCCTCCTCGGCGAAATCGTCAGGGAAGCGGACGGTGGCCTCGACCGACTCGCCCGGCAAGAGGCTCATGACGCGCTCTTCGACGTCCGGAATCGCGCGCCCTTCGCCGAGCACGAACTGGAACGGCTGCGGATCCTTCTCCGCGCCGTCCTCGCGGGTCGCGATGATGACGTCGACGAGATCTTTGGGCTTGGGCTTCTCGCCGGCCACGGGCGTCCAGGGGGCGCGCTGCTCGCGCAGGGCGTTGATCTGCGTATCGACCTGCGCCTCCGTCACCGCGTTCACCTTCCGGGTCAGCCGGAAGTTGCCGAGCCGCTCCAGTTTGATTTCGGGCTTGAGCTCGACGTGGAACTCGAAGGTGACGGGGCTGCCTTCTTCCCATTTCAGGTTGTGGATGTGGGGATCGGCGATCGGCTTCAGCTCTTCCTGCTTCTGCGCCACGCGCCAGCTCTCCTGCACCAGCTCGCGCAGCGTCTCCTGCCGGATGTCGTCGGCAAACTTCTTGCGAACCACCGCGGCCGGCGCCTTGCCTTGCCGGAATCCCGGCAGCCGCGCGCGCTGCTGGTAGAACTTCGTGGCGCGCTCTTCAGCGGCCTTGACGTTCTCCGTGGGGATACTGACCTCGAGCGAGGCTTCCCCTGGCTCGACTTTGGTTTTCTTGACGAGTATCTCGGGCATGTGCGGGAAAATCTAACTGCGGGGTCTAGGGGTTGGGGGCCACTCCCTAGTCCCCAGAATGCGACCGGAGGGACTCGAACCCCCACGGGTTGCCCCACCAGCTCCTAAGGCTGGCGCGTCTGCCAATTCCGCCACGGTCGCAGGCCCCTGTATAATAATCGCCTACCCGACTTCGGAGCCGGTCTGTGCACAGTCTGAGAATGGTCTCGCTGCTGACGCTGCTCTGCGCCTCGCCGCTGATCGCGCAGGATAAGGAAAAGGTTTGTACCGACTTCCAGAACCGGCCCATGCGTGTCGGGGAATGGGCCGACTACCGCTGGAAAGGCGGCCGCTCGGAGGGCTCCACCATGCGCATGGCGCTGGTCGGTACCGAAGCCGTCGCCGGCAAGCCGAACTACTGGTACGAGATCGCCCTCAACGACGCGAGGCACGGGAAGACCATTCTCCAGCTCCTCGTTCCCGGTTTCGGATTTCAGGCCTCGTCGATCCATGGGCTGATCATGAAGAGCGGCAGCGAGCCCGCCATGCGCATGCCGCAGCAGATGGTGCAGATGATGGCCGGCCAGATGGGCCAGAACTTCGCCGCCGAATTCGCGCGCAAGTGCGCGCAGATGGAGGTCGCCGGTTGGGAACAGCTCACCGTGCCGGCGGGGACGTTCCGCGCGCTCCACATCAAGGATGCGGGCGAGCAGACGGAAGCCTGGGTCGTGCCGGATCTGTACTTCGGGGTGGCGCGGGTTCAGCTGAAGGATGGCTCGGCGATGGAGCTGACGGGGAAGGGCACCGGCGCGAAGTCGTCGATTACTGAGACTCCACAGGTGATGCCTTCTCCGCGCTGAGTCGCGCGAGCCCGGCGCGCGCTTCGTCCACGTAGCCCTGCAGCTCCGGGTCGGGGTGCCGCCACGCTTTCACCACCAGCGCATAGCCTTCGATCGCGCGGTCGCGGTTGCCGAGCCGCTCGTTCACGCGCCCGCGCTCGAGCGCGCGCAGGATTTCGACCGGCAGGAACCCCGGCTGGAATCCCGCCACCGGACGCTCGAGCCGAGCCGCGGCCTCGGCATCGCGATGCCGCGCCGCGAGCAGCTGGATGTATACGAGATCGTCGATCGGGCACTGTCCGAAACACGCGCTGTCGGGGCGCGCGGCAAACTGCCGGAGCGCCTCGGTGGTGTCGCCCTTCGCGAGCGCGAGATACGCGCGCTGGGTGACCGGCAGGTAGCCGAGAAAATCGTGCACGATCGGCGGGAGGTTGGGCGGCAGCGGATGCGAGCGCGCCGAGTCGATGCGCTGAATCGCGAGCTTCAACGTCGCCGTGTCATGCGCGGCCGCGAGCAGCGGCGCCGCCGGAATGATGCCGTCTCCGGGAGAGGTCGCCCACTTGCGCGCCGCCTTCGTCGCGCTGTCGGCCGGAATCCCGCCCACCAGCGCGAACTGCGATAGCAGCGCGGGGAACGTCGTGGCCTGTGCCGCTTCCTTGACGTGTCCGCGGCCCGCCAGCGCGACGGGCAGCATGAAGACACTAAAGTTGCTGGGCGTGCCGGCTTTTTTCTCCGCCGCCACGCGCCGCCGCGCGAGCTTCACGGCCGTTTCGGCCGAATCGTTCCAGCGCCCGACGGCGCCCCAGACCGCCTGGAATACGTGCGAGTCCGCGCTGTCGGCGAGGTACGAAATCGCTTTCTCGCGGGTGGACGGATCCATGAGCGCGGTGACGAGCCGGGTGCTCTGCGCGTACGAGCCCATCGCGCCGGCGCGCAGGAACGCGTCCGCGTAGCGGCGGCCGGCGGCGTCGCCGCCGGCATCGAGCGCCAGTCCGATGGCGTGGACGTACGAGGGGGTGAACGCCGAGTCGAGCTCGATCGCGCGGTCGAACGCGTCGAGCGCCGTGTGCGGCGGCACGCGCGCCAGGCCTCCGGCGTGGAAGCGCGCGTCGCCCAGCATGTACCACAGCTCGGGATCGGTCGGATAGCGGCGCACCGCTTCGTCGAGCGTCGCGATGAGGCGCTGGCCATACGCCCACCATTTCCCGCCGAGCAACGCCGGGCCCTGGTACACGACGGCGGCGATCGATTCCGCCTGCACGATGAGGCTCTCGCGCGGCGCGAGCCCGTGATTCATCGCGCCGGCGCGGAGCTTGTACATGTGCGACAGCGAATCGCCGGCCGAGTGCTGCCACCCGGCCGCCATCCCCGCGTGACTCCACGCCAGCGTGAAGCCCGAGTCGAGCGCGATGGCGCGTTGATGATAGGCGAGCGAGGAATCCCAGGCCGACCGCCGCAGGAACTGCTCGCCCTGGAGGAACGCCTTCAGGGCCGGCAGCGACCGCGATCCGAGCGACGCGCCGCGCACGAAGCCGATGGCGCGCGTTCGGCTCAGCTCGCGCAGCACACGAACGGTCAGCGAATCCGCCACGCGGTCCATGCGATCCGCCCGCTCGCGGAGCTCGAAGTCCGCCAGCAATTTCGCGTCGGGCACGTCGATCAGGAACGCCTGCACGCGCACCGAATCCCCCGCGCTGATCAGCACGCCGGCAACGACGGTCTGCGCGCCCGTCGCCCGGCCGAGGAGCTGCGCGGACTGCGGATCAACGCGCCCGCCCCCCCAATGCCGCACGACGAGGGTGGGCGACACGGTGCGCAGCGGGCCCGCGCCGTCCAGGCTGCGCGAGAGCACATCGACCAGGCCTTCGTGCCACAAGGCGAGGTCCGGTCCTCCGAAGACGTCGAAGGGCGCGATCGCGATGCGATCCTGCTCGAGCGCGGCCGCGCGGCGCGGCCGCAACGTGAACCATCCCGCGACGACGAGGACCAGCGCCAAAACCGCCACGGCGGCGAACCGGTTGCGGGGACGGCGCATCGCGTGGCGCACCGTCGCGATCGGTGACGTGACGGCGACCGAACCGCTCGTCGTGGCCATGCCTTCCAGCGTCTGCAGCATGTCGTTCGCGCTCTGCGGGCGGTCCGCCGGATTCTTCTCGAGACACGCCATCACGAGCTGCGCGAGCGCGGGCGGCAGCGCCGGGCGCTTGTCGGTGATCGGCACGACCGGTTCGGTGACGTGGGCTGCGAGCATCTGATGCGGAGCCATGCCGCTGAACGGCGAGCGGCCCGTGAGCATCTCGTACGCCATCGCGCCGAACGCGTAGATGTCGGCGCGGTGATCGATGTTGGGATCCCCCGCCGCCTGCTCCGGCGCCATGTAGGCCGGCGTGCCGAGCGCGACGCCGACCGACGTGAGCCCGCTCTCGGTCTTGGCCTGGCTCACCGCCTTGGCGACGCCGAAGTCGGCCACGACGGCATGGTTGCCGGAGAGCAGCACATTGTCGGGCTTGATGTCGCGATGCACCACGCCGCGCGCATGGGCGTAGGCCAGCGCGTCGGCCACGTCCTTGAGAATCCGCACCGCGTCCTTGACGGGGAGCTCGCCGACGCGCGACAGCCGCGTGCGCAGGGCTTCGCCCTCCACAAACGGCATCGTGTAATACAGCAGGTCGTCGGCGCCGCCCGCGGCGAGCAGGGGGACGATGTGCGGATGCTGCAGGGAGGCGGAGAGCTGGATTTCCCGATTGAAGCGATCGACGCGCATTTCCAGCGCGAGGTCCGGCGGCAGGACCTTGATGACGACCTTGCGCGCGAGCCGCGTCTCCTCGGCCACGAACACGCGACTCATCCCGCCGCCGCCGAGCTCCTGCTCGACGTGGTACGCGCCGCCCAGCGCGGCTTGTAATCGTTGGGACAAATCAGTCATGGCCGCCTAAGATAACGTGCGCGTTGACGTGCTGCGGGGGCTTGTCTACTTTGACGCCGTGCCGTTAGTCCTCGTCGCAGTCCTGCTCCTCCTCACCGGCTGCAGCGGTCCATTCCCGCAATCGGTGTTTCATCCGCGTTCCGATTTCGCCACCGCGCTCGACGGCCTGTTCTGGAACATCTTCTGGTGGGCCGTCGCGGTCTTTCTCGTCGTCGAGACGCTGCTCGTCATTGCGATCGCGCGCTATCGGGCCCGCCCCGGCGCGCCGGCGCCGAAGCCGATCCACGGTCACACGTTCCTCGAGATCGGCTGGACGCTCGCGCCCGCGCTCATCCTCGTGTTCATCGCCGTCCCGACGATGCGGACGATCTTTGCCACCGCCGGCCAGGCGCCCGAAGGCGCGCTGCGCGTCGAGGTGATCGGGCATCAGTGGTGGTGGGAGTATCGCTATCCCACGCTCGGCATCAACGCGATGAACGAGCTGCATCTGCCGCTCGGCACCCCCGTGCAGCTCGAGATGACGTCGGCCGACGTCATCCACAGCTTCTGGGCGCCGGGCCTCGGCGGCAAGCGCGACGTGATTCAGGGACGCACCAACCGCATCGCGTTCACCGCCGATTCGACGGGCGAGTACTGGGGCCAGTGCGCGGAATTCTGCGGCGCGTCGCATGCCAACATGCGACTCCGCGTCGTCGTGCAAACCGATTCCCAGTTCCAGGCGTGGGTGGACCGCCAGCGCTCCGCGCCCGTCACGCCCGCCAAGGGATCACCGGAAGAAAAAGGCCAGCAGATCTTCCGGCGCAGCGCCTGCATCGGGTGTCACACCATCACCGGCATCGCGAATGCGAAGGTCGGCCCTGAGCTGACGCACGTCGGCAGCCGCGGCACGATCGCGGGCGCGCTGTTCCCGAACAACACCGAGATGCTGCACCACTGGATTCAGAACGCGCCGTCGCTGAAGCCCGGCGCGCTCATGCCGCCGCAGAATCTGGCGGGCGAGGATCTCGACGCCGTGGTCGCCTACCTGCAGAGCCTGAAATGAAGAGCTGGCTCACGACCACCGATCACAAGCGGATCGGCATGCTCTATTTCTGGACGGCCTTCTGCTTCTTCCTGATCGGCGGCCTCGAGGCGCTCGTCATCCGCGCGCAGCTCGTGAAGCCCGACGGCGGGCTCGGCGTGAGCGCCGAGACGTTCAACCAGATGTTCACGATGCACGGCACCACGATGGTGTTCCTCGCGCTGATGCCGCTGTCCGCCGCGTTCTTCAACTTCATCATCCCGCTGCAGATCGGCGCGCGCGACGTCGCGTTCCCGCGGCTCAATGCGTTCAGCTATTGGGTCTTCCTGCTCGGCGGGCTGTTCCTGAACTTCAGCTTCATCGCGGGGCCGCTGTTCAGCGCGGGGCGCCTCTCGGTCGCGCCGGACGCCGGCTGGTTCGGCTACGCCAACCTGACATCGCGCCAGTTCTCGCCGGGTCCCAACGTCGATTTCTGGCTGCTGGGCCTGCAGATCCTCGGCATCGCGTCGCTCGCGGCGGGGTTCAACTTCGTCGTGACGATCCTCAACATGCGGGCGCCCGGCATGCGCATGCTGCGGCTGCCGCCGTTCACCTGGATGACGCTGATCACGCAGTTCCTCGTGATCACGGCGTTTCCCGTGATCACGGTGGCGCTCGTGCTGCTGATGTTCGACCGCATCTTCGGCACGCACTTCTTCGTGCCGCAGGGCGGCGGCGATCCGATTCTGTGGCAGCATCTGTTCTGGATGTTCGGACACCCCGAGGTCTACATCCTGATTCTGCCGGCGATGGGAATCGTATCCGAAATCCTGCCGACGTTCTCGAAGAAGCCGTTGTTCGGGTACACCGTCGTGGTCTATTCCGGTGTCGTGATCGCGTTCCTGGGCTGGAGCGTGTGGGCGCACCACATGTTCTCGTCGGGGCTCGGGCCGATCGCCGATTCCGTGTTTGCCGGCGCGACGATGCTGATCGCGATCCCGACGGGGGTGAAGATCTTCAACTGGATCGGCACGATGTGGGGCGGCCAGCTCAGCTTCCGGCCCGCGATGCTGTTCGCGATCGGATTCATCGCGATGTTCATCATCGGCGGGCTGTCGGGCGTGACGCACGCGTCGGCCGCGTCCGATTTGCAGCAGACCGACACCTACTACATCGTCGCGCACATCCACTACGTGCTTTTCGGCGGCACGATGCTGGGACTGTTCGCCGGGATGTATTACTGGTGGCCCAAGATGACGGGCCGGATTCTGTCCGAGACGCTGGGGCGCTGGCACTTCTGGCTCACGTTGATCGGCATGAACCTCGCGTTCTTCCCGATGCATTTCTCCGGGCTGCTCGGCATGCCGCGCCGCATCTACACCTACTCGGCGCAGCTGGGCGTCACCCAGTTCAATCAGATCTCGACCGTCGGCGCATTTCTCATCGGCGTCGCGACGCTGATCTTCCTGTTCAATCTGCTGCGCAGCCTGCGCCGGCCTGCCGACGCGCCGAACAATCCGTGGGGCGGGGCGACGCTCGAGTGGGCGATTCCGTCGCCGCCGCCGGTGTACAACTTCACCGTGATCCCGACGGTCACCAATCGCCTTCCACTGTGGCAGACGGAGCGGCACGGACCGATGGCGCCGCTGCCGGAGCAGCCGCCCAAGCCGATCCACGTGCCGGGCGGCTCGTGGTGGCCGATGATCACGGCGGCAGGGCTACCGGTCATGGCGATTGCCGCGCTCTCGCGCTTCCTGCCGCTCGTGTTCGTCGGCGTGGCCATCGTGATCGTGGGGATCTATCGCTGGGCCTACGAGCCCTTCGAGATGTAAATGAGATACGACACGCAAGAACACGCCGCCGCCGTCGCGCACGGGCACGCCACGACGATGGGGCTCGACAGCCGGAAGATGGCATTCTGGGCCTTCATCGGCTCTGAGTGCCTGCTGTTCGGCTCGCTGATCTCGACGTACCTGATTTACAAAGGCCGAAGCCTCACCGGGCCGTACCCGCACGAGATCCTGAACATTCCGTTCACGTCGTTCAGCACGTTCGACCTGCTGATGTCGAGTCTCGCGATGGTGCTCGCGCTCGCGGCAGTGCAGCGCGGCGACATGAAACAGGGCAAGCTATGGTTGCTGGTCACGGCGCTGCTGGGCATGGTCTTCCTCGGCGGGCAGGTGTGGGAGTTCAGCCACTTCTATCATGAAGGGCTCGGGCTCACCACGAATCTGTTCGGCTCGACGTTCTACGTGCTCACGGGAACGCACGGCGCGCACGTCACCGTTGGGGTGATCTGGCTGCTCACGCTGTGGGTGCAGGCGTTGCGAGGGAAGCTCGGCCCCGCGAATGCGATGACGGTCGAGATCACCGGTTTGTATTGGCATTTCGTGGACGTCGTCTGGATCATCATCTTTACGGTCGTCTACCTGATTCAGTGAGGCACGATGGCTGAGCATCAAGCACACGCGACGACTGGCACCTATCTGCGGATTGCCGCGATCCTCGTCATGATCACGCTGCTTGAGGTGGGCGTGTTCTACGTTCCGGCGTTCCAAAGCGTGCTGGTGCCGGTCCTGCTCGTGCTCTCGGCCATCAAGTTCGCGCTCGTGGTGATGTTCTACATGCACCTCAAGTTCGACAACAAGTTCTTCTCGCTGCTGTTTGGCGGTCCGCTGCTCCTGGGATTCCTCGTCGTCGTCAGCCTGCTGTTCCTCTTTTACGGAGGCGTCCGGCTGCGCACGGGCATGTGAACCCCTGGAATAGGTGGGACCTGCATCCCAGTGTGATCATTGGGCTCGCCCTGTTCGGCGGGCTCTATCTGTTTCTGGGAGGCCGCAAGAGCGGGCCCGGGCGCGTGACGAGCTTCGCCCTGGCGCTCGTGGTGTTGTTTTTCGCGCTGAACGGCCCGCTGCACGAGCTGTCGGACAACTATCTGTTCAGCGCGCACATGGCGCAGCACCTGTTGCTGACGCTCGTTTTCCCGCCGCTCCTGCTGTTCGGCTGTCCCGCGCCGGTCGTGCGTCCAGTCCTCCGGCCGCGCTGGGTCATGGCGTTCTCCCGTGTGATCACGCGACCGCTCGCGGCAGGTCTGATCTTCAGCGCCCCGATCGCGATTTGGCACTTCCCGGCGTTTTACGAAGCCGCGATGCGCAATCACAACCTCCACATCCTCCAGCACCTCGTGTTCCTCGCCACCGCGGTCATCATGTGGTGGCCCGTGCTGTCCCCCGTGCCGGAGCTGCCGCGGCTGCCGCACCTGCTGCAGATGGTCTATCTGTTCCTGCTCGGGATCCCGATGTCGGTGACCGGCGCGTTGATCACGCTGGCCGATCGTCCGCTCTATCCGTTTTACGTCGCGGCGCCGAGGGTGGGCGGGTTGAGCCCGCTCCAGGATCAACAGATCGGTGGATTGCTGATGTGGGTGCTGGGCGGGATCATGCTGTGGATCGTGATGACGGTGATTTGGTTCCGCTACTCAGTATGGGACCAAAGAGGAGATGCTGAAGCAGGGGTGCCGGAAGAAGCCTACCGCTGACTATTCCCCGTCTTCGGTTTCCCCGAGCGGATGTCGCCTCAATTCCTCCCCAATCTTGGGATGCTCTCTCCACAAGAAGTACCCCATCCCCAACGCGGCGAGCGCATTACCCACGGCGACGTTCCACCACACGAGGTTGGCGAGCAGCGGCTTGGCGAGCAGGGCGATGAGGATGTAAAAACCGACCTCGAAGAAGCAGAACCCCACGACGACGAGAAACAGCGTCGACGGCGCGTATTCGACCTCGGCCGCGAGCGCCGCCGCGACGCAGCCGACGACCACGAACGCGCTCACGTGAATCATGGTGTAGCCGAAGATCCGCGCCGGCTCGATCACCACCGACGACGGGTCGTGCAGTCCCCAGAACACCGCGCTGCCGAGCATGGCGGGGGTGTAGAGGGGCTGGCCGTTGATGACGTCGACGATGAGGAACCACAGGGCGACGACCGCGGCGCCGATGCAGCCGGCGATGAAGCCCTCCCGCAGGATGCGATTGAGGTCCATTGCCGCACAATATATGGACGGGCCAAGGAGGTGCTAGATTGGGGTCGTGACGCGCCGCCCGTTGTTCTATGGACTCTGCCTGCTCGTCGGCACGCTGCTGTTCGCCGGCGCGGGCGCCCTGCATCCGCTCCTGACCGGTGACGGCGCGAAGCAGCTCGGGATCGTCGCGCGTACGCACGGCTGGCGCACGATCCACTGGGCGCTCCTGTTCGGACTCGCGTTCATGTACGCCGGGCTCGTCGGTGTCTCGCTGCGCCACAACGACACGCCGGGCGCCTCCCCGTCGCGCGCCGGGATTCGGCTCGGCGCGTTCGCGTTCGGCATCTGGGCGCTGAACATCTTGTTCATGGTCGGGCCGGGGTATCACATCGCGCGAGTCTACGCCGCGGCGGACGCCGGACTCGCGCGCACGCACGCCGTCTTCCTCTACGACATGATGCATCCCTTCGGGCTCGCGGCGGAGCGCCTCGCGACGTTCCTGCTCGGCTTCGTGGCGTACACGTTCGGGTGGGGCATTCGCAACGGCGCCGTGTGGCCGCGCTGGATGGCGTGGCTCGCCTGGGTCGTCGCGGTGCTGTGCGGCGCGGTCGCGCTCGTGTTCAGCGAAACGCTCAACTACATGTACTACGCGCAGGCGACATTCGTCCTCTGGCTGTTTCTCGCCGCGATCATCCTGCTCGTGGAGCGCCGCTCGGCTCCGGTCACGTGATGCGCAGCTCCAGGCTGACGTTGTTGCTCCTCATCGGGGCGCCGCTGGCCGCCGTCGCTCAAACGGGTCCCACCGCCGCCGAAATCGTCCAGAAGATCAGACAGAACATCGGCGTGCCGTGGGCCGAGCAGACGGTCGACACGTTCAAGGACGGCGACTCGACCACGGCCGTGACGGGGATCGCGGTCACGATGATGGCAACGCTCGACGTGCTGCAACGCGCCGCGGCGGCGGGCGCCAACCTCGTCATCACGCACGAGCCGACGTTCTACGATCATTTCGACCGCATCGACGTACTGGAGCGCGAAAGCGACGCGGTGACGGCGCAGAAGCGCGCGTTCATTCGAGAGCATCGGATGGTCGTCGTGCGCATGCACGATCACTGGCACCGCCGTCATCCCGACGGAATCGCCGTCGGCATGGCGCGCGCGCTGCAGTGGGAGCCGTACCGCGATTCCGCCAGCGAGTATCGCTTCAAGCTGCCCGAGCAGAGCCTCGGCGCGCTCGCCGCCACGATTCGCCAGCGCCTCCATGCTCCGACGCTTCGCGTCGTGGGCGATTCCAGCCAGCGGGTCAGCAGGATTGCCCTCGTCCCCGGAGCGGCCGGGTTCGAGCTCCAGCGCCACGCGATTCAACCGGGAGATATCGACGTCCTGGTGATCGGCGAGGCGCGCGAGTGGGAGACGGTGGAATACGTCGCTGACGCCGTTGCGGCGGGACAGAAGAAGGGAATGATCATCATCGGCCACATTCCGTCCGAACAGGCCGGCATGGACGAGTTTGCGCGCTGGCTCCGGACGTTCGTGAAAGACGTTCCCGTCACGTTCGTTCCGGCTGCAGATCCCTTTTGGTCGCCGAGATAAAGAGCCGCCGCGCGCCCCACCCGGTCACGCCCCCGATTCCGCCGAACATCATGGATAGCATCAGGATGCCGAAGACCATCATGATAGTGGGAAATGCGTCTGAGCGCGCCAGTTTCTGCGTGACGGAGTCGCCGAACACCTGCGTGGCCGAGTCCATCTGCGCCGCCTGCGGGAAGGCCCTGGCGTACCAGTCGGGCATCTTCACCGGTTTGGCCTGTTTCTGCGTCATCGCCGACTTGAACTCGGCGCGATTGAACTGGGGCGCGGCCGCAAAGATTGCCATCCACAAGAGCCCCGCGAAGGCGGTTGCGGAAAACACCGCGGCGACCAACTCGGCGATCGTACTCGGCTGCCGGTCGCGCCGCTTCGTCCAGCGCCCTATCAACCAGATGCCGAGTGCGGCACCGAGAATCGCACCGAAGGAGAGCACGAAGCCGAGCAGGGAGATCAGCACCCCTCCCACGGCACTCATGACGCGCTTCACATCGGCTGCCAGGAGCGCATGAGTGCGAGGCCGGCGAACACGCCCGCAATCGACAGCAGCACCGACCCCAGGACGAACGTCGCGAAGCCCGCCATCTGCCCGCGCTCCCACAGCAGCGCGGCTTCCAGCGAGAACGCGGAGAAGGTCGTGAACCCGCCCAGGATTCCGGTCGTGAGGAACAGCTGCAGATGCTGGGTCGCGTGGCCGCGAGTCGCGAAGTAGCCCGCGATCAAGCCGATGGTCAGCGAGCCGAGCACGTTGACGGCGAGTGTGCTCACCGGCAGGTCGGGACCCACGAGGCGAACGGACGCCAGGTTGACGCCATGTCGAAGCACGCCGCCGATTCCAGCCCCTGCGAACACCAGCACGTATCCGTAGATCGGTTTCATGAAAAGCCCTAGCGCTTCGCGGCGCTGTCGATTTCCTCGTACTCGATGAATTCGACCGGTGCCAGGCAGTTCGGGTAGAGAATCCCCGCGAATTTCTTCACGGCGGCGGACTCGCCGTGAATTCTGTTCGCTGCTTCGTCGCGCCAGATGAACAGGTGGACGAAGCGCGTGGGCCGTTCCTTCTCCTGCCACACCTCGTAGCGTAGCGCCCCCGGCTCGTTCTTGCGGACGTAGCTCACGAACTCGTGGATCGCTGCGACACACTGCTCGAGTGCCTCCGGTCGTACCTCGTAGCGGGCGAGCTCTCTGATCATTTCTTGTCCCCGAGTTTGCCGTCATCGGGCCAGTGGAGTTTGTGCAGGAGGCGGTGGAATACGGGCGCGGCGAGCAGCGTCGAGACGGCGATGAATACGAGGCCGGCATAGAGGGCGTAGAATCCGGCGAACAGCTTGCCGCCCGAGGTTTGCGGCGCGTTGACTGGTCCCATCCCGCCCAACAACATCGCGCTATTCAGGAAGGCATCGCGCCACGGCAGCCGTTCGTAATGCTCGTAGCCGATCAGACCGATCAGCAAGGAGCCCAGGATGAGCGCGAACGCCATCGCGGCATGCAGGCCAAAGCGCGCGAGGAAGCCGCGGCGCGACAGCGGAGGAACGTGACGGGGTTCGTACATAGCGAGTGACGCTCAGGCGCCCGGGCCGACCGACTTTCCTCGCGCCCAGCAACGAATACCAGCCCAGGCAAAGACGATGGCCAGCAGCGGGAAAACCACCGCGCCCACGTACGCGCCCTGTCCGCCCGGTCGCGTGTGTGTGAGGGCGCCCGTGACGGCCAGCAAGCGCGCTGTATAGAAAAAAAAGAAGGCACTCAGGGCAAACAGCAGAACCGCGAGGGTGCGGAACATGGTGATGTAATAATGCAAAGAAAAAGGGGCCGCAAATGCGACCCCTTTTGCATCCCGTGACACAGCTCGGTTACGGCACACGAATCCGAACCACGTCGCCGAGCCAGCCATCCGGCGTCCGGCGCAGCACCGACAGCGTCGCGATGTTGCCCTTGCCGATCGCGTTGACCGCCTGCCGGAACTCCAGGACCGTGCGCGTCGCCTGGCCGTTGACCTTGAGAATGATGTCCGGATATCCCGAAGAAGCATCCGCCAGCTTCTGATAGGCCGGGCCATCGGGCGACACCTGCGTTACCACCAGCGCGCCACCGGAGCGCAGCACCGGCCGCAGCTCGGTGTCGCGAATGTCTTCCTGCGTCAGCGGCTGCACCGCGACCCCGAGCGGACCCAGGGCCGCCGGCTCGTCGCGCTGGGGCGACGAGTCGTCGTTGCTCGCTACATCGTCGTCATCCGCTCCCGGCGGTGCGGCGAGCTTGACCGAAATCGTCTGCTGCGTGCCCTTGCTGCGGACGACGGTCACGCGGACCACGTCGCCCGGCTTCTTGAAGCCGACGCGCTGCTGCAGCTGCGGCACCGACGTCACGGGCTGCCCTTCGACCGACACGATCACATCGCCCTGCTGAATGCCGGCGCGCTTCGCCGGCGAATCGTCCGAGGTGAAGTCGCGCACCACGACGCCGCGAATCGCCGACAACCCAACCGCCTCGGCGTCCTCCTGCGTCGCGTCCTTGATGCTGACGCCCATCACGGCGCGCTCGACGTGCCCGGTCGCGATCAGCTGCGTCATCACGGTGCGGGCGAGGTTGATCGGGATGGCAAACCCGTACCCGGCATAGAACCCGGTCTCACTGGCGATGGCCGAGTTGATGCCGATCACCTCGCCGCGCACGTTCACCAGCGGCCCGCCCGAATTGCCCGGGTTGATGGCCGCGTCGGTCTGAATGAAATCCTGAATCGCATAGCGGCTGGAATTGAGCCCCGCGAGCAGCCGCCCCTTCGCGCTGATGATGCCCGCCGTCACCGTGAACGTGAACGCCTCGCCCAGCGGATTGCCGATCGCGAGCACCCAGTTGCCGATGTCCGTCGAATCCGCGTCGCCAAGCTTCACGGTGGGCAGCTGCGTCGCCT
>DATMZX010000061.1:0-3480 GCA_035573235.1 Gemmatimonadales bacterium
CCGAAGAATACGAACGCATCTTGGGCCTGCTCGGCCGGACGCCCACGTTCCCCGAGCTGGGCATCTTTTCGGCTCTGTGGAGCGAGCACTGCTCGTACAAGCACTCCCGCCCCATCCTCAAGACGCTTCCGACCACCGGGACGCATGTCGTTCAGGGTCCCGGTGAGAATGCCGGCGTGCTGCGTTTGCCCGGTGGGTGGGCGGTCGCCTTCAAGATCGAATCGCACAACCATCCGTCCGCGGTCGAGCCCTACCAGGGGGCGGCCACGGGTGCCGGCGGAATTCTGCGCGACGTGTTCACGATGGGCGCGCGTCCCGTTGCCCTGCTCAACAGCCTGCGGTTTGGCCCGCTCGATGAGCCGCGCAATCGCTACTTGTTCGGCGGCGTGGTCAAAGGGATCGGCGATTACGGAAACTGTGTGGGGGTCCCGACGCTCGGCGGCGAAGTCGACTTCGCCCCGGGATACGCCGGCAATCCGCTGGTCAACGCGATGTGCGTGGGCGTGCTCAAAGAGAAGGATCTCATCAAAGCGGCGGCGCACGGCGTCGGCAACATCCTGCTCGCCGTCGGCTCGAGCACGGGCCGCGACGGCATTCATGGCGCTTCGTTCGCGTCCGAAGAATTGACGCACGAGAGCGAGCAGCGCCGTCCCCAGGTCCAGGTCGGCGATCCCTTCACCGAGAAGCTGCTGCTCGAGGCGAGTCTCGAGCTGATTGCGTCCGGGCACATCGTCGCGATTCAGGACATGGGCGCGGCGGGGCTGACGTCTTCCTCGGCGGAAATGGCGGCGCGCGGCGGCGTGGGCGTCGAAATCGACCTCTCGAAGGTGCCGACGCGCGAGCCCGACATGACGCCCTACGAGATCCTGCTTTCGGAATCGCAGGAGCGCATGCTCGTCGTCGCGAAGACCGACCGCGTGAAGGAGGTCCAGGCGATTGCCGCGAAGTGGGACCTCGATGCCACGCCCATTGGCAAGGTCACCGACGACGGGATGTATCGCTGCCTGTGGAAAGGGAAAGTCGTCGTCGAAATCCCGGGCCGGCAGCTCGTCGAGGATTGCCCCGTCTATTATCCGGAAGCGAAGGAAGATCCTCGCATTGCGGAGCTCAGGGCGTCCGCGCCGCGCGCCGCACGCAGTTACACGCCTTCACACGCCTTACTCACGCTGTTGGATGCACCGTCCGTGGCCAGCAAGCGCTGGGTCTTCGAGCAATACGACTCGACCGTTCAGGCGAGCACCGTGATCCCACCAGGCGGAGACGCCGGCCTCATTCGCGTCCGTCACGAGGAGTTCGGGATCGCGGTCAAAACCGACTGCAACAGCCGCTACGTGAAGCTCGATCCGTACGAGGGTGGCAAGGCGACCGTCGCCGAGTCGGCGCGGAACGTGGCCTGCACGGGCGCCCAACCGATCGGCATCACGAACTGCCTGAATTTCGGCAGTCCCGAACGGCCCGAGGTCTTTTACCAGTTCCGTGAAGCGTGTCGCGGCATGGCCGACGCGTGTCGCGCGCTCGATACGCCCGTGACCGGCGGCAATGTCTCCTTCTACAACGAAAGCCCCACGGGCGCGGTCGATCCGACGCCGGTGATCGGGATGATCGGGGTGATCCCGCACGCTGCGCGGGCGGTCCCGAGTCATGCGCGCCAGCCCGGTGACGTGGTCTTTGTGCTCGGCGAGACGCGGGCCGAGCTGGGGGCGTCGGCGTACTGGGAGATCTGCCACGACTTCATCGGCGGCCAGCCGCCCAAAGTGGATCTTGCTGCCGAGACGCGCCTCATCACGCTGCTCGTCACCGCCGCCGATCGTGGCCTGTTCCGGTCCGCGCACGATTGCTCGCATGGGGGCCTCGGCGTCGCGCTCGCCGAGGTGGCCATGGGCGGGCCGTATCAAGGGTTCGGCTTCGGCCTCGACGTCGACCTCACCTCAGCAAACAGACAACTGACGACCGAGAGCCTTCTCTTCAGCGAATCCCACGGTCGCGCCGTGATCACCTGCCCGGCCGAGCGCGCGGCCGCCGTCCAGGCGCTCGCGGGCGAACTTGGGGTGCCGGTCCTGCGTTGTGGCAGCGTCGGCGCGAAGGACGGCGCCTTCCGCATCAAGCTGCGAGACGGTGCGATCGAAGAGTCGGTCACGCGGTTGCGCGACATATATTTCAGCGCCATTCCCCGGCGCATGGGAGACTGATCGAGCGATGTGCGGCATCATCGGCGTAGCGGGCGTGAGAGACGCGGCGCGCGTCTCGTATCTGGGACTCTATAGCCTGCAGCACCGCGGCCAGGAATCGGCCGGCGTCGTCGCGGTGGATGAGGGTGGGGTCGCGCGCGCGCATCGCGGGATGGGGCTGGTCTCCGACGTGTTCGACGAGACCATTCTGAGCAGCATCCCGGGCGATGTGGCGATCGGCCATACGCGTTACTCGACGGCGGGCTCGTCGGTGCTCGCGAACGCCCAGCCGATTCTCGCCGGCTACCGCGAAGGTCCGCTCGCCCTCGCGCACAACGGCAATCTCACTAACGCCGAAGCGCTGCGGTCCGACCTCGTCGCCAAGGGGTCGATCTTCCAGACGTCGTCCGACAGCGAAGTCCTGATTCATTTGATCGCCCGTTCGGAGGCGCGCGAGCCGGAGGATCAGCTGCTCGATGCGCTCGAGCGCGTGGAAGGCGCCTACTCGCTGGTGGTGACGATCGGCCGGACACTGTACGCGATCGTCGATCCCCGCGGATTCCGGCCGCTCTTTCTTGGCAAGCTCGGCACCGGATACGTCGTCGCCTCGGAAACGTGCGCGCTCGATCTCATGGGAGCCACCGTGGAGCGCGAGCTACAGCCGGGCGAATTCCTGCGCATCCATGGCTCGGAGGTCGATCGGCTGCCGTCGCTCCCGGCGAAGCCGCACCAGCGCTGCATCTTCGAGCTGGTGTACTTCTCGCGTCCCGACAGCACGATCTTCGGCCGTTCCGTCGACCGCGTGCGGCGCGCGCTCGGCCGCGAGCTGGCCCGCGAGCACCCTGCCCCAGTCGCCGACTGCGTCTTCTCCGTGCCGGACTCGTCGAATGCGATGGCGCTGGGATTTGCGGAAGAGTCCGGGCTCAAGCTCGAACACGCCTTGATCCGCAATCACTACGTGGGACGGACCTTCATCAACCCCACGCAGGCCGGCCGCAACGCCAAGGTCAAGATCAAGTTCAATCCCGTGCGGGAAGTGCTCGCCGGCAAGAGAGTGGTGGTCGTGGACGACTCGCTGGTCCGTGGCACGACCAGCCGCGAGCTAGTGCAGATGATCCGCCAGGCCGGGGCCAAGGAAGTGCATTTCCGTGTCGCCTCGGCCCCGATCACCGGGCCGTGCTACTACGGTATCGATACGCCGACCAAGTCGGAGCTCATCGCATCGAGCCATTCGCTCGAGGAGATCCGCCAGCACCTGGGCGTGGAGTCGCTCGGCTATCTCTCGCTCGACGGGATGAAGCGGGCGGCCGGT
>DATMZX010000062.1:0-17022 GCA_035573235.1 Gemmatimonadales bacterium
CCAGGCCGCGTTCATCCAGAACGTCGGGGCTTCGTTCGTGGCGGGTGAGCTCGAGCGCACGGTGGTCTCCGACCTCGGCGTGCCCCTCGACTATTTCGAGATCCGTCCCGGCGAGGCGAGCAATCCGTTCTCGGGCGCTCAGATCGCCGCGGGCTGGGCGATCGGCAGCAAGACATTCCTGCTGCTCAGTGCGGGGTTCTGCCGCAGCAGCGGACGGCAGACGCGGTTCACCAACAGCTTGGGCGCGACGCTGCAGTACCGGATGAGTCCGGAATGGCGCACCGAGGCGAGCTTCGAGCCTGTGCAGAACTGCGCGTTCGCCGACCCCAACTACCTCAACTCGAGCATCACCCAGCAGATCGGCTTCGATCTGTTCTGGGAGCGGCGCTACTGATGACGCGGGCGCTCCTGATCAGTAATCCGTTCGCGTCCCGCGCACACTCGAACGCGGTCACGGTGATTCGGGACATCCTCCAGGGCGGCGGCTGGGCGGTCGACGTGCACACGACGGCGGGCCCCGGCGACGCGCGGCAGGTGGCTGAAGAGGCGCGCGGTGCCGGCTACGACATCTTCGTGAGTCACGGCGGCGACGGCACCGCGATGCAGGTGGCCGCCGGAATCGTCGGCACCGGCATCACGCTCGGGTTGCTTCCCGGCGGCACCGGCAATGTCCTCGCGCGCAATCTGAATCTGCCGCGCAGCCCCGCGAGCGCGGCGCGCGCCTTATTGAAGGCCCGCCGGCTGCAGATCGATATCGGCGTCGTCGACCGCCAGAACGGACCGCACTACTTCGCGGTGGTGGGCGGCACCGGCTGGGATGCACAGCTGATGGCCGACACGAACCTCCAGGCCAAGCGGCGCTGGAAGTTCGGTGCGTACGTCGCGCGCGCCGTCACCAGCCTGTCGAGCGTGCGCAGCGTGCCGCATCGGATAACGGTGGACGGCACGACGCACGAAATCCCGGCGGCGATGGTGCTCGTGCTCAACTGCGGCCGGCTCGCGCCGGGTTTTCTGAGTTTGCGAGCCGGACTCGTCCCCGACGACGGCTGGTTCGACATCGTCGCGATGGACGCCGACGGCGCCATTCAAAGCGCGAGCGCCGTGGTCGAGCTGTTGTTCGGCGGAGATCCCGGACGCCGGGTGTGGTGGGCGCGGGGGAAAAACATTCGCATCGAGGTTCCCGGCAGCGTCGACCGCCCCGTGCAGCTCGATGGCGAAGTCACCGGTACTACGCCGTTCGAGGCGCGACTCCTGTCCGGCGGTTTGCCCGTGCTGGTCGGCGAAAGATTCAAGGCGCATCATGGCTGACACGCTCCTGCTCGTCGCGGACGATCAAGCGGCGCTCGATGACCTCGGCGCGCACTTCGAGCGACACGGCTACGAGGTGCTGCGCGAGTCCAACAGAGAAGCGGCCGTCGTGACGTTCAGGGCGCGGCGTCCCGCGCTCGTGTTGCTCGACATCCCGCCGGATCCGCGCGGGCTCGCCCTGTTCGCACAGCTGCGCCAGGAAAACGCCGCCGTGATCCTATTGACCCGCGTCCGCGAGGCCGAACAGCGCGCGCCCATCGATCGGCGGTATCAGGCTCATACGCTGTCCGAAGTGGAGCGCCAGCACATCGAGCGCACGCTGCGTCATCACGGCGGAAACCGCACGAGAGCGGCGCTCGAGCTGGGGATCTCTCGCGCCACCCTCATCAACAAGATCAAGGTCTACAGTCTGAACATCTAATGGCCTCCGCGAGGCCGCTTGCGTCGCTCGACCTGCGGGGAGTCCGGTTGTTCCTTTTTCCCGTCAGACGGTACGACATCACAATCCCGGTGCTGCCACAGCTTCGTGGCAGGGGACATGATGGCGTTGAGCGACATCGGATCAACGCGTTTCCTGCAGTTGGGGCAGACGAACGAAAGTCCCATCCTGAGCCCTCCTTAGCTCACAATTCTACTAACCCCTTGCGAGCGTGAGGTTTCGCGTTGCGATACGCTGACGGCGGTAGCTGCCGCGGCTGGCGAGGCTAAATTGGGGACATGGAAAAGCCCAAACTGAAGGAACATGACGGCATGGTCTGCCGGGCCTGCGGGAATGAGGAGCGGGCTTCTGAGGGCTATCCCTGCCAGGACTGCGGGACGTTCATCTGCCTGATTTGCGACTTCCGAGGGGTCACCCGCTGCAAAGCGTGCGAGCTGAAGGCGAAGATCGCCGGTAAGGCCTAGCCGCGGCGCCGCTTCACCTCGGCCGCCAATTCCTGGACGGACGCGCCGAGCTCGTCGGACAACTTCTTGAGCGCCGCATCCAGTCCCTGCCAATCGCCTGCCGCCGCGAGCGCGTCCAGCGCCACTTCTTCGATCGCCGCCGACCGTTCCTCCAGCTCACGCGTGCGCACCGCGACTTCGCGGGCCAGCCACTGCTCGAGCTCGCGACGGTCCATCTCCAGCTGCCGCTGGCGCAGCGCGTGCTGCAGCGAGAACTCGAGCTCTTCGAGGTCCACCGGCTTGATCAGGTAGTCGGAGGCGCCGAGCTTGAGACACTCGATCGCGGTGCGCGGCTCGTCGATCGCGGTGAGCATGATGATCGCGAGGTCGGGATCCTGCGCGAGCATCTTGGGGAGCAGCTCCACGCCGCTCGTGTCGGGCATCCGAATGTCGCACAGCATCGCCTGCGGCTGATGCGCCGCCTGCTTCTCGAGAGCTTCCTTCGCGTTCGCCGCCGCCTGCACCAGGTACCCGAGACGTGTCAGAAAGCGCGTAAGCGCTTGCCGAATGCCGTCTTCATCATCGACCACGAGAATCGTCGTGCCCTGGGGAGTGGCAGTCATGGCCGACAACGTTGCCGACGTTATCTTGGCGCGTCAATGAGTCCAGCGCGAATGAATCTCGCCGCGGTCCCCGGGATCACCGTGGGGCACACAACGATCGAAGCGCACGGCACCGGATGCACCGTCGTGCTCGCTCCCGAGTCGGGTCTGCGCGCGGCCGTGTGCGTGCGCGGGCGCGCCACGGGCACACGCGAGCTCGATGTGATGGATCCGCGACATCTCGTCGAGCGCATCGATGCGATCCTCTTCACCGGCGGCTCCGCGCTCGGGCTCGGCGCGGCGGATGGTGTGATGCGCTGGCTGCGCGAGCGCGGCCGCGGGCTTCCGGTCGGCGACATGGGCACGATTCCGATCGTGCCTTCGGCCGTGATCTTCGATCTCGGCAACGCCGGCAGACCGTTGGGCTGGCCGAGTCCCGACGACGCGTACCGGGCGTGTGAGAATGCGACCGCCGACTATGAGGATGGTTTGGTTGGTGCGGGCCGCGGCGCCACCTGCGGCAAGGCCGCCGGGCTCGAGAAGATGATGCCCGCGGGCATCGGATCCTGGGCGGGACGGGCCGGCGATCTGATCGTGTCGGCGCTCGTCGTCGTCAACGCGGTGGGTGACGTGCGCAACGCGCGCGGGGAGCTGATCGCCGCGGGGCGCGGCCCGGACGGGAAATTCGTGGACAGCCTCCAGTACCTCGCGCAGGGCGGCGCGCCGCTCGGCGATCCGGCGCGCCTGAACCGGAACACGACGCTCGCCGTCGTCGCGACCAACGCGAACATCGATCGCGTGCAGCTTCAGGCGCTCGCGTATTCGGCGAGCGACGCGATCGCGCGCCGCATCACGCCGTACGGCACCTTGTTCGACGGCGACGTGATCTTCACCGTCAGTACGGCGACGGTGAGCCCCAAATCGCCGCTGCAGGTCGACGCGCTGGCCGCGCTCGTCGTGCCGGAGGCCGTGGAGCGCGCGGTGCGCCATGGATAAAGTCGAGCGCGCGGTCGACGACATTCGTCGCAAGTGGGTGCCCGATGCGCGGCTGGGCGTGTTCGAGGTCTCGCTGCTGCCCAAGGGGGTGGCGGGACTGACGTCGAGCCGCGACGCGCGCGACGCGTTGCGCCGGCTCGCCGGTGAAGCCGGGCTCGTGGATCAGGTCACCCTCCTGCCGGACGAGACGATCGGCGATCCCGCCGCCGTCGTCGTCGCCGCGATCGCGCCGCTGCTGCGTGAGCCGCAGCTCAGCTCGGCGCGCGTGAGCGAAGTGCTGCACGGCGAAACGCTCGAGGTGCTCGAGCGGCGCGACGAGTGGCTGCGCGTGAAAGCGCCGGACGGCTACGTCGCCTGGCTGCCCGCGGGATATGTCGCCACCGGGCCCAACGAGTGGGCCGAAGACTGGCGCGGGCGGGCCGGCGCTCGATCGCTCAGCGCCGATATCGTCACGGCACATGGACGGCGCCGCCTGCCGACGGGTGCGCGCGTCGCGCTGAAGCGCGGCGTGGTCGAGCTCGCCGACGGCCAGCGCGGGGCGGTCGCGGCGGGCAGTGTGCGCCGCGAGCAGGAGCTGCGCGTGGAGGCCAAACATCTGGCATTGCCCGAGCTGGCCCAGAAATGGTACGGCGGCGCGCCGTATCTCTGGGGCGGCCGCACAGAATGGGGAATCGACTGCTCAGGCCTCGTGCAGGCGGTCTATGCGGCGCGCGGCATTGCGCTCCCGCGCGACAGCGACCAGCAATTCGGCCAGGGCAGTGAAATCCCGATGAAGAGTGACGGCGCCGGCTATGAAGCCGGCGACCTGCTGTTCTTCGCCGAACGGAGCCGGGTCTCTCACGTCGCGCTGTGGGCGGGGGTGGGCCGGATCGTGCATTCGGCGCTGTCTCGTGGAGGCGTTGGTGGTGACCATCTGTTTGGTGACGAGCCTCGCATGCGCAGGTTGCGTGAAAGTCTCGTGGGCGTGCGGCGGTTGGGCGGTTGAGCGGTTGGGCGGTTCGTCCAACCGGCTAACCGCTTGACCGCCGAACCGCCTATTTTTGTCCGATGCGGCTAATCCTCTTCGATATCGACGGCACCATCCTTTGGACCGACGGCGCGGGCCGGCGAGCCATTCACCGCGCCCTGCTCGACGAGATGGGGACGGCCGGGCCGATCGAGGGCTACCGCTTCGACGGAAAAACCGATCCGCAAATCGTCCGCGAGCTGATGGAGCTCGCCGGACATCCCGAGTGCAATTCCGAAGATCGCATCACCGCGGTCTGCACCCGCTACGTCGAGCTCCTGACCGCCGAGCTCGCCAAGCCCACGCAGGCGACGCGGGTCTATCCCGGAATCCAGGATCTGCTGGCGGCGCTGGAGCCATACGAAGCGGGCGGACGGGCGTTGGTCGGACTGCTGACGGGCAACGTCCAGCACGGCGCCGCGCTCAAGCTGCGTTCCGCCGGTCTCGACTTCGAGCGCTTTCCCGTCGGGGCGTACGGGTCGGACTCGCACTACCGGCCCAACCTGCCCGCGATCGCCGCCAGGCGCGCCGAGCAGCGCACGGGACGAACATTCAGCGGTGCCGACATCGTGATCGTCGGCGACACGCCCGACGACGTCGCCTGCGCCCGGCCCATGGGCGCGCGCACCGTGGGCGTCGGCACCGGGTACTACACCGCGGCCCAACTTCGGGAAGCGGGCGCGACGCATGCCTTCGACAATCTCGGCGACACGGCAGCGGTGATTCGGGCGCTGTTTGCGTGACAGCGGTTCGTGAAGAGCTCGAGCTCAAGGCTCGCGTCGAGGATCCGGACAACGTGCGGCGCGTGCTCATCGACGCCGGGGCCGAGCTCATGTACCGGGGCGCGATGATGGACCGGCGCTTCGACCGGCGCGGCCGGCTGGAAGAGCGCGATGAAGTCGTGCGACTCCGCGTCTACCATCCCTCCGACCGGTCGAAAGAGTGGGGCGTGCTCGGCTGGAAAGGCCCCGTGCAGCAGAAAGGCGGCTACCGGGCGCGCGAGGAATGGGAGTCGCACGTCGATGATCCGAAGGCCGCGCTGGTGATCCTGCGCCGCCTCGGCTACAAGATCGTGGTCAGGATCGACCGCGCGGTCGAACAGTACCGCCTGGGCCAGGCGACGCTGCGGCTCGAATGGTACCCGGCAATGGACGTCCTCATGGAAGTCGAAGGAACGCCCGACGAGATCGAACGAGCGGTCGCCGCGACCGGAATGCCCCGCGACGCGTTCCTGCCGGAATCACTTCCGTATTTCACCGCCGCCTACGAAAAGCGCACGGGTCGGGTCGCGCGCGTGAGCCGCCGGGGAGACGGATGAAGCTGCTCATGCCGCTGCGCGTTCCCGAGCTGGCGCCGTCGCTGGGTCGGATCATCGTGCCGCGCCGGCAGAAGGAGCCGTGGGTTCCACTCGACGACATTCGCGAGGAGCTGGCGACGCGCGTGCTCGAGCTGGGTGGGGAGGGCCGCGCGGCGGCGGCAAGAGAAGCCGACGGGAACGGCGGTGCCGATCAGCGCGCCCGTGTTCTCGAAACGACGAGCCGCCGCGCCTGGACCGCCGCGTGGGATCACGCCGTGCGTCGCGCCGGCGCCCGCATTGCCGACGCGCTCGACGCCGAGCTCACGCGCACCGCCGAGCGTGTGCGCTTGCCGCGCCGTCGCCTCCGCAGGCTGTTGCTGACGACTGGTGAGAAGCGCGCCATCGTCGCGCGGCTCGGAACGTGCGGGGGCACGTTTGTCGCGGCACTCGACGAGCTGGAGACGGCCGCGACGCGCGCGGGCGACGCCTCGGTGCTGGAGAAGGACGCGCATGCCGCCTGGCAGGAGGCGCTGCGGACGGTGGCGCGCCGGCTCGAGGCGGCATGGCTCGCACTGGAAGATGAAGTGGAAGAGGAGCACAAACGCTGGCAGCCCGAGATCGACACGCTCGCCGCGTGGCGCCCCAAGCTCTGGCCGGTGCTGGTCGCCTGGCTCCCGCTTGGCGTCCTGCTGTTGTGGCTCGGCCTGGTCATGGGCGGGTATCTCCCGGCCCCGGCATGGCTCGCGGCGCTGCTGGGCTTCTAGCCCTCGCGCTCTGCGCGGCCGGATCAGCGCGCGCACAATTGCGTCCCGTCGAGGTCCCGGTTTCCGGCCGCGCCGGGATCGATTCGCTCGCGCTGCTCGGCTTCGAAGTCGCGAGCGTGCGTGTGGACCACGGGTCGCTGCGCGCCGTCATCGTCGTCTCGCCCGAAACCGAGCTGCTCCTCAACCGGCGCGGATACAAGGCAGAACGGCCGGCGGCGCGAGTGACAACGGGCGCTCCCGCCGACACGTCGCGCCTGTTCCCCTCCTTCGACCGGCCCGGCGACGGGATTCGCGCGACGCTCGCGGCGTGGGCCGCGGCCGACACGCTGATCCACGTCGATTCGATCGGCGCCTCGTACGAAGGCCGGCCGATGCTCGCCGTGAAAATCGGGCCGCCGGACGACTCGCCCGAGCGCGCGAACGTCCTGTTTCTCGCCACGCATCACGCGCGCGAGTGGATCTCGACGGCCGTGGCCATGAAACTGATTCGCTGGCTCGCCGACTCCGCGGGGATGGCGGTCGCAACCCACGATGTGTGGGTAATCCCGGTGGAGAATCCTGACGGCTACCAGTACACGTTCACGAACGATCGATACTGGCGGAAAAACCGGCGGCCCAACGCCGACGGCACATTCGGCGTCGATCCGAATCGGAACTATCCCGCGTTCTGGGGGGTCGACGATCGCGGTTCGAGCGGCGTGCAGTTCGCCGAGACCTATCGGGGCGCGAGCCCGGGATCGGAGCCCGAGACACAAGCGGTCATGGCATTTCACGCCGTCCACCGCCCGGTGGTCGCGATTTCCTATCACAGCTACAGCGGCCTGATCCTCTATCCGTGGGGGTTTCGCTCGGGCGCGCTCGCGCCGGACCTGCCGCGGTTCCAGGCGCTCGCCGGTAGCGATCTCGCCCCCGCGATCCTGGACGGCCTGCCGGAAGAGACGATCGATCGCTACCACCCTGGACCGGGCTGGAATCTGTATCCGACGAACGGCGAGTACACCGACTGGGCGTATCGGACGCACGGCACGCTCGCGTTTACGGTCGAGCTGACGAGTGGCTGCTGCGCGAACGGAGCGGGCTACGGATTCGAATTCCCCGACGACAGCGCGCGCGTCGAGCGGGTGTTTCGCGACAACTTGCCGTTTG
The DNA here is from genome assembly GCA_035573235.1 of Gemmatimonadales bacterium. Lineage (GTDB taxonomy): Bacteria > Gemmatimonadota > Gemmatimonadetes > Gemmatimonadales > GWC2-71-9 > 20CM-2-65-7. Next base: position 8,002 of record DATMZX010000062.1, read on the forward strand.
CGCTGTCACTGATCGCGGCATCGAGCGATGCGTCGCCCACGCTCCCGCAGCAATTCACGGCCATGTGGCCGGAAGCCTGGTTGAGCCTGGATGTGAGCCAGCCACGGCCGAGCTCATTGGCGCTGCGGACGCGCGTCGGCGGGCTGAGCTCGCGCGCCGTCGCGGTGGATTCCCTGGGGCGCGGCACGCTGCGCACGGTCTGGCGCAGCGACCTGCGGATGGATGGCGTGCGGGCGCTGCAGGCAGAAGGCAGCGGCGTCACGGGGGAGCTCATCACCATCGCCGGCGCGGAACAGGTCGATCCCGTGTGGCGAGGATGGTGGCGTGATACGATCGGCGTCGCCGGCCGGTACTCCTGGTACACCGCCGGCACGAACGACACGCTCACATCACCCAGCGTCGACCTGCGTGGGCGGAGCGCGGTCTGGCTGCAGTTTTGGACGCGGCATTTCGGCTCGACGTTCAGTCCCGAGCAGCGCGGCATCGTCCAGTTCTCCGCGGATTCGGGACACACCTGGACCGATGTCGCGGTGATTATCGGCGAAGGATCCAACTGGTATCCCGTACGCGTCGAGCTGCCGCAGGCGGCCGATGCACGCGGCGCGCGCGTACGGTTCGTTTCGCGCAACTTCACCTGGTGGGTCGACGCGGTCGGTCTGGCGAGCGACATCAGCATGGCGTTCGTGCAAACGCAGGCCGCGTCGCCGATGGAGTTCTCCGAGAACCCGGTGCGCAACGACCAGGTCGTAATCTCCTGGCCCGTCCCCACGCCGGCCGCCGATGCCAACCTCGAGGTCTACACCTTCACCGGCGAGCGGATCTTCACCGCCACCATAGCGGCTCCGAGCAACGAGTATGTTTGGGATCTCACATTGGGAACGAGACGAGTCGTGAACGGTGCGTACATCATCGTGGTCGATGTTGGCGGTCAGCGGTATCGCCGGCGCCTCTTTGTCGATCGGCCGGGCCCATGAGCGCGGTCGGCGTCGGCGTCGATCTGGTGGAAGTCGAACGGGCGCGCGCGATGCTTGCCGACAAGGGGTCGCACGTCTTCGACCGCTTGCTCACCCCGTCGGAAGCCGAGTACTGCCGCTCGCGCCCAGATCCCGCCGAGCACGTCGCCGTGCGGCTCGCGGCCAAGGAAGCGGTCTATAAGGCGCTGCAGGGAAGCGATGAAGCGCGGGGCATCGGCTGGCGCGACATCGAAGTGACGCGGGCAGCCGATGGCCGTCCCGACGTCGAGCTCAGCGGTCTCGCAGCCGATCGCGCGAGGGAGCTGAAGGTGCGCCGGGTGTTGCTGTCGCTGTCACACACGCACCAGGCCGCCGTCGCAATCGCAGTCCTGTCAACAGATTGATTTCCGACAATTTTACTCTAGTATTGGTCCCGTGCGGTTGGTGAAGCCCCTGCAGCTCCTCCTCTTGCTCACCGCCTGCCTTGCACAGCCACTCGCAGGGCAGGCGTCCGATTCTTTGGCATCGGCGAGGCGCGTGATCGCCGCCGTTTCGCTGGCGGCAAAAGAGTACGCGCTCGGCGTCGTTCCCAGGGGCGGGCAGATCGTCCAGCCGGAGGAAGTCGACGAAGCCAGGCTCTTCGTGCAGCAGGCGCAGTACGATGTCGCGGCGCTGCCCGTCGAAGTGCGCGTGGTGGCGGGTCACAGTCTCACGCGTCTTGCCGAGATGCTCGCCCGCCTCGCCCCTCCCGACTCGGTCCACCTGGTGGCGGACATCCTGGTCTCCCGGATCACCGCAGCCGCCGGCGGCTCGAAGCTCGTCGAGCAGCTGCCGGATCGGCCGCCTTCGCTCGAGCGCGGCGCCGTCGTGTTCCGCGAGCGGTGCGCCGAATGTCACGGCGAAACCGGGCGCGGCGACGGCCCGAAAGCGAAACACCTCAAGGGTCCCCCGCCCGCGAATCTGACCGATCCCGCGACGATGGGCGGGACGCCGCTGCTCGAAATTTTCCGGCGCATCGCGATCGGCGTTCCCGGAACGGCGATGCCCGAATTCGCCGAGGACCTCTCCGCCGAAGATCGCTGGGCCGTCGCCGCCTACGTGAACGCGATGCAGTACGGCGGCTCCGCGACGGCGGCGACATTCGCCGCGGTCCGCCGTCTGGCCGACTCGGCGCTCGCGCAGCGGTCCGACAAGATCGCGTTCGACGCATACCTCACCTTCGAGCAGGTCGAGACGGAGGTCCGCGCGAAGAACGCCGGGCTGGCGAGCGACCTGGAGACTACGTTCGGGTGGCTGCGGACCCGCGCGGCGCGCGCCGATGACGCGGAGCGCCACGCGATTCGCAATCGGCTGCTCGCGGGACTCGAGCGCGCCGAGCGCGTCGTGTCGGACCGGCCGTCGCCGATGAGCCTGTTCGTCGCGTCGTTCTTCCTGCTGCTGCGCGAAGGCTTCGAGGCGATTCTGATCGTGGCTGCGCTGATGACGTTCCTGTCGAAGGCCGGCGCGTCGGAGCGGCGGCGCGACGTGGCGCGCGGCGGATGGCTCGCGGTCGGGGCGAGCTTCCTGACGTGGATCCTGGTCGAGCTGCTGTTCCAGATCACGCCGGGACAGCGCGAGGCGCTCGAGGGATTCACGATGATCCTCGCCGCCGCGGTGCTTTTCTACGTGAGCTACTGGCTGCTGTCCAAGATCGAAGCCGCCAAGTGGACCGCGTTCGTGCGCGGCAAGATGCAGAGCGCGCTGTCGTCGGGCTCCGGGATGGCGCTGACCGCCGTCGCGTTCCTCGCCGTGTACCGGGAAGGCTTCGAGACGATTCTCTTCTACAAGGCGCTGTTCACGTCGGGCGAAGCGAGCGGCGTTCCGGTCATGGGCGGAATTGCGGCGGGCGCGGTGGCGTTGATCGCGGTGTATCTCCTGATCAATCAGCTGGGGCTGCGTGTGGCGATGAAGCCGTTCTTCGCGGTGACCGGCGCGATGCTGTACTACATGGCGTTCGTATTCGCGGGGAAGGGTGTCGCCGAGCTGCAGGGTGCGGGCATCGTCCCGCTCACCGTGATCGAGACTGCGCCGCGCGTGCCGATGCTCGGCATCTATCCCACGCTTGAATCGCTCGCGCTCCAGGGTCTGCTGGTGCTGCTCGCGATCGTCGCGGCGGCGTGGGCGCTCTGGCCCCGGACCTCAGGCGCTCCCTCGGACGGCAGCCTCCTTCGGTCGTAGCGATTCGGGCAGCGATCGCGGGCCCGCCGGCTCGCGCCACTTCAGCACCAGCAATCCCCCGACAACCATCAACAGCACGCTCGTCGCCTGCGCCAGAGTGAAGGGACCCAGGAAGCGATCGTCTTTCGCGCGCACCAGCTCGACGAGAAACCGTTCCGCGCCCGCGAACACCATGTACCAGGCCCACAGCCACCCGACCGAGTGTCCGTGACCGCGCCGCCGCCACAGCCACCAGAACACGAGCAGCATGATGGTCGTCTCGTAGATCTGTGTGGGATGCACCGCCATGACCTGCATCGGGTCGGTGCCGGCGGGGAACTTCACGCCCATGGCCTCGAGATTCATGACCGTCGTCGGCGGTAAGCCGGCCGGGAATTTCATCGCCCACGGCAGGCTCGACGGAATGCCGTAATCGTCGTTCACGAGAAAGCAGCCGACGCGGCCGAGCGCGTAGCCCAGCGCGAGCGGCGCGGCGCAGATCTCGGCGGTAAACCGGAACGGCACGCGACGCCGCCAGCTGTTCAGCAGGATCGCCGCGACCGCGCCGAGGAATCCGCCGTACCAGACGAAGCCGCCGCGCCGCAGCAGCGCCGCGGTTTCGCCGGTGAGAAAGACATACCAGAGCTTGGCGCCGACGAGCCCGCCGATCACGCCCGCGATCACGATGTCGGCGGCATAGTCTTCGTCCAGCCCCCGCTCGCGCAGGTCGAGCTGAATTGCCCACCCGGCCATCAGGAAGGCCACCATCATCATGAGCCCGTACCCCGTGAGCTCGAGAGGGCCGAGATGGAGGACGAAAGGATAGACGGTCATGAACCCACCGTGCGTCGTGCGTCGTGCGTCGTGGTGCTCATCTCGAGTCCGGGAAGAGGAAGGTCGGCGCGGGCGTCGAGCGTCCAGTCGCTGCGCTCGCCCAGGTTCAGCCGGTACCAGCCGGCCCGCGCGATCATCGCGGCGTTGTCGGCATTGAGACGCGGGCTCGCGACGGCCACGCGCGCGTGGCCGCTGAGCCGTTGAGCCGCCAAGCCGCTCAGCGCCCGGCTACAGGCCACACCGCCGCCCAGCACAGCCGTTTTGTATCCGGTGGCGAGGATGGCACGCTCCAGCTTGGTGACGAGGACGTCGAGCACGGCGTCCTGAAATCCACGCGCCAGCGCCGCGCGATCGCGCTCGAGATCGTTCGAGGCGCGCACCGCATGCAGGACGGCGGTCTTCAGGCCGGAGAACGAGAACTCGAATCCGTCGCCGATCATGGGCCGCGGGAAGTGAAAGCGGTTGGGATCGCCTTCGCGCGCCAGCCGCTCGATCGCCGGACCGCCGGGATATCCCAGGCCGAGCAGCGTCGCGACTTTGTCGAACGCCTCGCCCGCGGCGTCGTCGCGCGTCTGCCCGAGCAACCGGTACTGTCCCCACGCCGGAACGTCGAGCAGCAGCGTGTGTCCCCCCGAGACGAGCAGCGCCACGAACGGCGGGGTCAGCTGCCGATCTTCGATCGCCGGCGCGAACAGATGCCCTTCCATGTGATGCACGCCGATGAGCGCGCGATCGCCGGCGTACGCGAACGATTTGGCGTAGACGACGCCGACGAGCAGCGCGCCCGCCAGTCCGGGACCGGCGGTGACCGCGACCGCGTCGATCGCCGACGGCGCGAGCCCCGCTTCGGCGAGGGCGCGGTCCACGACCTGAGGCAGCGCGGCGAGGTGCGCGCGGCTCGCGAGCTCCGGGACCACTCCCCCGAAGACCTTATGGATGTCCTGCGACAGGATGACGAGGCTCGCCGGCTCTCCATGCACCAGTACCGCCGCCGACGTCTCGTCGCAGGACGTCTCGATGCCGAGGACGACGTCAGCCACGGCGAGCGGGCGTGGGGCTGTTGCGGCGGCGCAGCGTGACCGAGTCGGGAATCGCCCGGGCGGTGATGCCGCGCGGCGCGATCACGGTGATGCGGGCGACGCCGCCGCTCGCGTCGGTGATGTGGGCGACCACGCGCAGCGAGTCGCGCGTGAGATTCTGCACGCGCTCTTCCGGGCCTCGCACGTTCACGGACACGCGCGCGGGGGTGACGATGTAGCTGGTGATGGCGCCCGCGCCGGTCTCGACCGGAATTCCGGCGAACGAGCGCTCCGCGATCACCCCCATCGTCCCCGATACCGTGACCTGCTTCGGCACCAGCCGGACGATGCCGAGCGGCGTGGTGTCGATCGGCACCGCGCGGGAGAACTCGCCCGAGACGCCGGTGATTTCGGTCGGCACGGTAGTGACGGAATCGATCGCGTCGAGCGCCTTCTCGGGTCCCACGAGGCGCGCCATCGTCGGCATCATCAAGAGACCGCCGTGCAGCACCTGCGCGGAGTCCGGCGTCACGGTCACCAGCGACACGATCCTCACGGTCTTCCAGGCGGTGCTGTCGAGCGCGAGCGTGATCTCGCTCGGCCGAACTTCCATGACGCGCACGTCGGCGCCCTTGGGCAGGGCGAGCTCGACTTCCGCCGGATCGATGTGGATGTAGTACGACGAGGCCGTCAGCGTATCGGGGATGCGGCGCGTGATGTCGCCCGTGAGCGAGCGGAGCTTCAGGATCTGGCTGCCCTTGCCGGAGATCTGCACGCGCACTTTGGGCGGCTTCTGCACGAGCGCGCGGCCCGGCGGCAGCTGCACGTTGAGCACGACGTCGAAGCTCGTCGTGACCGGCTGCTGCAGCTGCACCGCGACGTACAGCATGAGCGCGAGAAACAGCGCCGCGCCCTTGATCGGCCAGTTGCGCGTCAAGAACTGAAAGAAGCTAGTGCTGGCCATCGAGCAGGCTGCGGATGAGTGCTTCGTTCACGGGCGCCTCCCAGTTCGCGGCGCCGATCACACGCTTGATGATCACACCCTGCCGATCCACCACGAAACTCTCCGGGACGCCGTAGATATCGTACGATTTCCTGATGGCCCCGCTCGGATCGTGGAGAATGTCGAACGTAAGCCCCAAGCCATTGGCGAATTCGAGAACCTGCGCCGGCGTCGTCTGATCCTTGTCCGGATAGAATGCGTCACCGTCGACGCTGACGGCGGCGATCCGGAAATCGGTTCCCGCGAGCTTCTTGTGCAGCTGCTCCATCGACGGCATCTCCGCGCGGCACGGCGGGCACCAGGTGGCCCAAATGTTGACCAGCACGACCTTGCCGCGATAGTCCGCGAGCGTCATCGGCTTACTGGTCCGCAGATCAGTCGCGTGGAATGCGGGTGCCTTCGAGCCGATCTCGAGCAGATTGAGCTGCGGCCGCAGCTTGATCGCCAGCGCGACGCCGAACACCGCCGTCATCACGACGCCGGCGATCAGGGTCCATTGCTGGCGGTTGGTCATGCCGTCACCATACAACGCCGCCGCAGCTCCTGCACCTCGCGCGCGGGATCGGCGCTCGCGAAAATCGCGTTGCCGGCGACGAACGTGTCGGCGCCGGCTTGATGTGCGGTCGCGATCGTCTGTTTCGTAATGCCCCCATCCACTTCCAGGAAACAGCGTGCGTGGTTGGTGGTGCGTAGTGCGTGGGCGCGCTGAATCCTTTCCGTCGCAACGGGAAGGTAACCTTGCCCGCCAAATCCCGGGTTGACGCTCATGATCAGGAGCAGGTCGAGGTCGCGAATCACTTCCTCGGCGTAGGCCAGCGGAGTCCCGGGGTTCAGTGCCAATCCGGCCATCATGCCGGCCTTTTTCACCGCGTCGAGCTGGCGCTGGACGTGGATCGTGGCCTCGGGATGGAACGTGAATACGGAAGCGCCTGCGCCGGCGAACGATTCGATGTAATTCTCGGGCTCCACGACCATCAGGTGCACGTCGATCGGCTTGTCGGTCAGCTTGCGCAGCGTCTCGATCATGTTGGCGCCGAACGTGAGGTTCGGCACGAACCGCCCGTCCATCACGTCGACGTGCAGCCAATCGGCGCCGGCCGCGAGCACCTGCGCCACCTGATCGGCGAGGCGCGCCAGATCGGCGGAGAGGACGCTCGGGGCGATCCGCACGCCGTTGTTCACTGCGGACTCCGCGCCACGACGATGTCCACGACGGTCCCGGGGGCGGCGAGCGTGCCCGCGGCCGGCCGCTGTCCGACGATCGTGCCCGGTGAAGCTTCCCCGGTGCGACGGCGCGTCACGGTGCCGAGCTGCAGCCCTTCGACCTCCAGTCGGGTGCGCGCGTCGGCCGAACCCATGCCGAGCAAGTCGGGAATCGGAATCGTGGGCGCGCCCCGGCTCACGACCAGCGTCAGCCCGGCGCCCGGTGTCAGCGCGGTTCCCGCGGGCGGCCGCGTCATCATGGCGAGTCCCGTCGGCTGCGCGGCCTGCACCGACTCGACCTGACTCACGATCAGGCCGGCGGCGGTGACCAGCGATTGCGCGAGTGCCGCATCGAGATTCGCCACATCCGGAACGGGGATTTTGGGCGGTCCCGCGCTCGACACCAGCGTGACCTTCGAGCCCTCCTGCGCCAGGACGTCGGGCGGCGGGTCCTGCCAGATCACGATACCCTGCGCGGCGCTCGGATGCGGCTCGGCGCCGCCATCGGCGGCCTGGAGTTTCGATTTCTGGATTTCCGCCTGCGCTTCGACGATCGACAGGCCGAGCACGCGCGGCACCGCCTGATGCCCGCGGAGAAGCGGGGCGGGGAAGAGCACGAGGTAGGCGGTGAGATAGCCGGCCAGGACGGCCGCCGTCCCGATCCCGAGCCAGACCCAGACGCGGCGATCGATCTTGAAGCCCTCGAAGGACTCGAAATGCCGGCGCACGCGCATCAGGACGCTCGGACCAGTCGCGCCGCGTACGCGCCGTCGATGCCGTGCCGCTGCGGGAGCGACTGAAAATCTCCCGCGGCCGTGAGCAGCTCGGCCGGCACCGATTCCCCGCGCGGGGTCCGCGCGAATTCCGGATGCTGTTTCAGAAATCGCTCCACAACCTGTTCATTCTCCTCCGGCTCGAGCGAGCACGTGGCATAGATCAGCAGTCCGCCGGGACGCACGAGCGCTGCCGCGGCATCGAGCAACCGATCCTGGCGCTGCGCCGAGCGCGCGAACAGCGCCGGATGCAGGCGCCAGCGCGCGTCGGGGTGGCGCCGAATCGTTCCGGTCGCGCTGCACGGTGCGTCGACCAACACCGCGTCGACGCTTTCCGGCCGCAGCGGCGCCGCCTCAAGATTGGCAGCCAGAGGATGAATTGCTACTCCCGCGCGGCGGGTGGTATCAGCCAGGCGACCCATGCGCTCGTGGCGCGCGTCACCCGCCAGGACCCGCGCGCCGGCGGCCTCGAGGGCGACGGCTTTTCCCCCCGGAGCGGCGCAGGCGTCGTACAGCAGCGCGCCCGCCGGGATAGCGGCGAATCGGACGACCAGGGCATGCGCCGGGTCCTGAACGATAAAGGCGCCCGCGGCGAAACCGGGGAGATGTTTGGCGATCCCTTTCACGCGGACGCCCGCGCCAAACGGCGCTGCCTCGGCCGAGACCCCCGCATCCTCGAGCTGACATTTCAACGATTTTGGAAATGAGCGGGCCGGCTGCACGATCAGGTCGGGCTTCGAATCATTCCAGTCGAGCAATCGTTTGGTCTCGGTTTCCCCGAATCGGGCTGTCCATCGAGCGACCAGCCACTCGGGATGCGTGTTGCCCGGCGTTGGCGCGCTCTGTGCTGCGATTTTTCGCAACGCCTGATTCACATAGCCGGCGACCCGCTCCCCAACGGTGGTGCGCGCCAGTTCGACGGAAGTTGACACTGCCGCATGGGCGGGCACTCGACTCAGGAACCGGAGCTGGTAGGCACCCAGTCGCAGCACGTCGTGCAGGCGGCGATCGGCTCGTTCCAGGTCGAGCGCGCTGTCGAG
>DATMZX010000063.1:0-38572 GCA_035573235.1 Gemmatimonadales bacterium
CACCGCCCACGATCAGGATGCGCTTACCGGCAAACGTCTTCGGATCGAGCACGCGATCGTGCAAGCCCTTGTCGTTCCACTGGTCGACGTCTTTGAGCGGCAGCTTGCGCGGCGTAAACGCGCCGATCCCGCCGGCGATCAGCACGGTGCGGCTCGGATACTGGTCCTTGTCGGTCACGATCGTGAACTGCGGCTTGCCGTTCTCTTCAGCCCGCTCGAGACCGATCACCTTCTCGGCGAGATGCACCGGAGGATTCCAGCGGAGGCCCTGCTCGGCGAGTCCCTTGACCAGGTCCTTCGCGAGGATCTGCGGAAAACCGGCGACATCGAAGATGTACTTCTCGGGGTAGAGCGCGGTGAGCTGGCCGCCGACCTGGTCGAGATTGTCGATCAGGCGATGGGAAGCGCCGCGCATCCCGGCGTAAAACGCCGCGAATAACCCCGTCGGGCCGGCGCCGATGATCGTGATATCTTTCGCGTCTTGCATCGCGCGAACGCTAGCGTGGTTCTGGTGATCGGGCTACTGGCGGGGGCTTGTGCGTCCTCCGGCAGTAAGCAGCCGGGTGCGCTCGGCTGGAGCCTCGGCGGCGAAGCACACGTCTTCGTCGCCGGCGACCGTTACGCCCGCGATCTCTATCACGAGCTCACGGGAAGTCGCAGCCTCGGCGATTCGCTGGCGCGGCGCGAGCTGGTTGCCGTCGAGGCGCGAAAGGCACGTGACGCCACCGTGCTTTCTGCCGGCGGCGCCGCACCGGCCCGGCTCACACTGGCGCGATTCCACGCGCGCGGGACCTGCGGCTACTCAGGGCTCGTCACGGAGTTGGTGCTGGCGTTTCCTCCGGGCGGAACGCGCCACGGGAGCCCTCCACCTGCTCACGTTACGGTGGTCGCGCTGCTCGAGAAGTCCGCCTTCACGGCCGGCGTCACGCCTCCACAGTCGACGCTCTCCCGGGCGGGAACGCGCGATCTCGTGAACCGCGTCGCGCAGCGCGCCGAGAGTGCCAGCCGTGGCTCGCGCGCCACGCTGGTGCGCCAGCTGACCGTCGACCCCGATCAGGCCGCGGACGCGGGAGAGGCCGTTCCATTCGGCTCGCGGTATGCGGTCGGCTTTCGCGCTCGCTATGAGACCGCGCCGCATGACACCGTGTTGATCTCCGGAATCGCGGCGACCGATCTCGACCTGCACGAGCTGCACTGGGTCGTGAGGCCGCAACGTTTGACGCTTCACGGCGGGATGATTCGGGACGGCAAGTCGCGGCCACGCTACTCATTGCGCGGCAGTGTGGCCAGTCCTAAAGGCGGGACGTATCTGCTGGTCGACGAGATCGCCGACGTCTCGGTGCGCGATTCACGCGCGACGGCGGTCGATCCTGATTCGCGCCGCATCGTGGCCGCGCAGCCGCTCGCGCTCCGTTGTCCGTAGCGATACGTTCGGGCGCGTTCAGGGGGTGAGGACTTGAAGATCTATACCAAGACCGGCGACGCGGGCGAAACAGGGTTATTCGGCGGCGGTCGAGTCCCGAAGGACGACTCGCGCGTGCGCGCCTACGGAGAGGTCGACGAGCTCAATGCAACTCTCGGATTCGCCGCCGCGCTCGACCCCGCCGGGTTCGAATCCGACTTCCTCCAAGCGATCCAGCGCGACCTGTTCGCGATCGGCGCGGAGCTCGCCACGCCCAACGCGCAGAAGGTGCGCGAGCAGGTCGGTGCCGAGCGCGTGAGCGTGATCGAAGCGTTGATCGACCAGCATGAAGCGACGCTGCCCGCGCTCAAGAACTTCATTTTGCCGGGCGGCACACCCAAGGCCGCCGCGTTGCACGTCGCGCGTACGACGTGCCGCCGCGCCGAGCGTGCCGTCGTCTCGCTCGCGCGCGACGAGCAGATCAATCCGATCATCATCCACTATCTCAACCGGCTGTCGGACCTGCTGTTCGTGCTTGCGCGGGCGGTGAACAAGCAGGCGGGCCGCGCCGACATCGTGTGGTGACGATCCGCGTCCCACTCATCGAGCAGCGGGACGCCTCCTACGACATCCTGATCGAGGCTGGTCTCGTCCGGCAGCTGGGCGCGATCCTGAAGAAGTACTGCCCCGCCGCGGCGTACGCGGTGATTTCGGATTCGCATGTCGGGAAGCTGTACGGCGCAGAGATCGTGAAGCAGCTATCGGGTACCGGGTGCCGGGCGGAGCTGCTCACGTTCCCGGCCGGTGAGTCGAGCAAGACGCGCGAGACATGGGCGTCGCTGTCCGATCAGATGCTCGCGGCCCAACTCGGCCGCGACAGCGCGGTGATCGCGCTCGGCGGCGGTGTGGTGAACGACATCGCCGGCTTCGTGGCCGCGACCTACCTGCGCGGAGTGGCGCTGGTCCAGGTGCCGACGTCGCTGCTCGCGATGATCGATTCCTCGATCGGCGGGAAAACCGGCGTCGATGTCCCCGCCGGCAAGAACCTGCTCGGCGCGTTCCATCAACCGCGCGTCGTGATCGCCGATCCCGATCTGCTCGGCTCGCTCGCGAGCGTGCAGCTGGCCGCCGGACTCGCCGAGGCGGTCAAGCATGGCGTCATCGCCGATGGCGACTATTTCGCATTTCTGGAAGCGGAGTACGCGGCGCTTTTCGCGAAGCACGCGCCGGCGCTCGAGCGACTCGTGCGGCGCTCGGTCGAGATCAAGGCCGCGGTGGTGGCGCAGGACGAGCGCGAGCGGGGCCGGCGCGCGATTCTCAATTTCGGCCACACCGTCGGTCACGCGATCGAAGCAACGTCGAAATACGAAGTGCTGCACGGCGAGGCGGTCGCCATCGGCATGGTCTACGAGAGTCGACTCGCCGAGTCGATCGGCATCGCGGCTGCCGGCACCGCGCAGCGGATCGCGCGCGTGCTCGAGCTGCTGCATTTACCGACCGAGCGGCCCGACGCGAGCCAAGTGGATGAGCTGATCGTCGCGATGCGCAACGACAAGAAGGTGCGCGGCGGCGAAATCCGCCTCGCCTTGCCCCGCTCGATTGGTGATGCGTACGGAAGTGATGGTGATGGTTGGACGGTGGCCGTGAATGAGGACGCGATTCGTCAAGTTCTGGTCAACACGTAGCCCACATTCCTTTCCACCTCTCCACACAGGCAAACTCATCCTTCGGATTGAGTTAGCACGCATGCGGGATCTTGAAGGTCTTTGGCGATTATCCACAGGGTGTGTGGATAGTGGACAAACGGGGGAATCCCTCTAAACCCAATAATTTGTGATGTGGAAAACTGCGTCTATTTGCACAGATTGGCAGGAAATCCTATATTGACGCGCAGTTAGGTGGCCTAAATGGCGGCGGCGATCGTCATTTATAGACACACAATCGTTTCAGGGGGAACACCCGCATGGCTCGGTCGAATGGCGGCAAGGCGAAGGCCTTTTTCCGCACCACCCCTTCCGGCGCATTCGACCAATACCTGCAAGACATACAGAAACTCCCCCTCATCAAAGATCCCGCTGAAGAACGTCGCCTCGCGCGTCGTGTGCAGCGTGGCGATGAAAAAGCCGCCGAGCGTTTGGTCACCGCCAATCTCCGATTCGTCATCTCCTACGTAAAAAAATATCAGGGTCACGGACTCGATCTCTCCGAGCTCGTCGCCATCGGTAACGAAGGACTCCTCAAGGCCGTCAAGAAGTTCGATCCCGATCAAGGCGTCAAATTCATTTCGTACGCGGTGTGGTGGGTGCGCCAGGCGGTGCTGAAAGCCCTGGCCGAGCAGACGCGCAGTGTGCGAATTCCGCTGAATCAGAATTCGCAGCTGATCCGCATGAGCCGCACCGAGACGTACTTGTCGCAGGAGCTCGGTCGCGAGCCCACCGACAACGAAATCGCCAAGGCCCTCGAAGACACCGTCGAGAACGTCCGCACCGCGCGCCGCATGACGGCGGCGGAGCTGTCGCTCGACGCGCCGGTCGATCGCACCGACAAGGATGCGGCGACGCTCGGCGAGCGCTTCGCGGGACAGGAAGGCGGCGAGATCGAAGAGCGCACCGACGGCAAACTGATGCGCGAGTTCATCGACCGGATCTTCCAGAAGTATCTCACGCCGCGCGAGCGCAAGATTCTCTATCTCTACTACGGACTCGAAGAGGGCAGCGAGGCGATGACGCTCGAGAAGATCGGCGCGCTGATGGGAGTGACGCGCGAGCGGATTCGGCAGATTCGCGAGCGGGCATTCGAGAAGCTGCGTGAATCGCCGGATGGCAAGGCGCTGAAAGGATTCTGGAGAGCTGCCTAGGACAGGCAAATTCTAGACGTCGAGACGGCTAGCGGCGGTAGCGGGAGGGGCCAGGAAAGCGATTTCCTGGCCCCTCTTCATTGCTGCGCTACTATATAGTATGACCGCGCCCGCCTATCTCGCTCGTGACCTGGCCGCGATCGTCGGACAGAGGCATGTCCGCGAGGCTCGGGCCGAGCGCGTGACGTACGCGATGGATGGTCTCCCCACTCACCGCCGGGTTCCCGATCTCGTCGTGCTTCCCGGCACGCGCGAAGAGTTGATCGCCGTCGTGCGGCTGCTCGCCGCGCACGACGTGCCGTTCGTACCGCGCGGCGCGGGCACGGGACTCTCGGGTGGCGCGCTCGCGGGCGACGGCAGCGTGTTGCTCGTGCTCACGCGGCTGAATCGAATCCTCCACGTCGACGCGGCCAACGCCCGGGCGGTCGTGGAGCCCGGCGTCGTGAACGCGAAGCTCTCCGCCGCGGTCAGGCCGCATGGACTGCATTACGCGCCCGATCCGTCGAGTCAGAGCGCCTGCACGATCGGCGGCAACGTCGCGGAAAATGCCGGCGGACCGCATTGCCTGAAGTACGGCGTCACGGCCAATCACATTCTCGCGCTCGAGCTGCTGCTCGCTGACGGCTCCGTGGTAGACATCGGCAGCCCCGCCGGCGAACCCTGGGGACCGGACCTGGTCGGCCTCTTCGTCGGCTCCGAGGGCAACTTCGGCATCGCGACGAAGATCACCGTCCGGCTCATGCCCTTGCCGGGCGCGATCCGGACGTTGCTCGCCGATTTTCACAGCATCCGCGCGGCCGGCGAAGCGGTGTCGGCGATCATCGCCTCGGGCATCGTGCCGGCGGCGCTCGAAATGATGGATCAATCCTGCGTCTGCGCGGTGGAGGACTCGGTATACGCGGCCGGCTATCCGCGCGACGCGGCGGCGATCCTGCTGGTCGAGGTCGACGGCAGAAATCCGGCCGCAGTCGCCGCCGAAACCGAAGACGTCACCGAGATTCTGCGAAAATCCGCGGCACGATCTGTGAGATCAGCGGCCACGGAGGCCGAGCGCGAGCGCCTGTGGCAAGGGCGCAAGAAGGCGTTCGGCGCGATGGGGCGGCTGTCGCGCGATCTCGTCGTCCAGGATGCGGTCGTCCCGCGCTCCGCTCTGCCCGACGTGCTCGAAGCGATCTGCGGAATTGCCCAGCGCTACGGCCTGGTGGTGAGCAACGTCTTCCATGCCGGCGACGGCAATCTGCACCCCAACATCTCGTTCGACGCGACGAATCCCGAGCTCAAGGCCCGTGTCGAGGCCGCCAGCGCCGAGATCATGTCGACCTGCATCGCGGCCGGTGGTACGATTACGGGCGAACACGGCGTGGGGATCGACAAGCTGCGCTATATGCCCATGATCTTCGATGCCGAGTCTCTGGGGGCCATGCATGCGGTACGGAAGGTCTTCGATCCGGACGAACGGGTGAATCCCGGGAAGGTCGTCCCGCTCCACGCCTGTCGTGAATGGAGTAGCAAGGCAGTCGCATGACGATTCTCGAGAAAGTCACCGCGCTGCTCGGCGAAGGCGCCGTGCTGGAAGCGGGCAACGACCGCGTCCCGCGCGTCGCGCCCGGCTCCCCCGACGCGGTCGCGCTGCTGCTCGGCACCGCGCATCAGGAAGGGTGGCGCGTGCGCATCGAGGGCGCGGGAACGTGGCTCCCGAGCGACGCGCCCGCCGACCTCGCGCTCACCACGCGCCGGCTCGACCGCGTGCCCGCCATCGAGCCCTCGGACCTCACGGCGACGGCCGAGGCCGGGATCGGGCTCGATCAGCTGCGCCAGCAGCTCGCCGACCGCGGCGCCTGGCTCGCGATCGATCCGCCCGGACTCGCCGGTCGTACGCTCGGCTCCGTCGTCGCAACGGCCAGCGCGGGGCCGCTCCGCCACGGCTTCGGGCCGATCAAGGATCATCTCCTCGGCGTGACGTTCGTGACCGGTGATGGCCGCATGGTGCAGAGCGGCGGCAGAGTCATGAAGAACGTCGCCGGCTACGACCTCACGCGACTCCAGGCGGGAGGATTCGGCGCGTTCGGCGTGATCGTGCTCGTGCACCTGCGGCTGCGCACGCTGCCGCGCGCCGACATCACCTACTTGCTCGAGGGGGCGCGCGAAGAGCTGACGCAGGTCGGCGAAGACATCGCCGCCGCCGGCCTGACGCCCGCGGCGCTCGAGCTGGTGTCGCCGGCCCTCGCCCGGCGCGAGCGCTGGGTGCTCGGCGTGCGCCTCGCCGGCTCGCCGGCGCTCGTTTCGGCGGACGAGGCGGGACTGGGCGCTGCGACCGGCGGCGGCCGCTTCACGCCGATTCGCGCCGAAGAGGCGCACGCGTTCTGGATGCGGCTCGCGGAGGGGTTCGCGGTGCGCCCCGTGACGTTCCGGATCGGCGGCGTTCCCACGGCGAGCGACGAGCTGCTCGATCTGCTGCAGCATCAGCTCGGCGACGAGTGGATCTCGGCATCGCCCGCGGTCGGCGCGATTCGCTGGACCGGTGACGCGAGCATCGATCGGCTGCAGCGGCTGCGCCGCACGCTCGCCGGCATGGAAGTCCCTATGACGCTGGAGCGGGCGCCGTGGGCGGTGCGCGGCGCAGTCGGGCACTTCGGCGCCTATCGCGAGGGCGTCGGCCCGCTCGTCTCGGGGCTGCGCCGCACATTCGACCCCGGAGGTGCCCTGGTCGTCGCCACCGAAGGCTCATGACGGGGACGCGAGGAGGATTCGAAGGGCTGGACGCGTGTGTGCATTGCGGGTTCTGTCTACAAGCTTGTCCCACCTTTCTCGCCACCGGAGATGAATCCGATTCGCCCCGCGGCCGCATCGAGCTGATGCGGGCGCTGGAGCGCGGCGAGCTCGACGCGACCGACAACGCCCTCGCCTACCATCTCGACCGGTGCCTCGGCTGCCGGGGCTGCGAGCCCGTGTGTCCGTCGGGCGTGCGCTACGGCCAGGGACTCGAGGCTGCGCGGGCCCGGATGACCACGATCCGTGGAGTTCCGCTGCTCGCGCGCCTGGCGTTGTGGGCGTTGACGACGGCCGGGGTGAGTGGGGTCGTGTATTGGTTTGCGCGGATGCTGCGGTCGGTGTTGCCGCGGGGAATCGCCGGGTGGGGCAGGATCCGGTTTGCGCTCGGAATGCTCGTGGCAACGAAAGCGGTTGGGCGGTTAGGCGGTTCGGCGGTTCGGAAGGAACGCCTTCAAACCGCTCAACCGCCAAACCGCCCAACCGCCCTGCTGTTCCGTGGCTGCGTCCAGCAAGGCCTCTTCTCCCACGTCCACGACGCCACCATCCGCACGCTGGCGGTGAACGGCCACGCGGTCCGCGAGGTCACCGGCCAGGGCTGCTGCGGCGCGCTGCATGCGCACGCCGGCCTGCTCGACGCGGCGCGGGCGTTGGCGCGAACGAACGTCGCGGCGTTCGGAGACGGCGACGAACCGATCGTCGTGAACAGCGCGGGATGCGGCGCCTTGATGAAGGAATACGGGCACCTGCTCGGCGATAGCGCGGGCGAACGATTCTCCCGGCGCGTGCGCGACGTCACCGAGCTGCTGGCTCCCGCCCCCGTTCCCGGCGCTCCGCTCGATCTCCATGTGGCGTACGATCCCCCGTGCCATCTGCTGCACGCGCAGGGCATCGCCGTGCCCCCGCTCCAGCTGTTCGCCGCGATTCCGCTGCTCGAGCTGGTCCAGGTGCCCGGCGCGGCAGAATGTTGCGGCAGCGCGGGATTGTTCACGCTGCTCGAGCCGGAGATGTCGCGCGCGGTGCTCGCGCCGAAGATCGCGCGGCTGCGCGAAGCGGCGCCCCAGGTCGTCGCCACCGGCAACCCCGGCTGTCTGATGCAGCTCGGCGCGGGTCTCGCGGCGGCGCGCATTCGCGCGCAGGTTCGGCATCCTGTGGAGCTGCTCGACGAGTCGTACCGCGCCGCCGGCCGCTACGAATGACGGGCGGAGACCGCCGGATCACCGCGCCCGACGGAGTCGAGCTCGCCCTGCACCGCCTGCGCGCTTTCCGCGACGGGCGTCCCGCGATCCTGCTGGTGCACGGCGCGTTCACCAATCACCGCTTCTGGCTGCATACGCCCGACGGCACGAGCGGCTCGAGTCCCGGCGGCCTCGCGCACTTTCTCGGCGCCGCGGGATTCGATGTCTGGCTCGCGGATCTGCGCCATCACGGCGATAGCGCGCGCGAGCCGCGCCGGGGCGCGTGGACGTTCGAGGATTGGGTGCTGCAGGACACGCCCACGTTCGTCGCGCGCGTGCGCGAGGAGACCGACGGCGCGCCGCTGGCATGGCTCGGCCATTCCGCGGGCGGGGCCGCGGGCCTGTGCTGGCTCGCGCGCGTCGCGGCCGCCGCGCCGATTCGGGCGGTGGTCACGCTGGGCACGCCCGGTCCCCGGCGCCTGGGACCCGTGCGGCGCACGCTGGCCGGTTTGACGATCGCCGTGTCGCGCGCGCTCGGACGATTTCCGGCGCGCGCGCTGCGCTTCGGCAACGAAGACGAGGCCGCGGAGATCATCGCCGAGTGGATGGAGTGGAACGTGCGTGGCGCATGGATGGGAACGGACGCGTTCGACTACTTTGCGGGACTCGCCTCGGTGAGCATACCGTATCTGGGCGTCGCCGGCGCCGCCGACCGGATCTTCGCGCCGCCCAAGGCGTGCGGCCAGGTCGTCGACCGCATCGGCGCCGCGCGGAAGGCGCTCGTGGTCGAGCGCGGGCTGACCCATGCCGGGCTCGTGCTCAATCCGCGCGCGCGAGAAACGTGCTGGCCGCAGATCGTTTCGTGGCTCAAGGAGACGCTGTGATTCAAGCGGTGTTGTTCGACTTCAATGGCGTGCTGGTCGACGACGAGCCGCAGCATTGCGAGGCGTTGCAGCGCGTGCTGGCCGAGGACGGGATCACGCTCTCGCGCGACGAGTACTACGCGCACTACCTCGGTCTCGACGATCGCACCGGATTCGTCGAGGCGTACCGGCGCGCGCAGCGCACCCTCACCACCGAATGGGTGAAGCATCTCATCGACAAGAAGTCCCAGATCTACCTCGACCTCGTCAGCAACACCCTGAAGATGGTTCCGGGCGCGCAGGACTTCGTCCGCGCCGCGGCGCAGCATTTTCGTCTGGGGATCGTCTCGGGCGCCTTGCGGCGAGAGATCGAAACGCTGCTCTCCCGGGCCGAGCTGATGCTGCAGTTCGAGGTGATCGTCGCGGCGGGCGAGGTGCCGCAGTCGAAGCCCCATCCCGCGGCCTACCTCGCCGCGCTGCGCGCGTTCAACGATCGCAGTCCGATCAAGGCGGCGAGCTGCGCCGTGATCGAAGACTCGCTGCACGGTCTGCAGGCGGCGCGCGCGGCCGGCATGCCGTGCGTCATGCTGACGACGAGCCATCCGGCGGAGCGCCTCGACGGCCGCGGCGCCGCCGCGGTCTGGGCTTCGCTCGCGGGCCACGCGCCGGAAGAATTGGCCAGGCTGTGACACGTCTCGAGCAGGACGCCGTCCCGGCGGAAATCGTCGACCAGCTGCGCGCCGGCGCCATCGTGGCCCCGGTCGACGCGGGCGTGATCGAGCTGAGCGGGCCGGGCACCGGCGCGATCACGTGCTTCCAGGGCCTGCTCACCAACGACATCGAAAAGCCCGGCGACGGCTCGTTTGTATACGGCGCGCTGCTCACGGCCAAGGGCATGGTCGTGGTGGACGGCTGGGCCGCGCGCCTCGGCTCGCGCGTGCGGTTCACGGTCGCCGCGGAGGGACGCGAGCGGGCGCTGGCGATTTTCCAGCGCTCGATTCCGCCGCGGCTCGCGCGCTTCGAGGACCGTACCGAAGCGCTTGGCGTGCTGCGCGTGGCGGGCGCGCTCAGCACGGCGGTGATGGGCGCGGCGGGATTTCCCGTCCCGCCGGGATCGAGCCGCGCGGTCGAGGGGAAAGCCGGCGACATCGCGGTCGAGGTCGCGCGCGCCAACGAGGCGGCTCCGTTCGTCTTCCAGATCACGGCGGCATCCGCGCATCGCGCCGCGCTGCTCGAGCGACTCGCCAGTGGCGGCGCACATCGAGCGACGGAGGACGCGCTCGAGCTCGCCCGGATTCTGGCCGGTTGGCCGCGGCTCGCGTCGGAAGTCGACGACAAAACGATTCCGCAGGAAGTGCGCTTCGACGACATCGGCGGCGTGTCGTACACGAAGGGCTGCTACACCGGGCAGGAAACGGTCAGCCGGCTGCATTTTCGCGGGCACGCCAATCGCCAGCTGCGCGGCCTGTTTTTCGAGAGCGATCCGCCCGCCGCTCCGGCGGAAGGGTGGACCCCCGTCACGCACGACGAGCGTGACGTCGGACGGGTGACCAGCATCGCGTGGCTGCCCGACGGCGGCGGCTCGCTGCTGGGACGCTGGATCGGCCTGGCGATCGTGCGGCGCGAAGTCGAGATCGGCGCCACGGTGCGCGCGGCGGGCCGCGAAGCGCGCGTCGTCGCACTGCCGTTCGACGCTCCGAAAGTCACGCCGGCGTGACGGTGCTCGTCACTGGTGCCGGCGGTCTCGTCGGCACCCATGTGCTCGAGGCGCTGCGCGCGCGCGGCGAGCGGCCGAGAGCGCTGGTGCGCGAGCACGCGCGCGCGCTGGTCGAATCGCTCGGCGCCGAGCCGGTGATCGGCGACGCGACGGATGCCGTGACCTGGGACCGGGCCGCCCGCGGCGTGCGCGCGATCGTGCACGGCGCCGCCCTCGTCGTGACGCGCAGCACGTTCGAGGAGTTTACGCGGGTCAACGTCGGCGGGACGCGGCTCGCGATCGACGCGGCGCGCCGGAACCGCGCGCGCCTGATTCACATTTCCTCCGTGTCGGTGTACGGCCGCACCGAGGTGTACGACGCCGGGAGAGACGGCGTCACCGAGCAATACGGGTTTCAGCCGCTCCCTGCCGACGACTTCTACGCGCGCACCAAGCGGGCGGCCGACTTGCTGGTGCAGGACGCGGGCCGCGACGGTCTCGATGCCATCGCGATTCGTCCCAACGTCATCTACGGCGAGCGCGACCGGCTGTTCACGAACCGCCTGCTCGCCAACCTGAAGCGCGGCTTCATACCGCAAATCGGCCCGGGCACGAATCATTTGTCGTGCGTCTACGCCGGCAACGTGGCGTCCGCGATCGTCGCGGCGCTGGATGCACCGGCGCAAACTGGCTTTCGGGCCTACAACGTCACGCGCGACGCCGAGCCGCTGCTCACGCAGCGGGAGTTCTTCGCGACATTCGCCGCGGCACTCGGCCGGCCCGCGCGGTTCATTCCGGTGCCGGTCGGGCTCGTGCGATTCGGAATCGCGGTCTGGGGTATTCTGCTCAAAGCGGTGTTTCCGGGACGCTATGCGGGACTCGGCGGCGCCGCGGTCTCGTTCATCTTGGGAGAAAACCCGTACGCGATCGACCGCATTCGCGCCGAGCTCGGCTGGTCGCCGCCGTTCGATACCCGCACGGCGATCCTGCGGTCGGTGCGCTGAAAAAACAAAAGCCCGGGCGATCACCCGGGCTTCACAGCCAATCAACCGACGGCTATTACGGACGACGCGCCTTTGTCGTATCAGGCGCCATGTGATGCGTGGTGTCCATTTTCATCGAATCGGACATCTGCATCGAGTCGGCGCGCGTGGAATCCGCGGCCATCCCGCGGTCTTCAGCCTTCTTGCACGCGCCCGCGACTATGACGACGAGCGCCACGGCCAAGGCAATCCGCTTCATGCGAGCTCCTGTTGAGGTTCCTGGGGGACGGACGCGCGAAACGTACATGGGGGACCTGTGCAGTCAAGCAGCGGTAACTTATAGCATCCATGCTTCCCTTCGACCGCCGTTCATTCCTCGCGTGGCTCGGCACGCTGCCGCTGCTGCGTCGCGCCGGCCACGGGCACGCGACCCAAAAGCCGGTGATCGACGTCCGCCCGACAGCGCTGTTCCAGCAGCCCGACGGCCGCCGCAATCTCGTGCGCATCATCGTGTCGGCATTGGGCGCGCCCGCCGCGCGCGCGCGCGTCACCGATCGACGCGGCGCGCTCATCGGCACTGCGGGCCTCCTGCCCGCCGGTGACGCGGGCGCCTTGAGCGGCGAAGTGTGGGTGCCGCTTTCGCAACCCACCGATTATCAGGTCGACGTGGAAGTCGGGCGCGATCGCGTCGCGCGGCGCGCGCTGCGACTCACTCCGGCAAAGCGCTGGACGCTGTACTGGCTCGCGTCGATTCACACCGACGTCGGATACACCGACCTGCAGGAGCGCGCGCTCGAGGTGCATCGCAAGAACCTCGACACCGCACTCGCCTGGCTCACGACCCGACGCGACTTCCATTTCACCGCCGAGTGCGCGGTGCAGATTCTGTCGTATCTCGAAAACCGCTCCGCCGACGCGGGCGACGCGCTGATCCAGGCGATCCGCGACGGCAAAATCGGATGGCAGGCGCTGTTCGCGAACATGCTCACCGGATTACTCGATCACGACACGTTCGCGCGTCTCACCTGGCCGGCGGGAAAGCTCGCGCGCGAGCGCGGCATAAGCTTCGTCTCGGCGCAGATCACCGACGTCCCCGGACAGACGCTCACATTCCCGATGCTCCTCGCGGCGAGCGGCGTGAAGTATCTCGCGAGCGGTCCCAATCCCGAGCGCGCCGTGCCGTTGCTGCCGGCGAGCGGTACGGCGGAGGGCGTCGCCTATCCGCAGCTCTACTACTGGGAAGGCCCGGACGGGAGTCGCGTGCTGCACTGGCGGGCGCATCACTATGGCGACGGGACGCGGTTCGGATTCGACGCCGGACCTGAGGAAATGGGACGGCGCCTGTCCGACTGGCTGCTCAATCAGCCTGCATTGCTCGCACAAAACTGGCCGTATGACATCGCATTGCTCTACGGTGCGGACTGGCAGGACAATGCTTTAATGAAGGAGGCGCTGGTCGCCAACGTGGCGGAGTTCGGGCGGCGTTTCACGTGGCCGCGGATCATCCCGGGCCGCGCCGAGGACTTCTTTCGTGACGTCGAGCGTCGCTACGCGACGAAAATTCCGGTCCGGCGTGGAGACACAGGCCTGTATTGGGAGGACGGCGCGGCGTCCACCGCCGCCGCGCTCGCCGCGTTCCGGTCGGCGCAGCTCGCCGCTCGCGCGGCCGAGATTCTCGCGCTGTGGGATGCGCGCATCGACTCCCCCGACGACGACGTGGTGGCGCTGCGCCGTGAACGAGCGGAGGCGCGCGTCACCCTGTGGCGCGACCTGCTGATGTTCGGCGAGCACACGTGGGGCGCGGCCGAGAGTATCGACGCTCCCGCGTCGCGACAGACCGTCGCGCAGTGGGAGTACAAGCAGCGCTTCATCGACGCGGCGGCCGCCGGATCGCGCGAGCTGCTGAGCGACGGCCTGGCGCGCATCGGACGCGCCATGCGCGCCGGCCGCGGGCGTGTCGTGTTCAACGCGGGCACCTGGGAGCGCACCGATGTCGCCCGCGTCCCGGCCGGTGCCGGCAAGGCGCTCGCCTACGAGGGACGCGAGCTGCCGACGGTCGATCTCGACGACGGCGACGCCCTGGTCCTGCTGCGCGACGTGCCGCCGCTCGGCTACCTCGCGCTGGCCGAGAGCGATCGCAGTCCGCGCGCGCCGGCGCCCGATGGCGAGGCCCTCGACGCGAGCGCCGGCGGCTTCACCGTGAAGCTCGACGACAAGACCGGCGCGATCCGCTCCCTCACCGGTCCGGACGGCAAAGAGCGCGTGAAGGCGTCGGACTGGTCCGGTCTCAACCAGCTCGTGTATGCGCGCGGCGGCGAGCGCAGCGCGTTATGGACGAGCGGCGATCGCGACGCGTTGAAGAACGCGCCGCAGCTGGACCTCAAACAGGCCGTATTCGTCCGATCGCGCCGCGAGAAGCTGCCCGGCATCGGCGTGCGCCTGGTGACCGAGCGGACCCTGGATGGATTCCCGACGCTCACGTCGACGGTGACGTTGTATGACGAGCTTCCCTGGGTCGACATCGAGAATCGGCTGACGAAAACGCCGGCGCTGTCCAAGGAAGCATTGTACGTCGCATTCCCGTTTGCATTCACGAAGCCGGTGGTCGAAGTCGAAGTCCCACTCGGCCGCATGACAGTCGACAAGGATCAACAGCCGGGGAGCTGTCGCGACTGGTATTGCCACGCGCACTGGGTGTGGCTGCACGAGGCGACCGACGGGCTGCTGTGGAGCGCGCCCGACACACCGCTGTTCACGCTCAACGATCTGTTCCGCGGTCAGTGGCGGCGCAGCATCGTGCCCGACGGGACGCTGTTCGCGTACGCGATGAACAACTACTGGCATACGAACTACGCGGCGGCGCAGGGCGGCGCGTTCACGTTCCGGTTTCGCATCTCGTTGCTCGCGCCCGGAGACGTCGCCGAGCCGGTCCGGCGCGGCTGGGCCGCCTGCGATCCACTGTACGTGAGCGCGTCCTACACGAACGACAGAGCCGGACCGCTGGTCGCCACCGACCGCGCGCTGTTCTATGCCGACAAGAACATGATGATCGTGGGCGCGAAGCTCGCGGACGACGGAGAAGGCGCGATCGTGAAGCTGCTCGACATCGCGGGCCAGGCCCGCACGGTCGGCGTGTGGCCCGCGGCCTATCAGTTCAAGGCCGCGCGGCGCACGACCATCGTCGAGCAAAACGGGGACCCGCTCACGCTCGGCAGCGACGGAAAGGCGCCGATCGAGATCGCCGCGTGGGGCGTCGCCACCGCCAGGTTGTCCATGCCCGCCGAGGCCTCCTGACCGAGTTTGCGTCGAAAGACGTCCCGCTGCGGGACGATGTCCGCACGCTGGGCGCGCTCGTCGGCGACGTGCTGCGCGAGCAATGCGGCGACGAATTCTTTCAGCTGGTCGAGCGCGCGCGCCGCGCGGCCATCGCCGGCGCCGATGATGACCTCAACGCGTTCCTCGGCGATCTCGGCGTCGCCGATGCCGAGACGCTGATCCGCGCCTTCGCGACGTATTTCGAAGTCATCAATCTCGCCGAGCGCATCCATCGCATCCGCCGCCGGCGCGACTATCTGCGCGCCGACGCCGCGCCGCAGGAAGGGAGTCTCAAGGCCGCCGGCGCGCTGCTGCAGCAGCCGCTGCTCATCGAGCCGGTGTTCACCGCGCATCCCACGGAAGCGACGCGGCGCACGCTGCTCGAGAAGGAGCAGGTGATCGGGCGGTTACTGGTGGAGCGCCTCGATCCGTCGCGCACGCCCGATGAAGAGCGCGCGGCATTGGCGCGCATTCGCGAGGAGGTGACCGCCGCGTGGCAGACCGACCCGCACCCGTCGGCGCGGCCCACCGTGATGGATGAGCTCGAAAACGTCCTCTTCTATCTGACGGATGTGGTATACCGGATCGTCCCGCCCTTTTACGAGGAGCTCGAGCAGGCCGCGGGAATGCCGGTCCAGTCCGTGCTGCGATTTGGCTCGTGGGTGGGCGGCGACATGGACGGCAACCCCAACGTCGGCGCGGATACGCTCCATGCCGCGCTGGAGCGACAGCGCGAGCTGGTGCTCGAGCGCTACCGGCGCGAGGCCGCCGAGCTGTCGCGCCGGCTTTCGCAGTCCGGAGCGCGCGTCGGTGTGAGCGAGGAGGTTCGGGACCGCGTCGCCGCATACAGCGGACAATTCGCCAAGGCATTCGCCGCGATCCCCCCTCGGTATTACGACATGCCCTACCGGGTCGTGCTCGCGCTCATGGCGGCGCGGCTCGACGCCACGCGCCGCAATGAAGCGCACGGCTACGCGAGCGCGTCCGAGCTCGAGCAGGATCTCCAGACGATCATTGCAAGTCTGCGATCACACCGCGGCGAGCATGCGGGCCTGTTCGGCGTGCAGCGCCTGCTGCGACGCGTCGAAACGTTCGGATTCCATCTCGCCACCATCGATCTGCGCCAGCACTCGCAGGTCCATCGCGCCGTGCTCGGCACGCTCTCACGAGGCGCGCCACCGGACGCGCAGGCGACGCGCGTCCTGGATGTGTTCAAGGCGATCGGCGCGGCGCGCGGGCGGTTCGGCGACCGGGCAGTCGGCCTCTACATCATCAGCATGGCCGAGGGCTCCGCTGACGTGCTCGCGGTGCTCGAGCTCGCGCGGCGCGCGGGATTGGTGGCGGACGGGAATCACGTGCCGCTCGACGTCGCGCCGCTGTTCGAAACCGTCGCCGATCTCGAGCGCGCGCCCAGCGTGCTCGAGGAGCTCCTGCAGCACGCGGGCTATCGCGAGCACCTCGCCGCTCGTGGCATGCGGCAGGTGGTGATGATCGGATACTCGGACAGCAACAAGGACGCGGGGATCGCCGCGTCGCGCTGGGCGCTGCAACAGGCGCAGGCCGCGCTCGTCGAGATTGCGGAGCGGTCGGCGGTCGATCTGACCTTCTTCCACGGCCGGGGCGGCACCGTCAGTCGCGGCGGCGGCAAGATCGCGAGCGCCATTCTCAGCGCGCCGCGCGGGTCGGTGAAGGGCCGGTTGCGCGTGACCGAGCAGGGCGAAGTCATCAACGCGAAATACGGGCTGCGCGGCATCGCGATGCGCACGCTCGAGCAAACGGTCAGCGCGGTGGCGCTCGCCACCGCCCGCCCCCGCCCCGCCGATCCGCGCGACGACACCTGGGCGACGATCATGAACGAGATCGCCCGGGACAGCCGTGCCGCCTATCGCGCGCTGATCTACGATGACCCGCAGTTCGTCGAGTACTTCCGGCAGGCGACGCCGATCGACGTGATCCAGCGCATGGCGATCGGCAGCCGGCCGGCGTCGCGCAACAACCCGGACGATCCGAGTCACCTGATCGAACAGCTGCGCGCCATTCCGTGGGTGTTCGCGTGGACGCAGAGCCGGCATCTGCTCCCCGGCTGGTACGGTGTCGGCACCGCGCTCGATCGTGCGGTATCCCGTCATGGCACGGAAACGCTGAACGAGATGGCGCGCGAGTGGCCGTTCCTGCGCACGCTGATCGACGACGTCGAGATGGTGCTCGGCGTGGCCGACCTCTCGATCGCGGTCCGCTATGCGCGCCTGGCCGGCCCGCTCGGCGATCGCTACTTCCCGCAGATTCGCGCCGAGTTCGAGCGGGCGACCGGCCATGTGCTCGCCCTGAAGCAGGAACAGGCGCTGCTCGACTCCGATGCCGCGCTGCAACGCTCGATCCGGCTGCGCAACCCCTACGTCGATCCGATGAGCCTGCTGCAGGTCGATCTGCTGGCGCGCTGGCGCGCCGCCGGGCGGCCGGACGACGAGCTGTTCCGCGCGCTGATGGCGAGCGTGCGCGGAATCGCGCAAGGGTTGCAGAGCACGGGGTGATCTACCAGACGATGCTGAAATCCGCCCAGGGGATGAACGGCCAGCCCTCGATGCTGTTGGGAAACACATAGACGAGACCAAAGCCGGCGGACAGCTGCTTCCCGAACGCGCGCACGCCAAACAGCACCGGCACCGCGTCCTCTTCCGGTAGTTTCCAAGCCTCGACCATCAACTTGCTGCCGCTGCCGATGCGGGTCTCGCCGCCAACCACAAACAATGGCTGAGGCGCGAGATCGTGCGTCGTGAACGGCACACCCCCGAGCAACGTGATGGCGTGATCCTCGCTGCCAAGCGTGGTCACCGCGTAGCCCATGCCGAGCGACGCGTCGGATTCAGCGGGGACGGTCGCCCAGAATGCCCCGACGGCAACAGCGGCAGTAGGTTTGCGCACCACCCCGACTTTGGCGGCGAAATACACGAGCTGATCGCTCCCCGGTATGACCGAGACGCCACCGGACACCATGACGCGGTCGGACACACCGAAGCCCACCGTCGGGAAAACGATGTAATAGTCGGTGAAGTAGCCGCTCCCGGCCGGCAGCGTGCGCGCGGTCGGTGCGAAAAACAGGCGGCTGGAGCTCGCGTCGGAACGCTGAAAGCCCTGGGCCGTGACCCGACCCGGCTGTGGTCGCCACGACACAATGGAACGTCGTGGTACCGTGACGCGCGCGCCGGCAAACGTGAGCAGTGTGAGCGATGAGTCGTCTGCTGCGACCACGCGGCCGGTGACGTCGGATCCGTCGCTGAGATGCAGCGCAACGACCGCGACGGTATCGACGGGCGGCGCGGCAGGCTGCTGTGCCGCGACGGGCGATACGACGGCTACCAATGCGAGCAGGACGGAAAAAACTCGCATGACCACACGCTCTCGCCGCGGCCCACCCCCTGTCAAGGCGGCCCTCCGTCAGTTAACGTCGTTCCATGACCCAAGCGACGACCCTCGGCGAGCTGAAGCAAACGGAGTGGGCGAGTCCCGCGCGCCGCCAGCGTACCGTCAAGGACGAGATGCGCGAGAACCTGATCTGTTTGCTCGAGAACGGCTCGGCGCTGTTTCCCGGCATCGTCGGGTACGAAGAGACGGTCCTGCCGCAGCTCGTGAACGCCATTCTGTCCCGCCACAACTTCATTCTGCTCGGCCTGCGCGGTCAGGCGAAAAGCCGGATCCTGCGCCAGCTGGTGACGCTGCTCGATGAAGAAGTCCCGTTCATCGCCGGCAGCGAGGTCAACGACGATCCGTTCGAGCCGATCTCCAAGTACGGCCGCGAGCTGATCGCGGAGCGCGGGGACCAGACGCCGATCGCCTGGCTGCCGCGCGAGATCCGCTTCGTGGAGAAGCTGGCCACGCCGGACGTCACGATCGCCGACATCATCGGCGACGTGGACCCCATCAAGGCGGCGCGGGGCGGCCATCTGCTGTCCGACGAATTGACCATGCATTTCGGGCTGTTGCCGCGGGCCAATCGCGGCATCTTCGCGATCAACGAGCTACCCGATCTCGCCGGCAAGATTCAGGTGGGGTTGTTCAACATCATGCAGGAAGGCGACGTCCAGATCAAAGGCTATCCGGTGCGCCTCAATCTCGACGTCGCGCTCGTCTTCACGGCGAATCCGGAGGACTACACGGCGCGCGGCAAGATCATCACGCCGCTGAAGGACCGCATCGGCTCCGAGATCACGACGCACTACCCGCTGAGCGTGGAGCTCGGCGCGGCGATCACGCGCCAGGAGGCGTGGATCGAGCGCAACGGCGGCAGCCGCCAGATCCGCATTCCCGACTTCATGGCGGAGCTGGTCGAGCGCATCGCGTTCGAGGCGCGCGAGGACAAGCGCGTCGATCGCCGCAGCGGCGTGTCGCAGCGCCTGCCGATCAGCGTGCTCGACAACGTCGTGTCCAACGCCGAGCGCCGCACGATTGCCACCAAGGAAAAAACCATCGTGCCGCGGATCTCCGACGTGTACGCCGCGTTGCCGGCGATCACGGGCAAGCTCGAGCTCGAGTACGAGGGCGAGCTGCAGGGCTCCGAGATCGTCGCCAAGGACCTGATTCGCCGCGCGGCGGGCCGGACGTTCGAGGGACGCGTCGGCGGCGCCAACGTGGACGACATCGTCCACTGGTTCGACGAAGGCGGCGCGCTCAAGGTCACGCCCGACGAGCGCTCCGAATCGCTGCTCAAGGGCTTCACCGTCGTGCCGGGGCTGCTCGCGCTGATCGATCAGGTCGGTCTCGGCGGCAAGAAAGATCCCGCGACGATGGTGTCGGCGTGCGAGCTGGTGCTCGAGGGGCTCGTCGCTGAAAAACGTATCGCGCGCAGCGAGGAGCTCGGATACGTCCGGGCTCGGAGCGAGCAGAAACCGCCCTTCCCCAAAGGCCCTGGAACCGGCCCGAACCTGTTCACGTAAGTCCTCCCCGTCCCCAACAGAATCGGGAGTCGCCATGGGCAGCCTCGTCTTTGGTTTCGTACTCCTCGCTGTCGCTTTCTTCCTGCGCATCGGCGCGTCGGCGGTTCGATCCGAGGGCGCTCGCCCGGTAGGCGGCGCGCTGCGCCTGGCGAGCCTCGCCGCCCTCATCGTCGGTGTCCTCGTCGTCGTCGGCTCGACGGCAGTGGTCATCAACGCCGGCGAAGTCGGCGTGCAGCACGCGTTCGGCTCGGTGAGCCCCAGTCCCCTCCTCCCCGGCATCCGGATCGTGCCGCCCTGGTCGTCGATCGAGCGCTATTCAACCCGCGAAGAGCAGTATCCGTTCACCGGCGACCAGGTCGAAGAGATCGCGGCGCTCTCGAGCGAACAGATGGGGATGACCGTGGACGTGGGCCTGCGCTGGCAGATCGATCCCCAGCAGGCCGCCCGCATCTACACCGAGATCGGCGACGAGAACCAGATCCACAGCGCGGTGCGCAACGCGCTGCGTAAGGGGGTTCGCGACGGGATGGTGCAGTACTCCATCAATGACATCTCGAAGCGCACCCAGATCGCCAACACCATGGAAGCGTTGGTCGACTCGGCGCTGGTGACCCAGCCCCGGGTGGGCGGCCCCAGATTCCGCATCGCCACCGTGACCGCGTTCTTCCTGCGCGATCTCCAGCCGCCGGCGCAAGTCGTGCAGGCGATCAACAACAAGATCGCGCAGGAGCAGCAGGTCGAGACCGAGCGGCACCGCGTCGAAGTCGCGCGGCTGCAGGCGGAGCAGCAGCGGCTGCTGAACACGACGTTGACCCCCGAGGCGCTGATGCGGCAGTACCTCGAGGTGCTGCGCGACATGAAGTCGTCGAACAATCTCGTGATTCTGGTCCCGACGCAGGGCGGCGTGCCGGTCCTGAACATCGGAGATCTCAGACGAAATCTGCGGCAGCAGTAAAGCCTCTCGTCACGATCACGCGGCAGTACGCGTCGGGCGGCTCGGAGATCGCCCGGCGCGTGGTGCAGCTGCTTCCCGGCTGGACCTTGATCGACAACGAATTCGTGGAGCAGGTGTCCAAGCTCGCCGGCCTGTCGAAAGACGAGGTCGCGCGCCGCGAGGAGCGCACGCCCGGCCTGCTCGAACGGCTGGCGCGCACGCTCGCGATCGCGTCGCCGGAAATGTTCGTCGCGACCGGCGAGCACCCGGTGCCCGTCGATACGGTCGAGGACGAGCAGATCGTCAGGACGACGGAGCGCGTGATCGAAGAGGCCTCCTCCGAGGGTCGCGTCGTGCTGGTGGGCCGCGGCGCGCAGGCGGTGCTCGCCACGCGCCCCAATGCGCTGCACGTCTACGTCGTCGCGTCCAAGCCGTTCCGGAAAAAGGTCGCGATCGAGCGGCTCGGCGTCAGCCCGGCCGAGGCGGACGCGATGATGCAGGAAACCGACGCGCATCGCGACGAGTACGTCAAAAGCCACTATGGCCGGGACCGCCAGGACCTCACGCAGTACGATCTGGTCCTCAATGCGGAGCGGCTGGGGTTCGAGGGCGCGGCGTTCGCGGTCGTCGAGGAGATCAAGCGTCGCGGATGGTAGGGACCGTCAGGCCGGCAATCGTCACCGCCACCGCCACGATCGCTCCGCCGGCCGCAATCGTCGTCGATACGCCGGTGTGCTCCGCCACGATGCCGAAGAGGAATGCGCCGAACGGCGCCATCCCCACAAAGACGAACGAATAGAAGCCCATGATACGGCCGCGCAGGTGATCGGGCGCGGCCATTTGCAGCAGCGTGTTGGTGATCGAGTTGTTCACGATCATCGCGCAACCCGCGAGACCGAGCAACACCATCGACAGCCCGAGCGAGCGCGATCCCGCGAACAGGATGAGCAGAATCCCGAACGCGGTGCCGCCCATCAGCATGAGCCGGCCGCGCGCGCGAATGCGGGACGAGCGGAGCGCGACGCCCAGGGCGCCCAGCACCGCGCCGATGCCGACCGACGAGGTGAGCGCGCCATATCCTCCGGCGCCCTGATGCAGCACGTCGCGCGCGAACACCGGCATCATCGTCAGGTATGGGAATCCGAAAATGCTCAGAACGGCGGTCAGGATCATCAGCACGCGCAGCCGGACATCGTTGCGCAGGTACACCAGGACTTCCCGAAAGCCCGCCCAGACCGATACCGTGCTCTCGACGCGCTGAGGGCGTGGCAGCGTCATCATGAGCAACCCGACGATCACGGCGATGTAGCTCAGCCCGTTCAGGAAATAGCATGCGGCGATACCGACGGCGCCGATCAGCAATCCGGCGATGGCGGGTCCGATGACGCGCGCGCCGTTGAACAGCGAGGAGTTCAACGCGATCGCGTTCATGAGATCGTCTTTGCCGACCATGTCGTACACGAACGATTGCCGCATCGGGATATCGAACGCGCTCGCGATGCCGAGCAGCGTCGCGAGGGTCAGCACGTGCCAGACCTGGATGACGCCTGTCCAGACGAGGATCGCGACCGCGAACGCCTCGAGCATGAACGCGACCTGCATGAACACGATGAAGCGGCGCTTGTCGGTGCGGTCCGCGATGACGCCGGCGTAGAGGCTGAACAGCAGCACGCCGAGCGAGCTCAGCGCCGAGGTGAGGCCGACGTAGAATGGAGAGTTGGTGAGGGTGAGGATCAGCCATCCCTCGCCCACATTCTGCATCCAGGTCCCGATGAGGGAGATGCCCTGGCCGATGAAAAAGAGACGGAAGTTGCGGTGAGCGAGAGCTCCGAATCCGTAGCGCCGCGCAGCTTCTGTCATTGACACCAAATTAAGGGCCTATGGAAATCCAGTGTTCCGCCCTGCTGTTCGATCTGGACGGCGTGCTCGTCGATTCGCGCGCCGTCGTGGAGCGCGTCTGCCGCTTGTGGGCAGCGCGCCTGGGAGTCACGACCGAGGCGCTGCTGCGGGTCGCCCACGGCCGGCGCACGCGCGACACGGCGCGAATCGTCGCGCCGCACCTCGACGCGGAAGCCGAAGCCGCCTGGATCGACAACCAGGAGCTGCTCGACACCGAGGGACTCGTCGAGGTCCCGGGCGCCCGGCGCTTCGTGAGCAGTTTGCCCGACGGCAAATGGGCCGTCGTCACCTCCTGCGGCACCGATCTCGCGCGGCTGCGGCTCTCGTCGGTGGGACTGCCGATCCCTGCCGTGCTCATCACGAGCAGCGACGTCACCGCCGGCAAACCGGCGCCCGACGGCTACCGCCTGGGTGCGCAGCGGCTCGGCGTCGATCCCGCATCATGCGTCGTGTTCGAAGACGCGCCGCCGGGGATCGCGGCCGGGCTGGCGGCCGGCGCGCGCGTCGTCGCGCTTCGCACCACGCATCCAGACGCGGACTTTTCCGAGGCCACCGCGGTGATCCCGGATTACCAGGCGTTGCGCGTGCGCCAGGATGGAAGCCGCCTCGTTGTGCTAGATTAGGAATCGATGCGTTACACGACGTACAGCCGCTATGTCGCTGGCCTGCTCGAGACGCTCAATCTCCAGGCGCTGCTCGACCAGCTCGCCGATTTCCTGCTGCAATCCGGTTTTGCGGGCGGGCCCTACTCGCACCCGTTCTGGGGGGAGTTCGGCGAGGAGGACCCCGACCGCTCGATGGATGCGCTGCGCCAGGCGATTCTGCAGGCGCTCATGGATTCGGGGCAGCTCACGCCCGAGATGCTCGGCGCGTTGCGGGGCGAATCGACCGGCGATGCGCAGAAGGATGCCCAGCTGCAGCAGCAGCTCGCCGATCTGCTCGATCAAATCGTCCAGAAGCTGATCGACGAAGGCTATCTCAATCTCCAGCAGGCGCCGAAGATGCCTGGGGCGCAGCAGCCGGTGCTCGGTCCCGGCGGCATGGCGAAGGAAGCGGCGCAGCAGGTGCAGTTCAATCTCACCGACAAAGGCATCGATTTTCTCGGATATCGGACGCTCAAATACTTGTTGGGGAGCATCGGGAAATCGAGCTTCGGCGCGCACGAGACCGAGCATCTCGCCACGGGCGTCGAGGCCGAGGCCGCGAGCAAGCGCTACGAGTACGGCGACACGCTGAATCTCGACGTCAACGCGACGCTGTCGCACGCGCTGAAGCGCGAGGGGCTGGGCGTTCCGATCAACCTCGAGTACGACGACTTGATGGTGCACCAGGCCGAGTACCGCTCGTCTTCGGCGACGGTGCTGATGCTCGACTGCTCGCACTCGATGATTCTGTACGGCGAGGATCGCTTCACGCCGGCGAAGAAAGTCGCGCTCGCGCTGACGCATTTGATTCGGACGCAATTCCCCGGTGACACGCTGCGCGTCGTGCTGTTCCACGACACCGCCGAGGAAATCCCGCTGGCGCAGCTCGCGCACGCGCAGGTCGGGCCATACCACACGAACACCACGGAAGGGCTGAAGCTCGCGCGCCGGATTCTGATGGGGCAGCGCAAGGACATGCGCCAGATCATCATGATCACCGACGGGAAGCCGTCGGCGCTGACGCAGCCCGATGGCCGGATCTATGTGAACTCGATGGGCCTGGACCCGCACATCCTGCAGGCGACCTACCGCGAAGTGGCGCTGTGCCGGCGCAGCGGGATTTTGATCAACACGTTCATGCTCGCGCGCGACCGCAGTCTGGTCGAGTTCGTGAAAAAGGTCTCGGCGATCTGCCGCGGCAAAGCCTACTTCACGAACACGATGACGCTCGGCCAGTTTATCCTGATGGACTTCATGAGAAGGAAGACGCGCCGGGTCAGCTGATTACAGGCGTCATTCCGCGTCGACGGCGCGCAACGCCGCCTGCTGCACCGCATCCGCATTGACCGCCGTCAACGCTTCGTTGTTCTGCTCCCCCGTCCGAATCCGGATCACGCGCTCGATCGGCTGCACGAAGATCTTACCGTCGCCGACTTCGCCGGTGCGCGCCGAGGAGAGGATCGCGTCGATGCACGGCTGCACGAACGGCTCGGAGCACACCATCTCGATCTTGACTTTCTCGTGGAATTCCATGACCAGCGTCGTGCCGCGATACTGACTCACGATCTCGTGCTCACCGCCGTGCCCGCTCACGCGGCTGAGCGTAATCCCGGTGATCCCAGCCCGAAACAGCGCTGTCTTGACCTCCGGCAGCCGCTCCGGCCGGACGATGGTCGTGATCAGTTTCATGGCGTCTCTCCGGTGGGGATTGGGAAAGATACGTTGTAGATTTCGGCCCGTGAGCGAACTCGTCTTTGGTACCCACAACGCCGCCTTTGTTCAGGTGATGTACGAGCAGTATCTCCAGGACCCGGCGTCGGTCGGTCCGGAGTGGCGGGAGCTGTTCGAGAACGGCAAGCTCGCGGAGCTCCCGATAATTCGTGGGGAAGCGGGAAGAGGGACGGGGCAGCCAAGCAGTAGCCTTCCCCCGTCCCCCGTCCCGCTTCCCCGCGGTGCATCGCCGATCACCGGTCCCGCCGCTCGGCTCGTCGCGAACATGACCGAGTCGCTCACCGTCCCTACCGCGACTTCGTTCCGCGACATCTCCGCCACGACGCTCGACACCCGGCGCAAGGCGCTCAACGCGGAGCTCGCCTCGAAGGGGATCAAGATCTCGTTCACCCATCTGATCGGGTACGCGATCGTCCTCGCGGCACGGAAGTTCCCCGTGATGACGCACGCGTTCCAGGAAATCGACGGCAAGCCGCACCGCGTCGACCCGGGCGGCATCGGACTGGGCCTCGCGGTCGACGTCGAAAAGAAGGACGGGACCCGCGCGCTCGTGGTGCCGGTGATCAAGCACGCCGAGTCGATGGACTTCGGCGCGTTCCACGCCGCGTACGAAGCGGTCGTCGAGAAGGCGCGCACGAACCGGCTCATGCCCGACGATTTTGCGGGCGGGACGATCCAGCTCACGAATCCCGGCACGCTCGGGACCGTGGCATCGGTACCACGTCTGATGAAGGGCCAGGGCTCGATCATCGCGACGGGCACGATCCGCGACATCGCCGGCGCGAAGGTCATCATGATTACGTCCACCTACGACCATCGCATCATCCAAGGCGCCGAGTCCGGCATGTTTCTCCGCACCCTCGACTCTCTGCTGCAGGGAGAGGACCGGTTTTATGAGTTGGTGACGGAGAGCTTGGGAAAAGGGGAAGGGGGAAGCGGGAAGGGGGACGGGAGTAGTACCCTTCCCTCGTCCCCCGTCCCTCTTCCCCCGAGCTCCAGCGACGACCTGAAGTACGTCGCGGCTGCATACGCTCTCGTGCGAGCGCTCAGGAATTTCGGCCATCTCGCCGCCACGCTCGACCCCCTCGGCAGCGAGCCCGTCGGTGATCCTTCGCTCGATCCCGCGCGACTCGGGCTCACGCCGGAGATCATGGCGCGCATTCCGGCGGAGGTGCTCCGCATCTACGTGCAGGGCCAGACGCTCGCCGACGCGCTCCCGCAGCTGCGGGCGACCTACTGCGGCACGATGGCGTACGAGGTCGAGCACATCGGCAGCCACCAGGAGCGGGTGTGGCTGCGCCAGGTGATCGAATCGGGCGAGCACCGCAAACCGCTGTCGGCGGACGGCAAGAAGCAGCTGCTCGCTCGGCTCACCGCCGTCGAGGCGCTCGAGCGCTTCCTGCACAAGGCGTACCTCGGTCAGAAGCGTTTCTCGATCGAAGGCCTCGACATGACGGTGCCGATGCTCGACTTCACGATCGAGCTCGCGGGCGCGCACGGCACGCGCAAGGCGACGATCGGCATGGCGCATCGCGGCCGGCTCAACGTGCTCGCCCATGTCGTGAACGTGCCGTACGAAACGATCCTGGCGGAATTCGAGGGCGGACGCCGCGAGGAGTCGCCCGAGACCGAAGGCGGCACCGCCGGTACAGGCGACGTGAAGTACCACCACGGCGCGGAGGGCGTGTACCGCACGTCGACCGGCAAGGACGTGGCCGTCACGCTGTCGCCCAATCCGAGCCATCTCGAGGCGGTCAATCCCGTCGTGGAGGGACGCGCGCGCGCGGATCAGACCGACCGGCACACGCCCGAAGCCAGGCACGACTACACGATCGCGGTGCCCGTGCTGCTGCATGGCGATGCCGCGTTCGCCGGCCAGGGCGTCGTCGCCGAGACATTCAACCTCGCGCGGCTGCGCGGCTACACGACGGGCGGCACGAGCCACATCATCATGAACAATCAGATCGGCTTCACGACCGATCCGCGCGACGGCCGCTCGACCGATTACTCGAGCGACCTCGCCAAGGGTTTCGACGCGCCGATCGTGCACGTGAACGCGGACGATCCCGAGGCGTGTCTCGCCGCCGTGCGGCTCGCGATGATGTACCGCGAGAAATTCCATGCCGATGTCGTGATCGATCTGGTCGGCTACCGGCGCTACGGCCACAACGAGGCCGACGAGCCCGCGTACACGCAGCCGATGATGTACGAGCACATCAAGAACACGCCCACCGTGCGCGCGAAGTACGCGGCGCAGCTCGCGCGCGAGGGCGTCATCGACGCCGCGCAGGGCGACGCCGATTTCGAAGCCGCTTACCAGCGGCTGACCGAAATCCAGCAGAAGGTGAAGTCGGGCCAGCGCACCGAAGACACGCAGCGCATCACGCCGAAGAGCGCACCCGAGCCGGCCACGGCCGTGACCGCGGACGAATTGATCGAGCTGAACGACGCGCTGCTCGCCGTGCCCGAAGGCTTCACGATGCATCCCAAGCTGCAGAAGCAGCTCGAGAAGCGCCGCGATGCGCTGAAGTCTTCCGAAGGGATGGAATGGGCGCACGCGGAGTCGCTCGCGTTCGCGTCGCTGCTGACCGGCGGTACGCCCATCCGTCTGACGGGCCAGGACAGCGAACGCGGCACATTCAGCCAGCGCCATCTCGTGCTGCACGACGTGCACACCGGCAACGTCCACACGCCGATCCAGCATCTGCCCGGTGTCGAAGTGCCGTTCGAGCTCTACAACAGCCCGCTCTCCGAATACGCCTGTCTCGGCTTCGAGTACGGCTACGCGGTCGAAGCACCGGAGGCGCTCGTGCTGTGGGAGGCGCAGTTCGGCGATTTCGCCAACGGCGGCGAAGTCGTGATCGATCAATTCCTGATCGCGGGGCTCGCGAAATGGGGCGAGACCTCGCGGCTGACGCTGCTGCTGCCGCACGGCTATGAAGGCCAGGGTCCCGAGCATTCCAGCGCGCGCCTCGAGCGCTTCCTCGCGCTCGGCGCCGAGGGCAACATCCGGGTGGCCAACTGCACGACCCCGGCGCAGTACTTCCACCTGCTGCGGCGCCAGGCGCTGCATCAGGAGATCCGGCCACTCGTCGTGATGACGCCCAAGAGCCTGCTGCGTCTGCCCGCGGCCACCTCGCAGCTCGACGACCTGGTGCTCGGCAAGTTCCGCGCGGTCTTGTGGGACCGCGATCGCACCTGGCCCGAGCGCGTGACGCGGCTGCTCTTGTGCAGCGGCAAGATCTATTACGACATCGTCGGCTCGCCGCTGCGCACCGAAAAGACGAACGTCAAGATCGGGCGCGTGGAGCTGCTCTATCCCTTCCCCGCGGCGGAGATCGGCGAGTACGTGCGCCGCTATCCGAATCTCAAGGAAGTGGTGTGGGTGCAGGAGGAGCCGCGCAACATGGGCGCGCGCAAATTCGTGCTGCCCAAGATCCGCGACGTGCTGCCGCCGTCCGTGACGCTCACGGATGTCTCGCGTCCCGAGCGCTCGAGCCCCGCCGAGGGATATCCCGCGGCGCACAAAGCCGAGCAGGAACGAATCGTCACGACCGCGTACGGTGCCTAACGCGGTCTTCCGCTACACCGTCCTCGGCCTCGTCGCGCTGTCGGCGGTCGTCGCGCTGTGCTCCTGGCTGGTCCGCACTCGGCGCGTCTCCCCGTTCGGGGCGCTCGGCAAGACGCTCCGCGCCATCAGCGACCCTGTCATGCGGCCGGTCGAGCGCAGGCTCGTGCGCATGGGCGGCAATCCCGCGAATGCCGGCGGCTGGCTCATCGTCGTGACGGCGGTGCTGGGGATCGTCCTGCTCTCACTCGCTGGATGGCTGGTGTCGACCGTCGAGGTCGCGCTTGCCGCCGCGCAGCGCGGCCCGCGCGGCACGGCGTCGCTGATCGTCGAAATCGTCTACAAGATCACCATCTTTGCGCTGGTGGCGCGCATCATCGCTTCCTGGTTCGGCCTGTTCCGCTACTCCAAATGGCTGCGCCCGGCGTATGTCCTCACCGACTGGATTGTCGAGCCGTTGCGTCGCATCGTACCTCCGCTCGGCGCGATGGACGTCACACCACTGGTCGCCTGGTTCGCCCTCTGGCTGTTGCGCATGGCGATCCACTCCGTCCTGGGAGCCTGACGAACATGAAACTGCTCAAGATGCTCATCAGCTTCATCGTCGGCACCATCGTGGGCGCCGTCGGCAGCAAGCTGATCGGTCCGTTTGGCGGCGTGCTGGGCTTCGTGGCGGGCGGCGTGGCGGCCTGGTGGGTAGTCCAGCGCATCGGGATCTTCGACCAGTAGTCAGATCGCGCGCGTCTTGAACACCTTGAACAGGTAATAGAGCGACGGAAACAGCACGATCGCGCCGAGGATGAGCGCCAGGAGTGCCAAATTGAGTGTGCGCGGCGGCGCCGCCGCGCCCGCGATCGTCAGATCGGGCGGCAGCATGTAGGGAAACTGCGCCACGCCCCAGCCCCACAGGATCAATGCCACTTCCGCGGCCGCCGCGATGCGCGCGACGCCATAGCGCCGCTTCCACAGCGCCAAGAATGTGATCAGCGCCGCGATGCCTACGAGCGCGGCGATGCGATGATCGACGACGTTGCGATGGGGCGCGACGGCGAGCGCCAGCGCCGCCATCATCAGTACCCAGACCCCCGCGCCAATCGCGCGCAGCCGAAAGTCGCCCTGGAGCTCCGGATCCGGAGTCTCGAGCGTCAAATACACCGCGGCCAGAAACGCGAAGCAGGTCAGCGTGAACAATCCCACCGCGAGCGAGAACGACGTCAGCCACGTCGCCACGTACAGCGCGTGAAATCCTCCCCCGGGAATCCCGCCCGCCTGTCCGATGTTCGCGGCCGCGATCGCGCCGACGCACATGCCCAACAACACCGGTGTGACGAGGCTCGCGATCGCGAACACCCTCCCACCACCGCCGCCGTAGATCTGGAACACGAACGCGGAGCCGCGCAGCACGATCCCGATCAGCATCAGCGTGAGCGGGATGTGCAAGGCGATCGCGATGCGCGCGAACGCGCGCGGGAAGCACGTGAACAGCAGCACCAGCGCGAGAATCAGCCAGACGTGGTTCGCTTCCCACACCGGCCCGATCGCGCGCGCGATCAGCTCGCGCTGCCGCGTCTTGCGCGGCCCGTCGGCCAACAGATCCCACATGCCGCCGCCGAAGTCGGCGCCGCCGAGCAGGACATACGCCGTCAGCGCGGCGAGAATGATGGCGGCGAGCGTATGCGAGAGGACCAGCATCAGGTCCGCGGGCTCCGGATGATTTGCCGGTACAGGATCCAGCCGAC
Source organism: Gemmatimonadales bacterium (assembly GCA_035573235.1). GTDB lineage: Bacteria > Gemmatimonadota > Gemmatimonadetes > Gemmatimonadales > GWC2-71-9 > 20CM-2-65-7. The sequence goes on from DATMZX010000063.1 coordinate 30,510, forward strand.
GACGCCGCCCAGCACGCCATACAGCAGCGTGATCGTCGTGAACGGCACGATGAGTCCGGGCATCGGCGTGACCGCGTCGGCCGTTCTGATGACGCCATACACGATCCACGGCTGCCGTCCGACCTCGGTGACCATCCATCCCGCTTCCGTCGCGATGAATCCGCACGGGGCGGCGATGACCAGCGCCCACAACAGCCGCGGGCGGGCCGCGAGATCACGCTTGCGCAGGACGAGCCAGCCGGCCCAGAGACTCACGATCGCCATGTAGGTGCCGAGCGCGACCATCACGTTGAACGAGAGGTGCACCACGCCGACGTTCGGATGTTCGTCCGCGGGAATCGAGTCGAGCCCCTTCACCACGGCCTTCGGATCGTGAAAGGCGAGCAGCGAGAGCGCGTACGGGATGTTCACTCCGGGAATCACCTTCAATGGCGCGCCGGCCTGTGTCGTATAGACCGCCTCCATCGCCGCGAGCTTCGCGGGCTGGCGCCGGGCGACGTAGCGCGCGGCAATGTCGCCGGAGACCGGCTGCAGGATCGCGGCGGGCACGCCGACGAGCAGTCCGATCGTCAGCGCCGCGCGATTGAACATGTTCGTGCGATTCCTGAGCAAGAGCAGCGCATGAATGCCCGCGACGCCGAGTCCCGTCGCCGCGTACGCGGCCAGGGTCATGTGCAGCGCCTGCGGAAAGGCCGCCGGCGTCTTCAACGCCGCAATGGGATCGACGGCTTGCATGATGCCGTCGATGACGGCGTAGCCCGTGGGCGTGTTCATCCACGCGTTCGCGATGACGACGAAGATCCCCGAGGCGGCGCCGCTCACGGCGACGAGAATCCCGGCGGTCAGGTGCGCCCGTGGGGACACCTTGTCCCAGCCGTACAGGTAAACGCCCAGGAAGATGGCTTCGGTGAAGAACGCGAATCCTTCGAGCGAGAACGGCATGCCGATGAGCGGACCGGCCAGCTCCATGAACCGCGGCCACAGGAGGCCCAGCTCGAAGGACAGCACGGTTCCCGAGACGGCGCCGACCGCGAACAGGATCGCGGTGCCGCGCGCCCAGCGCCGGGCGAGATCGAGGTAGACGGGATCCTTGGTCTGGTGCCAGCGGCGCTCGGCGATGACCATGAGCACCGGCATCGCGATCCCGATGATCGCGAAGATGATGTGAAATGCGAGCGACACCGCCATCTGCGACCGGGCGGCGAGCAGATCGCTCATTTCAGCTCGGCGAGCCGGTCCTTGATGCGCTGCATGTCGGGGAAATCGCGCGCCAGCTGCTCGAGCGTCGCCCGCGCGGAGTCCGGCCTGCCTGCGGCGAGGAACGCATCGGTCTTGAGGAAGCCGTAACGCAGGCGCAAGCGGCGGTCGTCCGGAGGAACGGTGAAACCCGCCAGCTGCTTGAGCGCCGCCCGGCCATTGTTCTGGTCCCGCACCAAGGATTCGATGTACAAGAACTTCACCGTCGTATCGTTCGGATACTGGAGGGAGAGCTCGCCGAACAGGTCGGCCGCCTTCACACTGTCGTGCTGCGCCCGCGCCTGCTGTGCCTTCTGGTAGAGCCCGGCGAGGTACAACCGGTTCACGTCGCTCGTATCGGTGAAGCGCGTGCCGACGCCGCCGGCATAGCGGTACACGAGATCGCCGCCGCGGTCACCGGCCTTGTAGAGCGCGATCACACCGAACACACACACGATCGCCGATCCCCACAACGCTCCGCGCGCGACGTTGAGATGCTTGCGCCGAGTCGCCAGCGCGATCAGCTCGAGCGCGGCGACGAGCAGGAACACGTTGCGCGCCCACTCCCCCGCTTCCTCGTGCTCCTGGACGGCCTCGCGCGCGCCGGGAATCCGCTCGACCGGCCCGTGGGCCTGGGTACCAGACCGTACTGCCGCAGCCGCCGCGGCCGTTCCGAACAAAAGCAGGACGGCGGCCGCGGGACCGGTGAAGGCCGCTCGTCCGGAGAGAGACACCCACCGGAACGCCGCGCCCATGATCAGTAGCGCGATTGCAAAATGAACGATGGGTGGGTGGTAGATGGCGATGTTCGGCATGCGGGGAATTTCGAGTGAGGAGCGAAGAATGTCCAATGATCCGAAAACGGGTCATTGGACATTCATCACATCGATTTGGGTCACTATCTCGGCCGCATCGCATCCCTCACGATGTCGTCCACCGCCCACTTGATGAACTCGGCACGCCGTTCCTTCCGCCGCGTCGTCTCGGCCCGGACATCGGCCAAACGGCGCTCGATGTCTGCCACCTCGAGCGCCCGCAGCTGATCCTCCAGGTCGAAGTGGTGCGAAATCAGCGTCTCGATTCGGCTGCGGATCGCGGGACGGGCAGATTCGGCTGCGGTGCGGTAAGCGCGCTGCTGGTTTCGAGCCTGCGCTTCAAGCGTGAACATCTTGCCCACGAGCTGCGCCCGCACGGTGTCACGCCGCCACAGGTTCTGGAACACGTCGAACTGCACCGTCAGCTGCCCCACTTCCATCCAGTACTGATCCAGCGAAGCAGTCTTGAGCGAATCGAGCGCCGGAATCAAATCGGGCGCGGCGTTGATGAGCCAGCCACGCGCAGCCGCCTCCGCCTCGCGCGGCCGTTCCTGCATGATGTGTTGAACCTGCACCTGCATCTCTTGAGGATTGGGCATCTGCGGCCCGGGCTGCTGGGCCCGGGCGGCAGTCGCGAGAGTCAGCATGATGAGCGCGAGGCTACGGGCGAGCATAGTGCGGCTCCTGTTCGAGTCGAGTGAGCTGCGCGTCGATGTCCGCGAGGGCCTGGCCGCCGGCCACGTACCCGGCTGTAGCCGACCAGGTCGTCGTCGGAGTCCATCCGGTTCGGGCAGGCTGCGACTCGTTCGGCTGGCGGATGAAGACGACGGCGAGTGCCGCCGCTGCCGCCAGGGCGACACCGCCCCAGACCGCTGAGCGTGCGATGCGGCGTGAGCGGCGCGGCCAGCCGCCGCCGAGTGCCACCAGCGACTGGTCCAGCTGCGCAAGCTCGTGCCGGCAGGCGCCGCAGACGGTCACGTGCGTCACCAGCTCGCTCATGCGAGGCTCGATCAGCTCACCGCTCGCGAACAGCAGCAGCTCGTCAGGATGGGGATGATTCATCGATAGCTCTCCAATTCGGCGCCGATGCGCGCGAGCGCCGCGCGCATCTGCGTGAGGACGGTTCCCAGGGGACGGCCCAGCCGGTCGGCGATCTGTTGAAACGTGAGGCCTTGTCCCTGTCGCAGCTCCACGACGTCGCGTTGCACCGGCGGGAGCGTGTCGATCGCTCGGCGCACGGCGTCCTGCAACTCTCGGTCGAGGAGTCCCGCATCGGCCGCCGGTGCGAGTGCCGCAGGCTCGGCTCGCATGTGCGCGGCCGAGCGGCGCCGCACCAGCTCGCGTCGCAGGTGATCGTGCCACACACTCGCCGCGATCCGAAACAGATAGCCCCGCGCGTTGCCGTTGAGACTCAGCCGCGGCAACGCAAAGACCAGCCGGGCCGCCACTTCCTGCAGCAGCTCCGCGGCCAGGTCGCCGTCCCGGCAGCGCGCCCCCAGGTAGTTCTGGAGCGCCGCCTGGTGCTCGGCGAGCAGTTGTGCGGCGGAGACTTGGCTCATGGTCTCCTAAGAGTACGCACGAGCAAGGTTATTATTTGGACTGTGTCGGTCACCTTCCGATCCCTCCTGCAGGACGGCCGCGTCCACGTCTTTGACGGGGCGATGGGCACCATGCTGTACGGCAAGGGCTTCTTCCTCAACGTGTGCTACGACGAGCTGAACTTGAAGCAGCCGCGGCTCGTGCAGGAGGTGCACGCCGAATACGTGCGCGCGGGCGCGGAAGTTCTCGAGACGAATACGTTCGGCGCCAATCCGTTGAAGCTGAAGAGCTACGGCCTCGCTGATGAGACCGAGAAGATCAACCAGGCGGCGGCCGAGCTCGCCCGCGCTGCGGCGGGCGGCCGCGCCAGTGTGCTGGGCGCGATCGGGCCGCTGGGGATTCGGATCGAGCCGTTCGGTCCGACGTCGAAGGCCGAGGCGGAAGCGACCTTTGCCGCTCAGATCAGGGGCCTGCTCGCGGGCGGCGTGGACGGGTTCATCCTGGAGACTTTCAGCGATCTGGACGAGATCGACGCGGCGTTGCGCGCGGTGCGCGCCGCATCGGACTTGCCCGTCGTGTGTCAGATGACGATCGGGACCGACGGGCTCACCTACTACGGCACCGATCCCGAAACCTTCACCAAACAGCTCACGGCGTTCGGCGCCGATGTAATCGGCGTGAACTGCTCCGTCGGTCCTGCCGGCGTGCTCGAAGCGGTCGAGAAGATGGTCAAGGCGACCGACAAGCCGATTTCGGCGCAGCCCAACGCCGGCCTGCCCAAGGACGTCGGGGACCGCAAGATCTATCTCGCGTCCCCCGAATACATGGCGAGCTATGCGCGGCGCATGATCGAGGCGGGCGCGCGGTTCGTGGGCGGATGCTGCGGCTCGACGCCCGAGCACATCAAGAAGATCCGCGACTATGTCGCGAGCGTCGTGCCGCGCCAGCCGAGCGTCGTCGTGTCGCGCGCGTCGGTGCAGGCACCCGCGGGAGTGACGCCGGTCCCGCTCGCGGAGCGGTCGCGGTGGGGCGCAAAGCTCGCCCGCGGGGAGCTCGTTACGAGCGTCGAAATCGTCCCGCCCAAGGGCATCGATCCGGCTCCCATGCTCGCACAGTGCCGCGCGTTGAAGGCGGCGGGCGTCGACGCCGTCAACGTGCCCGACGGCCCGCGCGCGCAGAGCCGAATGGGGGTGCTGCCGTCGGCGATTCTGATCGAGCGCGAAGTCGGCATCGAGACCGTCATTCATTACTGCTGTCGCGACCGCAATCTGCTCGGCATGCTGTCGGACATCATCGGCGCGCACGCGGCGGGGCTGCGCAACATCCTCATCATCACCGGCGATCCGCCGAAGATGGGGCCCTATCCGGAAGCGACGGCGGTGTTCGACATCGATTCGATCGGCCTGACGAATCTCGTCTACCGGCTGAATCACGGCCTCGATCCGGGCAACAACCCGCTCGGCGGCGCCACGAAGTGGGCCATCGGCGTCGGCGTGAACCCCGGCGCGAGCGATCAGGATCGCGAGCTGTCCCGGTTCGCGTGGAAAGTCGATGCGGGTGCCGAGTTCGCGGTGACGCAGCCGGTGTTCGACGCGCGCCAGCTCGAAGCGTTTCTTCGGAAGGTCGAGCAGTTCAAGACGCCGATCGTCGCCGGCATCTGGCCGCTGATCAACCTGCGCAACGCCGAGTTTCTGGCGAACGAAGTGCCGGGCGTGTCGGTGCCGGATGAGGTGCTGCAGCGCATGCGGAAGGCGCAGGATAAAGGCAAGGAAGCGGCGCTGGCCGAGGGAGTGGCGATCGCTCGGGAGATGTTCGCGCGCGTCAAACAAATGGTGCAAGGCGTGCAGGTGAGTGCACCGTTTGGACGGGTGGAAGTCGCACTGCAAGTGTTCAGTGATTGAGGATGCCGGAGCTTCCCGACATCACGATGTATCTCGAGGCGCTGGCTCCACGGATCGTGGGTCAGCCGCTCGAGCGCGCGCGCGTGGTGAGTCCCTCGCTGCTCCGCACCGTCGATCCGCCGTTGTCCGCGGCCGAGGGCCGCACGGTGGTCGGCCTGCGACGCATTGGAAAACGGATTGTGTGGGAGATGGAAGGCAAACTGTTTCTCGTCTTCCATCTGATGATCGCCGGCCGGTTCAAGTGGCGGCCTGAAGGGACGAAGTCGCCGGCCAAGGTCGGGCTCGCGTCGTTCGATTTCCCCACCGGCACGCTGCTCCTCAACGAAGCGAGTCCCAAGAAGCGGGCATCGTTGCACGTGGTGGCCGGCGAGGCGGCCCTCGCCGCGCACGACCCCGGCGGGCTCAACGTGCTCGACGCGGACCTCGCCACGTTCAAGGAGCGGCTGCAATCCCAGTCGCACACCCTGAAGCGCGCGCTCACCGATCCGCATCTGTTCGACGGCATCGGGAACTGGCTGTCGGACGAGATTCTGCACGCGGCCAAGCTGTCGCTGTTTCAGCTCACGGGAAAACTGACCGACGCTGAGATCGCGCGGCTCTACGACGCGACGCGCGCCACGACGCAAATGTGGATCGAGCGGCTGCGCGCCGACGTGGGCGCCGATTTTCCGGAGAAGGTCACGGCGTTTCGGAAGGAGATGGCGGTGCACGGCAAGTACAAGGAGCCCTGCCCTGTGTGCGGCTCGCCGATCCAGCGAATTCGCTATGCCGCTAACGAGGCAAACTACTGCGCCACGTGTCAGACGGGTGGCCGAGTACTGGCAGACCGCTCGCTCTCCAAGCTGCTCAAGGACGACTGGCCGCGCTCGCTCGAAGACTGGGAAGCGAAGGTCGGCGGCACGGGACGACGGTGACACTACGCCGCGCCACGAATGCCGACGCGGCCGCCGTTGGCCGCATTCACGTCGAGTCGTGGAACGTGGCCTACCGCGGCATCATGCCGGACGAAGTCATCGCGAAGACCGACCTCGCCTACCGCACGCAGTTCTGGGCCGAGCGGATTGCCGATCCCGATTGGCCCGTGTTCGTGATGGAAGAACAGGGCGAGTGCGTCGCCTTCTGCCAGATGATCCCAACGCGCGATCCGGACGACAATGCCGCCCACATCGGGCACATCACTTCGCTGCACGTGCTCCCCTGGCTGCGCGGCCAGGGTCACGGCCGCCTGCTCATGGATCACGTGCTCAGCGAATTCCGGAACCGGGGCTTCTCGGCGGTGACGCTGTGGGTGCTCGAGCACAATCTTCCGGCGCGCAGATTCTATGAGCAGTATGGGTTTCGTAAGGACGCCGCTACGCGGCGCTACCCGCGCACCGACGTGCCCGAGGTGCGGTATCGGATTCTGTTGTCTAACGCGGAAGAACGGAGCTAAACTTTGTAACTCTTCCCGCGAGGAGCTCCATCGTGCGTCGCATTCTGTCGGTTACCCTGTCGCTCACGTTGCTCACTGCATTCCATCTCCACGCGCAATTCGGCCAGCAGCCAACGGGCTTCGCCACCGACGATCCCGTGCTGCGCCGCATCTGGGCACTCGAGACCGACAGCTCGCAGCTTCCCAAGCTCGCGCAACAGCTGTTCGACTCGCTCGGCCCACGCCTCACGGCGAGTCCCGGGATGAACGCGGCGCAGAACTGGCTGATCGCGACCTACAGCGGTTGGGGCGTCACGGCGCGCAAAGAACAATACGGCACGTGGCGCAGCTGGCAGCGCGGCAAGACGCACGTGGATCTCATCACGCCCCGCGCCCGCACGCTCGAGGCAACGATGCTCGCGTGGAGCCCGGGCACGCCGCGCGGCCGGCCGGTGCGCGGCCCGGTCGTGATTCTCCCGGATGTCGCCGATAGCGCCGCCCTGGTCGCCTGGCTGCCACAGGCCAAGGGGAAGTTCGTCCTGATCTCGTACGCGCAGCCGACCTGCCGCCCCGACGACAGCTGGGAGAAGTGGGCGGCGACCGGCGGCCTCGACTCCCTGAAGGCGCGTCGCACCGCCGCGCAGCAGGCCTGGCAGGAGCGCTTGCGGCGCACCGGATACGTCTCGGGAGGAGGAGTCTCGGCCGCCGCCGGTCTGTCGCGGCGCCTCGAAGCCGCGGGTGCCGCAGGCGTCGTCGGCAGCTTCTGGTCACAAGGCTGGGGCGTTCAAAAAATCTTCCAGGCGTACACCGACCGAACTCCGGTGCTGGACGTGGCCTGCGAAGACTATGGTCTGCTGTACCGCCTCGCGGACAACAAGCAGAACCCCGTCATCGAAGTGACCGCCGAGTCACAGGCGTTGGGCGAGCAGCCGGTGTTCAACGTCGTGGCGGAGATCAAAGGCAGCGCGCTGCCCAACGAGTATGTGATGCTGTCGGCGCACTTCGATTCGTGGGATGGCGGCTCGGGCGCGACCGACAACGGCACCGGCTCGATCACCATGCTCGAAGCGCTGCGCCTGCTGAAGCTCGCGTATCCCAATCCGAAGCGCACGATTCTGGTCGGGCACTGGAGCGGCGAGGAACAAGGCCTCAACGGCTCGC
>DATMZX010000064.1:0-2733 GCA_035573235.1 Gemmatimonadales bacterium
AACAGTCCGCTGGCTGTGCCCGTCACGTTCGAGGTCGCGCCGCCCCCGCCCATGAGAATCGCACTGACGCCATCGACGGTCTCGTTCGCCGACACGGTCGGCACCAGCTCGCCGACGGCACAGACCGTTTCGGTCACCGGCGAGGGCATCGGGACGCTGACCGGCATGCACGCGCTCGTCAATTACGGATCGGGCGCGTCGGGCTGGCTCCATGTCTCCTTGAGCGACTCGACCGCGCCCGCCACGCTCACGCTGACGCCGAATACTGCCGGCCTCAACGCGGCGTCCTACAGCGCCACGGTCCAGATCGTCTCGCCGGTCGCCGGGAATAGTCCGAAGGAGCTGCCGATCAACTTCCAGATGTCGCCGCAACCGCCGGTGGCCGGAATCGTGGTTGCTGCCGTCGGGAACCTGGGGGCATGCGGCGGCGAGTTGGGGAAAGAATCCGCGAAGCTGGTTGCGGCGATGAACCCTGACTATGTCCTGATGCTCGGCAACAGCACCATACCGCAATCGGGGAAGATCACGACCCTGCAAGACTACATGTCGTGCTACGACCCCGTCTGGGGTCAATTCAAGTCGAAAACGTACGCCGTCGTGGGGGATAAGGAAGTCGATATCGACACCATTCCACCCAACTACGGATCCGGGATGGCATCGGGCGCCGATGCGTACTTCGGGGCCGACCGCGTCGGACCGCCGGGAAAGAACTGGTACAGCTTCAACATCGGATCGTGGCACGTGGTCGCCCTGAATGCCCAGAGCCCTGGCGGCTACACGCGGCCCAAGCAGATCCAGTTCAATGCCGCCAGCGAGCAGTTCTGGTGGCTCGGCGAAGACCTCAAGGCGCATAGCAGCAGCAAGTGCACGCTGGCCTTCTGGTATCAGGCGATGTGGTGGTCGGCGTCCAAGATCCTCCCGAGCTGGAAGGCGCCGCTGTACAAAGACGGCTACCGCATTCAGGACATTCGCGGGATTTGGACGCAGCTGTACAACAACAACGCGGATCTCGTGATCAACGGCACGCCGCACATTTACGAGCGCTTCGCGCCGATGAAGTACGACCACAGCTACCAGGACCCGACGACGACCGAGTGGGCTGCGGATCCCGTTCGCGGTATCGCGCAGATTACGAGCGGCCTCGGCGGCGACGGTCCCACGCACGCGGATTCGGCAGTGGTGCGCCTGCCGGTCAGCGTCTACCGCTCCGGCGGAAACGGCGTGATCAAGCTGATCCTGGGCAATGGCGAGTATTCGTGGGAATTCATCAATACCAAGTACTCGAACATCCAAGACCGAGGCCGGGGTACCTGCCACTAAATCCGTAGCGGGGGCGTGACCGAAGGCATCGGGACCCTATATTGGGGCCCATGCCTTCACGCCCCACGCGGCCCCCCAAGCCTCCAAGCGCCAAAAAACCCGCCAGCAGGGCCAAGAAACCCCGTCGGGCGGCCGACTCTCTTACCGTCTCGGTCCTGCAGGCAACCCTCGAGTCCACCGCCGACGGCATCCTGGTCGTGGATCTCGATGGCCATGTCGTCTCGCAAAACCGCCGCTTCGCCGAGATGTGGGCCGTCCCGTTGGAGCTCGTCGCCTCCCAGGACGACCGCCGGCTGATCCAGCACATGCAGGCGCTCGTCGTACAGCCTCGGCAGTTCATCGACAAGATCCGCGAGCTCTACGCCGGTCCGACGTCCGAGAGCTTCGATATCGTCACCTTCAACGACGGCCGGGTGTTCGAGCGGTATTCCATCCCGCTCAATCTGGACGGCAGCGCGGTGGGACGCGTGTGGAGCTTCCGCGACGTCACCGCGCGGCGCCGCGCCGAATGCGTGCAGGAAGCGGTCTATCGCATCTCGCATACGGCGCATATGGCGGACAGTCTCCAGGAGCTGTTGCGCGCGATCCACGAGATCGTCGGCGAGCTGATGCCCGCGAAGAACTTCTACGTCTCGCTCTACAACCCCGAGCAGAACCAGCTCGAGTTCCCCTACTTCGTCGACGAGATCGACCTGAGCTGCGACGTCCGGCCCCGCAAGCTGCGCAAAGGATTGACCGAGTACGTGCTGCGCACCGGCCAGCCGCTGCTCGCGACGCCGGAGGTGTACGAGCAGCTGGTGGCCGCCAAGGAAGCGGAGCTGATCGGCGCGCCGTCGATCGACTGGCTGGGCGTGCCGCTGAAGGTGAAGGATCGCACGATCGGCGTCGTCGTGACGCAGACCTACGAACAGGGCGTGCGCTACGGCGAGAGCGAGCGGGACATCCTGACATTCGTCTCGTCGCAGATGGCGATGGCGATCGAGCGCAAACGGGTCGAAGACGCGTGGCGTGAGCAGACCGAGCTGCTGCAGCGCATCGTGGACAACATCCCCGTCATGCTCGTGTTCCTCGACGAGCAGGGCCGAATTCAGTGGGGCAACCGGGAATGGAGTCGCACGCTGGGCTACGATATCGCCGAGGCGCGCCAGCGCGACATCTTCGCCGAGCTGTACCCCGACCCCGCCGACCGGAAACGGTTACAGGAATCCGTCGGCCAGCCGGTCGGCCAGTGGACCGACTTCCGGACCCGCACCCGCCACGGCGCGGTGCTCGATACGATCTGGGCCAACGCGCCCCTGACGGGCGGCGGCTGGCTCGCGATCGGCATGGACGTCTCGGAGCGGCGCCGGGCGGAAGAGCGCTACCGCTCCTTCATCGCGCAGAGCTCGGAAGGGGTCTCCCGCCTCGAGATCG
>DATMZX010000065.1:0-12286 GCA_035573235.1 Gemmatimonadales bacterium
CCGAGTTCGCCGACATGGTGACGCGCTGCCACAACGCGGGCGTCGACATCATCGCCGACGCGGTGATCAATCACATGACGAACTTCCCCAGCCCGGGCACGGGAAGTAACGGCACGAGCTACACCAAGTACGAATACCCGGGTCTTTACACGTCCGCCGATTTCCACACGCCGTGCGCGCTGAACAACTACCAGAGTGCGGCCAACGTCCAGGACTGCGAGCTCTTTTCGCTTCCCGACTTGAAGACCGAATCCGCGGCGGTGCGTCAGAAGATCGCGGGCTACATGATCGCGCTCGCGCGCCTGGGAGTGGCAGGATTTCGTATCGACGCGGCGAAGCACATTCAGCAGGTCGACCTGAACGAGATCCTCAAGCTCGTCAACGACACGCTGACGGCTGACGGCAGACCGCTGCCCTACGTCTACCTCGAAGTGGTCGGGAACGGCCAGGGCGAAGCGCTGGGCCCGCGCGACTACTTCGGCGAGGGCTACAGCTCCGGCGGCGCGGCCGACATCACCGAATTCACGTTCACGGGCGTCGGCAACAAGTTCAGGAACGTGAACGGCGAGCACATCTCACAGCTCGATCCCAACGGCACGTCAGGCAACCAGTTTTCCGAAGCGGCGTGGGGCTTGATGCCGACCAACAAGGCCGTCGTCTTCTTGCAGAACCACGACACGCAGCATGAATGCGGCTTGAGCTACCGGCATGGCAGCACGTTCCGCATCGCGAACGTGTGGATGCTGGCGCAGCCCTACGGCTATCCGTCCGTGCTCTCGAGCTACGCGTTCGACTGCCCGAGCGGCAATTCGATGGGTCCGCCCTCCGACGCCAATGGCTGGACCACAGCGGTGACCTGCGCGTCGAGCCTCGAGACCGCGACGGTGGGCCAATGGGTGTGCGAGCATCGCGATCCGTACATCCTGAAGATGGTCGGGTTCCGGCACGTCGTGGCGGGGACCGACATCAATCACTGGTGGGATGACGGCGCCAACGCGATCGCGTTCACGCGCGGCGACAAGGGCTTCGTCGCGATCAACGGCGGGAGTACGGCGCTGGCGCAGACCGTCATCACGAACATGGCGGCCGGCAAGTACCTGAATCTGTTGTCCGCCGATACCGTGACCGTGGACTCGGCGCGAGCGGTGCAGCTCAATCTCGCGCCGAAGACCGCGCTCGCCATCGATGCCGCGACTAAGATCCCTTAGTCTTGACCAGGATCACCCCGGCCGAGCTTTGCACCCCGTACATCGCGGCGCTGGTCGGGTCTCTCAACACCTGGATCGACGCGATATCCATCCGATTGATCGCCGACAGATTCGCCGCGAGACCGAGTGGCACGCCGTTCACCACGTACAGCGGCTCCTGCGGCTCTCCCAGTGTGGTCTGACCCTGCAGCAACAGCACCATGCGGCCATCGCTCGCGCGAGCGAGAACGATGCCGGGCACCCGCGTCGCGATCAGCTGCTCGATCGGGACGCCCGGCGAGCGCGCGATATCTTCGGCGGTGACATCGGCAGTGCGGCGCGGGGAGAGCGACGTCTGCGACCTCTGGCTATACGAGCAGCCCAGCGCGCCGACGATCAGCGCGGCGGGCAATGCAATTCTCAGTGAACTTTTCATGGGAAACCTCCGTGACCCCTGACAGGGCAAAATCCATACCCGGTATGGCCACGTGGTTCGTGTCGCTGTTGCTGGTTCTGGGCGCGCCCCTCGCTGCACAGAATCGCGACGTCTACGTCGACAACGCCGGCGTGATACGGTGGCGGAATGACAGGCGGGAAGTGACGCTGTTCGGCGCGAATTACGTGATCGGCGCCTCCGATTATCGCGCCGGCGGATATGTGCACGGCGATCGCAAACGCATGATCGACGACGACATGGCGCACTTCGCCCGCATGGGCTGGGATGGATTGCGGCTCACGTTTTGGGGCGACTGGCAAGCGTCAGACAGCACCGGCAACCTGCTCAGCAACGAGTATCTGGATCTTTTGGACTACCTGATCGCGAAGGCGCGCGAGCGCGGCATCTACATGCTGTTCAGCCCGATTCAGCTGTACAGCTCGCAGTGGCCGGACGTGATGGACGACACCACGCCGCCAGGCTTCGGACGACGCTTCGGGAAAGGGCGCATGGGCACCGATTCGCTCGCGATCAGGGCACAGGCGAATTATCTGCGCCAGATCCTGAGCCACGTGAATCCATACACGCACGTGGCGCTGAAGGACGAGCCCAACATCCTGTTCATCGAGCTCGTGAACGAGCCGTGGCATCATCCCGAGGATCTGCAGGGCTCGATCCGCTACATCAACACACTCACCGACGCGGTACGCAGCACGGGCTGCCGGAAGCTCGTGTTCTACAACGTGAGCCAGGATTTCCGGATCGGCGAGGCGATCCGGCGCTCGAAGGCGCAAGGCATCACGTTCGGCTGGTATCCGACCGGATTGAACTCGGGACACGAGCTGCAGGGGAATTATTTGCGCGGCACCGACGTGTACCCCGACATGCTGCGGCCCGAATTGGCGAAGCTGCCGCGCATCGTGTACGAATTCGACAGCCCGGACCTGCGCACCGGCACGATGTACCCCGCGATGGCGCGTACCTTCCGCGCGGTGGGCACGCAGTTCGCCGCGATGTTCTCCTACGACATGCTCGCCACCGCGTCGCGCAACCTCGGCTGGCAGACTCATGCGCTCAACCTGGTCTACACGGCCCGCAAAGCGATGAGCGCAGTGATTGCCGCCGAGGCGATGCGGCGCCTGCCGCGCATGAAAGACTACGGCGCGTATCCAGGCAACACGCGCTTCGGCGATTTTCATATTGCGTATGAGGGTGACTTGGGAGAGCTGGTCGCCCGTGACGCGTTCATGTACACGAGCAACACGACGGCGCAACCGCCCGAGCCCGCCGCGCTGACGCGTGTGTACGGTCACGGCTCGTCAGCGACGGTGACCTACGGTGGAACCGGCATCTACTTTCTCGACAAGATTCGCGCGGGCGTGTGGCGGCTCGAGGTCTATCCCGATGCGGTGCCGATTCGCGATCCGTTCGAGATGCCCAGTGTCGACAAGATCGTAACACGGGCGATCAGCAGATCGTGGCCGATGACCGTAACGCTGCCTGACCTCGGCGCCACGTTTACGGTCCAGGCAGTCACCCCTTCGCCAGGCTCAGGGCAGGCGGCCGGCAATGCGAACGCGGCGCGGGCAGACGGTGGCAAGTTCATGGTCACGCCCGGTGTGTACGTGTTGAGCGCCGGCGCGGTCGATCTCGCGACGCTGCCGGCGCGGGTGGGCCAGATCGGGTTCAAGGAGTACCACCCGCCCCCGACCGATACGGTCCCGCTCACGGTGATTTCGTTCGCGCCACCGCAATTCCCGGCGGGGCGGGATGCGGAAGTACGCGTGCGCATCGTCGATCGCACGCCGCCCGACTCCGCGCGTCTTTGGTACCGCAGGCTCCCTGGCGGCTCATTTCAACAATCTTGGAAACGACAGTTGGCGGGGTATGAGTACGCCGCCACGATTCCGGCCGCGAATCTGCGCGAGGGACCTTATGAATTCGTCGTCACCGTCTACCAAGGCGTTGTGGCTACGACATTTCCGGGTGGCGCCCACGTCGGGCCCTCCGACTGGAATTACAACCCGGGGACTTCGTGGCGATTCGACGTCGTCAGCCCCGCGACCGCGCTGCGTTTATTTGACCCGGCCGGCGATGCTTTGCGTCTCACATTTACACGCATCGGCGACGCGGGCCGGCGCGGCCTGTTTCGCGTGGCCATTTCCCCCGCGACGGGGCAGCAGGTTTTCCACCTCGAGCTGCCCGTCGACACCAGCGGCTGGAGTCCCGCCGACTACACCGCCTCGCTGGTCGTCAAGGACAGAATTCTGGCCCGTCGCGAAACCATCAACGACGCGCAGTTCCTGCGGATGCGCGTGCGCGGTCTGGGCGCGCGTCAGACGCTGCATGTCACCCTCATGGAAGACGACGGCACGAGCTGGACGGCGCCCCTGACGCTGGACACCGCCTGGGCCGCGCAGACGATCCCGCTCGCGAGCCTCAAGCCGGGCCGCGGCGTGCTGCTTCCTCAAGGGTTTCCTGGAGAATGGAACTACTGGGTCGGGGCCGCCGCGGGGCGCGGCGGCAGCGACGACAAATTGCGTCTGAATCATCTGGAACGACTGCAGCTGTCGTTGCGGCGTGAGGACGGCACGACGGTCAAACCCGGCAACTACGGCATCGAGATCGAGTGGGTCACACTGGGTTTTTAGGCCGCGCCAGCCACAACATCGTGGCGCCGAACAACAACAGCACGATGCCCCACCACAGGTTCACGTTGATGCCGAGCGAACGCTCATAGATCGCGGGATCGGAGACGTGCCCGTACACGATCAAGATGGCCCCGAAGATCGTGAACATGCCGCCGATGGGAATCCGCAGGTCGAGCTGATTCATTACCAGAAGATCACGTTGAGAATGGCCGACGCCACGAGCACGGCGATCCCGAGCGTCACCGGCCGCTTCCACCACACCATGTAGCCTTCCTCGATCCTCGGCGTCAGCGAGTACACGAGGCCGCGCAGCTCCTCATCCGTCTTGGTCCGCTTCGTGAGCAGCGACACCGCGATCGTCGTGATGAAGCACGACGTCCACGCCACGATCGCGGTCCAGAAGTTCAGCGCCATCTCGCTCGGATAAACATGCAGCGTCGTCCCGAGGAACCCGCCGTGAATTCCCGGACCGGACCCCTGCGGCAGCGTGAGCCCGTAGTGCAACGCGGCCATGACCGTTCCGACAAGCAGTCCCACGAACGCACCATGACCCGTCGAGCGCTTCCAGAACATCCCCAGCAGGAACGTCGCGAACAGCGGTCCGTTCACGAACGAGAACACGAGCTGCAGGATGTCGTTGATGTTGTTGAACCGCGTGGCGGCATACGCCGCCACGACACTCGCGAGAATTCCGAACACGGTCGCCACATGACCCACACGGAGATAGTGGCGATCCGTCTGCCCCGGCCTGATGTAGGTCTGGTAGATGTCGTACGTCCACACCGTGTTGAACGCCGTCACGTTGCCCGCCATGCCCGACATGAACGACGCCATCAGCGCCGTCAGTCCCAACCCCAGCAGGCCGGTCGGCAGGTAATGCGCGAGCAACATCGGGATCGCGAGGTTGTAGTTCGGATGCCCGTCGCTGCCGATGGGCAGGAACCCGCCGCGCGTCGCGTGCAGGCCGATCGCCAGCATGCCCGGCAGAATCACGAGCAACGGCATGAACATCTTGGGCCACGCCGCGATCAGCGGCGTGCGCCGCGCCGCGGTCATCGAGCCGGCCGCCATCGCGCGCTGCACGACGAGAAAGTCGGTGCACCAGTAGCCGAACGACATCGCGAACCCGAGCCCCATGATCAGCCCGAACCACTCGATCCCCATCGGATTCTGCGTCGGCGAGCCCGTGTACTGCCAGGAATGCGTCCACGCCCCCGACTCGAACCCCGCATTGGTCGCGACGACCGCGAGTTTGCTGGTCAGCCCCTGCCAGCCCCCGATGTCCTTGAGCCCGAGCAGCACCAGCGGCAGGAAGCCGAGCACGATCAGAAAGAACTGCAGCACCTCGTTGTAGATCGCGGACCTGAGACCGCCGAGAAAGATGTACGCCAGTACGATCACGCCCGTCACCACGATGCTCGCGTGAAAGTTCCAGCCGAGCACCAGCTCGAGCAGCTTGGCTAGCGCGTACATCGAAATGCCGGACGAGAACACCGTCATGATCGCGAACGTGATCGCGTTGAGCCCGCGCGTCTTCTCGTCGAAGCGCAGCTTCAGATATTCGGGGACGGAGCGGGCGCGCGAGCCGTAATAGAACGGCATCATGAACAGCCCGACGAATACCATCGCCGGCATCGCGCCCACCCAGTAAAAGTGGCTCGTCATGATACCGTACTTGGCGCCCGACGCGGCCATGCCGATGACTTCCTGCGCGCCGAGGTTCGCGGAGATAAACGCGAGGCCGGCGATCCACGCGGGGATCGACCGGCCTGAGAGAAAGAAGTCTTCGCTGCTACGAACGAAGCGTCTCAGTGCCCAGCCGATGCCGAGCACGAAGACGAAATAGATGATCAGGATGGCGTAATCAACTCCGCCAAGGCTGATTTGTCGCAGTTAGTGCGATCCCTTCGTTTTGATTTCGATGACACCGTTGGCGCCGCGCACACCGTAGATCGTCGCGTCGGCGCCCTTGAGCGCTCGAATGGACTCGACGTCGTTCGGGCTGAGCCAGGCCAGCGTGCCGCGCTGCGCCTGCACCGGCACCCCGTCGACCACGAACAGCGGCTCCTGGCTGGCGTAGAACGAGGTGGGTCCCTCGAACCGTACAATGATGCCGCCGCCGGGCGCGGCCCACACGTTCACGCCGGCGATTCGACCGCCCAGCAGGTTGTCGAGCGACTTCGCAGTTTCGTCAGCGGTCACCACGTTGGGGGCAGGCGGGGGCGGCGCCCCCTTTGGCGCCGGTCCGGCGGATTGCTTGTGCGAGCACGCGGCCAGCACGGCGATGCAAACGATGGGCAGGATATTCATGTGCCCCCCCTTGGTCACTTCAATATGCCGAATGTGAAGACGGTGCGCGAACGGTACTCGCTTCCCGGCCGCAGAATCGTGGAGGGAAAGGCCGGCTGATTGGGCGAGTCGGGGAAGTGCTGCGTCTCGAGGCAGAAGCCGCGTGGATAGCCGGTGTAGAGCTGCACGCCGGGCTCCGTCGTGTGCATGTCGAGCGTGCGCCCTGACTTCGGCTCGACGACCCGTACGCCTCCTTTCAACACGAAGTTATGGTCGTAGCTCCCGCCGCGCCTCGCCCCAATCGTCATAGGTTTGCGAAAATCGAAGTCCGTCCCCTGCACCGGCGCGATCACGCCCGTCGGGATCAGCTGTTCGTCGACCGGCGTAAACGCATCGGCGGCGATCTGCACCTGGTGCCCTCGGGCATCATCGTCGCCCGCGAGATTGAAATACGTGTGCTGGGTCAAATTGACCGGAGTGGCTTTGTCTGTCGTCGCGAAATACTCGACGACGAGCTCGTTGTCGTCGGTGACCGTATAGGTCACCCGGACGTCGAGATTGCCGGGAAACCCTTCCTCTCCATCGGGGCTCAGATACCGGAGCTCCAACACGTTCGTGCCCCACGCTGCCCGCCACACGCGCTTGTCAAAACCCGTCACGCCACCGTGCAGAGAATTGCGGCCGTTGTTCGCGGCCAGCTGATAGGTCTTGCCATCGAGGGAGAACCGCGCGTCCGCGATGCGATTGGCATACCGCCCCACGATCGCACCGAGATACCGCGGATTCGCGGCGTACTCTTCAGGAGTCTCGAAACCGACGACGACGTCGCTGCGACGACCGTCCTTGTCCGGCACGAGCAACGACATGATGATCCCGCCGTAGTTCGTGATCCGCGCGGCGAGACCGTTGGCGTTACTGAGAGTAAAAACCTCTACGGTCGTTTGGTCAGCTCGTAGGTATAGGCCCGCCTCGGCGCGAGCGTCCGGGTGAGCGGCGTCCGCGATCGATACCCGGCCGGCAGTGTCACGTTCGGGGCCGCCGTCTTGCCGAGATTCGCGACCACCAGCACGGCGCGGGCACTGTCCGCGCGGATGTAGGTCAGGACCGATTCGTTTCCACTCTCGACGGGAATCAGCTGGCCGTTGGCGAGCGCGCTATTCGCATGGCGCTCGCGCGCCAGCCGCCGGTACAGATTCAGCAGCGAATTCGGATCGCGATCCTCGCGGGCGACGTTGACCGCCTGCGTATCAGCCTGCGACGCCTCCCACGGCTTCCCGCTGGTAAACCCGGCGCTGGTCGTGGTCCACTGCATCGGCGTGCGCAGCCGTTCGTCCGGCTTGTCGCCGGTCATGCCGATCTCCTCGCCATAATAGATGAAAGGCACGCCCGGCAGCGTCATCAGGATCGTCGCGGCGAGCTTCGCCCCCGCGACATCGTTCTGCAGGAACGTCATCGTGCGCGTCTGATCGTGATTGCGCTGGAACGGCGCCCAGCGCCACGCGGGCTGCGCCGCCTGGAATTGCAACACCGTCGGGATCAGCGGTCCCGCCTTCCCCGACCGCACCGCGTCCATCAGCGCTTCGGAAATCGGGAACGCGAAATAGGCGTCGAGCTGATTGGGATAGTAGGTCAGAATGTTCTCGGTATTGTCCCACACTTCGCCGATCGTATACGACTTCGGCGCGATCATCCGCACGTACTGCCCCCACTCCCGGATCGCGCGGTGCGTGGCGCCCGTATTGGCGTTCGAGTCGCCCACCTCGACGAGATGCCGGATCGCGTCCAGCCGGAACCCATCCACGCCCAGCGAATCGAGCCAGTACTTCGCGACGTACTTTGCCTCGTTCATGACCGCGGGATGCTCGAAGTTCAGGTCCGGCATCCCACTCCAGAACAGACCATAGTAGTACTCGTCGCGCACCGGCGACTTGTGCCAGCCGTTGCCGCCGGTCTTGGACCACAAGAACCAGTTGCGATGCGGTGACAGCGTGTCGCGCAACGCTTCCTGGAAATAGGGATGCTCGCTCGACGCGTGATTCAACACGAGATCGACCAGCACTTTGATCCCGCGCTGGTGCGCCGCCGCCATCAGCGCCTTGAAATCGTCGTTCGTGCCGTAATCCGGCTCGACCTTGTAATAGTTCGTGACGTCGTACCCGTGATAACTCGGCGATTCCGCAACCGGCATCAGCCAGATACAGTCGGCGCCGAGTCCCTTGATGTAGTCGAGCTTCTGCGTCAACCCGCGTAAATCGCCGATGCCATCGCCGTTCGAGTCGTAGAACGACCGTACGAACACCTCATAACACACCGACGGCGGGGCCTGCAGCAGGGCCAGCAGCATCAGGGTATGCATTCGAACGTCGCCTCCTGCCCTTCGGCCGAGCTCGGCCCGACGAACACCCGGAACGTTCCGGGCTCCACGACCGGCTTCATGTCCAATCCGATGAACCACAGATCTTTCACGGCGACACGCAGCGTGACTACGCGCGATTCGCTGGGCTTGAGCGTCACGCGCTGGAAGGCCTTCAGCTCACGCACGGGCCGGCTCACACTGCCCACTTCGTCGCGCACATAGAGCTGCACGACTTCCGTGCCTTCGCGCGTGCCGGTGTTCGCGACCGTCACCGTCGCCGTCACCGTGTCGCTCACGCGCGCGCGCGCCGTGGAGAGCTTGAGATCGCGATACGCGAATGTCGTGTATGACAGTCCGAATCCGAACGGATAGCGCGGCTCGTTCGGCATGTCGAGATACTTGGACGAGAACTTGTTCTGCGGCTGCATCGGCCGGCCGGTATTGCGATGATTGTAGTACACCGGGATTTGGCCGAGCCCGCGCGGGAAGGACACCGGCAGCTTGCCGCTGGGATTGTAATCGCCGAACAGCACGTCGGCCGTCGCGTTGCCCGCCTCGACGCCGAGGAACCACGTCTCGACGATCGCGGGCACGTGCGTGGCGGCCCACTCGAGAATCAGCGGGCGCCCGTTCATGAGCACGAGCACGACGGGTGTGCCGGTCGCGACCACCTGCTCGAGCAGCTGCTGCTGCACGCCCGGCAATCCCAGCTCGGCGCGGCTCGCGGCCTCACCGCTCATGTCGCCACGCTCGCCCAGCACCAGCACCGCGACGTTCGCCCGCTTCGCGGCGGCGACTGCAGCGCCGAACCCGGACGTGACGGTATCATCGATGCCCGACCCCTGAGCATAGACGATCTGCGCCCCCGGCACCCGACCCCTTACACCTTGCAACACCGTGACGACGTCCTCTGCCCGCCCCTGCGTATGCCATGGGCCGAGTGGCTCCGCTTTGTTGTCGGCGAGCGGGCCGATCACGGCGATCGTCGCGGTCTTCGGATCGAGCGGCAGCACGTTGCGCTCGTTCTTGAGCAGCACGATCGACTCGCGGGCGGCGCGCCGCGCGAGCGCGCGGAATTCCGCGGCCGCGGGCGCGGTGCGCGCGCGATAGGGATCGCGGAACAGGCCGAGCCGCTGCTTGGCGCGCAGGATCCGCATCACGGCCGTATCGACGACGGCCATCGGAATCGTGCCGGCGCGCACCAGTGGAATCAGCGAGTCGACGTAGGCGCTGCTCATCATGTCCATGTCGACGCCCGCGGTCAGCGCGCGCCGGCCCGCCTCGGCCAGGGATCCCGCGACGCCGTGCGGAATCAGCTCGGCGACCGACGTCCAGTCGCTCACGACGAACCCCGTGAATCCCCATTCGCGGCGCAGCACAGTGTCGGTGAGCCACGCGTTGCCGGATGCCGGCACACCCGAGATCGAATTGAACGCCGACATCAAACTCGCGACGCCGGCGTCAACCGCGGCCTTGAACGGCGGCAGATAGATCTCGCGCATCGTGCGCTGTGAGATCTCGGTCTCGTTGTACTCGCGCCCCGCTTCCGCGGCGCCGTAACCCGCGAAGTGTTTGACCGTCGCAAAGATCGACTGCTGGAATCCGCGCACGCGCGCCCCGGCCAGCTGCGATCCGAGATACGGATCCTCACCCGAGCCCTCGGCGATTCGTCCCCAGCGCGGATCGCGCGCGATGTCCACCATCGGCGCGTAGGTCCAGTTGATCCCGGCGGCGGCGGCTTCGAGCCCCGCGGCACGGGCAGTCGCTTCAGCAACTTCGGGATCGAACGAGCTCGCTTCGCCCAGCGGAATCGGGAAGATGGTGCGATAGCCGTGGATCACGTCGAGCCCGAACAGCAGCGGGATCTTGAGCCGCGATTCGGTTACGGCGATCCGTTGGACCGGGGTCGTGTTCTCCGACCCGATCACGTTGAACAGCCCGCCCAGCTTCCCCGCCCGGACCATTTGCATCTGCTGCGGCGAGGCCCGCCCGTCGGCCGAGAGCAAGTTGAGCTGGCCGAGCTTCTCTTCCAGGGTCATGCGGGTCAGCAGGGAATCGAGGTTCTGCGTGGTTACTGCGCTTATTAATAGAAGAGCGGCGAACATAACCTGGCGTCTCCGGTATCAGGGAACGGAAGAAAGGAATATTACGGCGCAAAACGAGACGGCGTGAAGGGCCTAGCGTTTCCCCGGATGGCGTTGGCAAGTTTCGACACTGACTCATCCTAATCGCGGAGATTGTCTATGTGTCGTCAGCGTTTTCTCTGGTTCGTTGGTCTTAGTCTCTTCCTCCTTCCTCTCTCCCTCAGCGCACAAACAACCACCGGCTCGATTCGAGGCTTCGTTAAGGATGAGAACGGTGGAGCCGTCGTCGACGCACAGATTCAAGCGCGCGACACCCTGACCGGCGTGGAACGTTCCATCTCGAGCCGAACTGACGGGTCGTATACATTGGCTGGTCTCGCGCCCGCGACGTACGAAGTGTCGGTGCGGAAGATCGGATTCAACCCGCAACGTCGTCGGGTCACCGTGCAAATCGGCGCGACGATAACTCTGGACCTCACATTGCAGGCCGGCGCGGTCGAGCTGCAGGCGGTGGCCGTCGAGACGACACCGGTCATTGAGATGCGAACGTCAGAAGTCGCAACCAACGTTACCCAGCAGCAGGTCAATAACCTTCCCAGCCCGAGCCGAAACTTCCTCGATCTCGCCGTACTGGCTCCCGGGACTCAGATCGAGAACGATCGCCTCAACGGCACGGCGAGACGCCTGTCGTCAGGGGCGCAGTCGGCCGATCAAATCAACGTGTTTATCGACGGCGCGAGCTACAAGAACGATCTGATCCATGGCGGCGTCGTCGGTCAGGACCGGAGCCGCGGCAACCCCTTCCCCCGTAATGCCATTCAGGAGTTCCGCGTCCTCACGCAGAATTACAAGGCCGAGTACCAGAAATCGTCGAGCGCGATTCTCACGGCACTGACGAGGTCCGGCACGAACGAATGGACCGGCAATGCGTTCTTCGCCTATCAGAACAAGGGGCTCGTCGCGCTCGACAGCGTGCAGGAGCATGACAAGCACATCGCTGACAGCATCGCGATTGCCAACGGGACTCCTTCGACATTCCTGGAGCCTGATTACACGCGTCAGCTGATCGGACTGAGCGCCGGCGGGCCGCTGAGTCGAAACAAGCTGTTCTTCTTTGGGTCCTACGAAGGCAACTATCAGACACGGTCCAACAAGGTCGACATTGTTCCCCCCACGGGTTTTCCGGCGCTCGATACCGTCGATTTTGCTTCCCGGAACGGTTACTTCGACTCGCCATTTCGCGAGACCCTGTTGTTCGGCAAGCTCAACTACATCGCCGGCAG
>DATMZX010000066.1:0-19939 GCA_035573235.1 Gemmatimonadales bacterium
CACAACCTGCCCATCGCCGTGGGGCAGGGTTGGGTGGAGGCCGCGCACGGGCGGCTGCCCGTGCCGGCGCCCGCGACCGCCATTCTGCTCGAGGGACTGGTGATCGCGAATGGCGGCCCTGTTGAAGGCGAGGCGACGACGCCGACCGGTGCCGCGTTGCTGCGTGTGTTGTCCGCCGGTCCACCGCCCGAGCGTTGGCGTTTGACGGGAAGCGGCTGGGGCGCAGGCCAGCGCGATCCGAAGCATTATCCCAACGCGCTGCGGATCCTGGTTGCCGAATCGGCGAGTGAAGCGGGACGCGTGGTGCTGCTGGCGACGGATGTGGACGACATGAGTCCCGAGTATGTCGAGCCGTTGCGCCAGGCACTGGTGAGTGCCGGCGCGCTCGACGTGCAGACCTGGCCGGTCCAGATGAAAAAGGGGCGGTCCGGATTTCGGGTCGAGGTGATGGCGCCCGAGGCGCTGGCGGACGCGGTGACGGCGGAGCTGTTTCGTCACAGCACGACCGCCGGCGTACGCCGCTGGTTTGCGGAGCGGGCGACGCTGCCGCGGCACCAGCTCACGGTGCGGCTCGATGGCGTGGCTGTGCGGGTGAAGGTGCTCGATGGCGGCACGGTACGGGTGAAACCTGAATACGATGATGTCCTGGCGGCGGCAAAGGCATTGGGCCGGCCGCCGATCGACGTGGCGCGCGCCGTCGAGCGCGACGCCGCAGCTCTCATCGCGAAAGCCAAGGAGTGAACGTGCGTACGGTTCGGAATCTGGTTGTGGGGTTGTCGATCCTCGCGGCGCCGCTCAGCGCGCAGGGAAAATGGCCGGAGCCCAAATGTGATCTGAAGCCGGGTCATTTCCTCGTGAACAGCGGCCTGCTGTACCTCAAGAGCGCGCACGAGGCGCGGTACCCCGATCAAAAGCAGAAGGATCTGCGCGATGCGCAGCGGGTCTTGAATCAGGCGCTCACTACGGGCGGGCAGGAGAAAAACCCCGCCGCGTGGTACTACCTGGCCCGCTATTACGTCCTGACTAACGACGCGGTTGGTCTCGACACGGCGTTTGCCAAGGCCGAAGAGCTGAAGCCCGCCTGCAAGGACGACATCTCGGGCTGGCGCCGCATCGTGTGGGTGCCGGTGTTCAACGCCGGCGTCGCGGCATGGCAGGCGAACAACAGCGATTCCGCGATCGCCTCGTTCAAGCGCGCCAGCGCGATGCTGCCCGACGAGCCCACGAGCACGAAGTATCTCGCGACGCTGTATTTCAACGCCGGCCAGGCGGATTCGGCCGTGACCTACTTCCGCCGCTCAGCCGACGTCGCCAAGAAGAATCCCAAGTACGCGCAGGACTACAAGGACGCGCTCTATAACCTCGCGCGGATCGAGCAGAGCCAGGAGCACTGGACTCAGGCCGGCGCGGCGTATCAGGAATATCTGTCGGTCTATCCCAATGACGCTGAAGTGCTGGCGTCCATGGGCACGGTGTACATGAACACCGGGAAGAAGGACAGCGCGTTCGCGATCTATCGGCAGGTCGTCGCCAAGGGCGATTCGATGGGCTACTACACGCTGTATCGCGTCGGCGCCGCCATTTCGCAGAGCGTGCCGGAAGAACCGGACACTGCGGGTGCCGGCGGCAATTGCCGCAACACCGCCCGCTCGACGCGGCCGCCGCTGACGGCCGCGCGGATCAGGGCGCGGTGCGATTCGGTGACCAAAGGAATGGCCGCCGAGTATTTCAATAGCTCCAAGGAAGCGTATACCCTGTCGGCGCAGGCGCTCGACGCCAGCCTCAAGCTGAATCCGTTCTACCGCGAGGCATTGATCCACCGCGCCAACACCGCGCTGGGCATGCGCGATTCGGCGACGGCGCTCCAGATGGCGCGCCGGTTGATCGCCGTCGACCCGATGAACAAGCAGTCGATCAAGATGATGGCGTTCGCGCAGCAGGCGAACGGTAAAGTCGATTCGACGCTGTACTATCTGCGGCTGCACGATTCGACCTTGACGGCCGATGTGCAGATCAGCCAGTTCGACTCGACCGACACCGGACGCGAGCTGCGGGGACTGGTCACCAATCCGCGGCCGTCGGCGAGTCCACCGCTGAGCCTCGTGTTCGAGTTCCTCGACAACAAGGGCGCGGTCGTGTCGGCGGAGAACGTGCAGGTGCCGGCCATCCAACCCGAGCAGAGCGCGCCCATCGAAGTGCAGGCCAAGGGCGCCGGTATCGTCGCCTGGCGCTATAAGAAACAGTCGTAATTGACTGGGGCGGAATGTGCGAGCACATTCCGCCCAGTTTGCGGGCGTAATTCAGGGGTAGAATGCCAGCTTCCCAAGCTGGACGTCACGGGTTCGAATCCCGTCGCCCGCTCTTTCAGGAATCGCCATGCCGTCGCGCACATTCTTCCTCTGGCTCCTCGCGCTCGCCCCGGGCGCGCTTGCCGCGCAGGCACGCGGATGGGTGCCGCCGCAGCCGCCCTGTGACATCAAGCCCGGCCATTTCCGCGTCAACTCGGCCGTCGTCGATCTGCAGTCCGCGGCCACTCGGCCCAATACCCGTGACAACATGCTCGCGGCGGCGCGCGACGTCCTGACGCGCTCGATCACGGGCGACGGGCAGGAGAAGAATCCCGCCGTCTGGTACTACTTCGGCCGCTACTACGTGGAGATGAAAGACGGCGCCGGCGCCGACAGCGCGTTCCGCAAGGCGCTGGCACTCGCGCCGCAGTGCCAGGCCGATATCGACGGCTACCGCGAGCAGGTTTGGGGCGATGTGCTGCAGAACGGGCTCAGGACGTGGCAGGACAACAAGCTCGACTCGGCGAAGACGCTGCTGCGGCAGGCGGCGGGCCTGCGTCCCAATCATCCGCGCGCGGCGCTCGCGCTCGGCCAGATCTACGCAGGGGAGAACCAGATCGACTCCGCCGCCACCTGGCTGAACCAGGCCGCGGCGGCCGCAGGCAACGACACGGCGTTTGCCGAGCAAAAAAAAGAAGCGCTCGGAACCTCGGCGCGGCTGTACCTGCGGCAGCTCCAGAGCGACACGCTCGCGCAGCGCTGGCAGCGCACCAAATTCAGCCGCGATTCGCTGCAGCGCGCGCTCGCGGTCGATTCGAGCATTCTGGCGCGCGTCGAGGCGTCCTCGGCGTCGCGCAGGGCGCGCGGCGCGCGGCTCGCGCCCGCCGATCAACAGAGCTTTGCGCGCGACTCGAGCACGCGGGCCAAGGCGGTGACCGATAAGCGGGCGGCGCTTGCCGCGCATGCCGGCGCCGTTGCGGCTGACAGTACCGCCGCGGCCGGCGTGTACGACCCGGTGATCCGCTCATTCCGGTCTTATCTCGAGGCCTATCCCGATGCCACGGACGCCGTCGCGGGACTCGCCAATCTCTACTACCAGAGCGGGCGGGTAGCCGACGCGACCCCGGCGTTCGATGCGATGTACAGCAAGACCGCGGATCCCGATCTGCTGATCGATGCAGGCAGGGGAGCGATCCGCGGGAACACGCAGGCGGCCGGCGCCGCGCTGATCGAGCGGGGGCTCGCCAAGCGCCCCTACAATCGCGACGCGCTGGTCGATCTCGGTAACGCCTATCTGGCGCTGCGGGACTCGGCCCGGCTGCTCCCGGTCGCCCAGAAACTCAAAGGCATCGATCCCCTGAATCGCGCCACGCTCCGCCTGGTGGCGGCCGGCTGGGACCTGAAAGGCCGCCGCGACTCGGCCCAGAAATACCAGGACCTCGCCTCGGGAGGGCAGGCGGTCGAGATCGTGATCAGCAGCCTCGACGCCGATTCGTCCGGGTATACGCTTCGCGGCTCCGCCACCAACTCGGGCAGCACGCCGGCGCCCGTGCAGCGGCTCACGTTCGACTTCCTCGACGCGAACGGGAATGTCCAGGTCACACAAGCCATTGAGATCGCTCCGCTCCCGCCTCAAGGTTCACATGACATCGAGATCCGCGTTCCCGGAACTGCCATTATTGCCTGGCGTTACCGGCCCTCCTAAGCGATATTCACCGTTGAAGTTGCGCCGTTAGCTTCAGAAACTCCTTGAACCTCTAGGCGGTCCGTAGTGATTCGCGTGCAAGCGGTGGCGCCCGACTCGTTGGGCGCCGCTCTCGAACTGGTACCTGGCACCGAGCTGCTCGCGGTCAATGGCAAAACCATCGAGGACTTTCTCGACTGGGAATTCTTGACCGCCGATGAGCAGTTCATGCTCCAGGCACGCCTGCCATCAGGGCAGGAGATCGAATTCGACGTGGAGCGTCCGGAAGGGATGCCGATGGGCGTCACGCTGGAGGCCCCGCGGATCCGCCGCTGTGCCAACCACTGCGATTTCTGCTTCGTGGACGGCAATCCCCAGGGCCTGCGCCAGGCGCTCTACATCCGGGACGACGATTACCGGTTGTCGTTCCGCTACGGCAACTTCGCCACCCTGACCAACCTCAAGCCGTGGGACCTCGAGCGGATCGTCGAATACCGCCTGTCTCCCATGTACGTGTCGGTGCACGCCACGGACCCGGTCGTGCGGCGCTGGCTGCTGCGCAATCCCGAAGCGCCCGACGTCATCCCCCAGCTGCGCTGGTTCGCGGAGCGCGGGATCTCGTTCCACACCCAGGTGGTCATGGTGCCAGGTGTGAACGACGGGGCACAGCTGGTGCGGACGCTGACCGACTTGTACGGGCTCGGCGATGCGGTGCTTTCGGTCTCGGTGGTCCCCGTCGCGCTGACCGAGTTCAGCAAGCACACCCTGGTGCGCCAGCCCACGCGCGAGGAATGTCGCGCGGCCCTCGCGGTCGTGGACAATTTCGCGGCGCGCGCGGTGGCCGATCGCGGCCAGCCGTGGTGCTATGGCGCGGACGATCTCTATCTGATGGCCGATGTCGCGCTGCCGCCCGCGGCGTGGTACGGCGATTTCGAGCAGCGCGAGAATGGCGTGGGGTCGGTCCGCTATCTGCAGACGCGGATCAGGGCGGGGATGGGGGAAGGGGGAAGAGGGACGGGTTGGGCTGGGAAGCGGATCGGCGTGGTCACCGGAATGGCCATGGGGCCGCTGATGCCACAGGTCGTCGCCGATTTGACGCAGATCACCGGGGCTCATTTCGAGATCCTGGCCCTGGAGAACACCTTGTTTGGACCTGCGGTTACGACGGCCGGACTGCTGCCGGGCAAGGCCATCCTGGCGGCCCTCGAGGACCGGCGCGACCTCGATCTCGCGCTGCTGCCCGCCGAGTCTGTCAATGACGACTTGCTGTTCATGGATGATTTGGAAGCCCACGATTTGGCTTCGAATCTGCCGATGCCTATCAGGCTGTCCTATGACTTTGTCGACAGCTTGACGGACCCGACCGTCCGGCCGTCCGGCCAGGCCGTCCGATGACGGTCCCGACTGTAGCCATCATCGGCCGGCCCAACGTCGGCAAGTCGACGCTGTTCAACCGGATCATCGGACGGCGCCAGGCGATCGTGGACGCGCAGCCGGGCGTGACGCGCGATCGCCACTTCGCGCCCGCCGAGTGGAATGGGCGCCGGTTCTGGCTCGTGGACACGGGTGGCCTCGTGGTGGGCTCGACCGATCCGATGAATCGCGCGATCCGCTCACAGGTGGAGCAGGCGATCGCCGACTCCGATGTGCTGCTGTTCGTGGTGGACATCGAGTCGGGCATCCATCCGATGGACCTCGAGATCGCGCAGTATCTGCGCACGGCGAAGCGGCCCGTGCTGCTCGTGGTGAACAAAGCGGACAACCTGCCCGACGAGACGCGCCAGCTGTCGTTCTACGAGCTCGGCTTGGGCGATCCGTTTCCGGTGTCGGCGGCGGTCGGAAAGAGCAGCGGCGATCTGCTCGACAAGCTCGTCACGATGCTGCCGGCGGTCCGCGAGTCCGAGAGCGGGGAAGGGGAGCAGATTCACGTTGCGGTCGTGGGCCGGCCCAACGTCGGCAAGTCGAGCATCGTGAACAAGCTGCTCGGCCAGGACCGGCTGATCGTCGCCGCTGAGCCGGGCACCACGCGCGACTCGATCGATACGCCGTTCGAGTACCAGGGCAAGACGCTCGTGTTCATCGACACGGCCGGCCTGCGCAAGCGCAGCAAGGTGAATGAAGACCTGGAGTTCTACTCGACGCTGCGCACGTCGCGCGCGATGGAGCGTGCCGAGGTGTGCCTGCTCGTGGTGGACGCGAAGGAAGGGATGGCCGTCCAGGATCTCAAGATCGCGAATGAAGCGTGGGAGCGCGGCGCGGCGGTGATCATTGCGGTGAACAAGTGGGACCTGATCGAAGAAAAGGAGACCAACACGGCGATCGAAGGCGAGCGCGCGATCAAGGAGCGCGCGACGTTTCTCGAGTTCATCCCGTTCTATTACGTCTCCGCCAAGACAGGCCAGCGCGTTCCGCGCCTGCTCGACGCGATCGTCACCGTGGCGGAGGAGCGCAAGAAGCGCGTCCCGACGGCCGAAGTGAATCGGGTGCTCGAAGAGCTGCTCGCGCGGCAGCAGCCGCCGCAGCCCGTGGGCGAGTCGGTGCGCCTGTTCTATGCGACGCAGGTCGGCACCGCGCCGCCGCGCTTCGCCGTGATCGCGAACCGGCCCGAGGCGATCCCCGAGTCCTACACGCGCTACCTGCACAACGGCTTCCGTGAAGCGTGGGAGTTCACGGGCGCGCCGCTCACGATCAAGTTTCGCCGCAAGCGAGGCCGTCGCTGAACGCGCCCCCCGTTCTCGCGATTCTGTTCTCCTACGTGCTCGGCGCCACGCCGACCAGCTACGTCGCCGGCAAGCTCGGCCGGGGGATCGACCTCCGCGAGCACGGCTCGAAGAACCTCGGCGCCACCAACGTGTACCGCCTGCTCGGCTGGAAATACGCCATCCCCGTCGCCCTGATCGACATCGCCAAAGGCGCGGTGCCGGTGCTGCTGTTCGCGCATCCCGCGTGGCTGGCGGTCGTGTGCGGGGCCGCGGCCGTGCTCGGTCACATGTTCTCGCCCTACGTGCGGTTCAAGGGCGGGAAGGGCGTGGCGACGGCCGCCGGGATGTTTCTCGCGCTCGCGCCGATCGCCGTGCTGATCGCCATTCC
Organism: Gemmatimonadales bacterium; assembly: GCA_035573235.1. Lineage (GTDB taxonomy): Bacteria > Gemmatimonadota > Gemmatimonadetes > Gemmatimonadales > GWC2-71-9 > 20CM-2-65-7. Next base: position 7,063 of record DATMZX010000066.1, read on the forward strand.
GGTGTGGGGTCTGTGCCTGTGGCTCACCGGATACGTCTCACTCAGCTCGATCATCGCGGTGCTGACCGTGCCGCTCTGGGTCGCGCTGTTTCAGCCGGGCGTTCCAGTGGTGTTCTGGGCGAGTGTGGCGCTGGTCGCCCTGATCATTTTTGCTCACCGTCGGAATGTGGGCCGGTTGATTGCGGGCACGGAGAATCGTTTCCGCACCAGACCGTCCGACCAATGAAGGTCACCGTCGTCGGCGGCGGCGCCTGGGGCACCGCACTGGCGGATCTACTCGCCCGCAAAGGCGAGCAGGTCACGCTGTGGGCCCGCGAGGCGGAAGTGATCGCGAGCGTGAACCAGCGTCATCGCAACGACATGTTTCTGCCCGGCGCCGAGCTCGCGCCGACGTTGCGCGCGGAGGCCGACCTGGGCGCGTCTCTGCGCGGGGTAGACGCGATCGTGTCGGCCGCGCCGTCGCATGCCGTGCGCGGGGTGATGACCGAGGCGGCCGCGGCGCTGCGCGAGGCGCGCCCGCTCGTCGTGAGCGCGTCCAAGGGGCTCGATCCCGATCGGCTCGAGCGGCCCTCCAGCGTGCTCCTGGAGGTAATGGCGACCGCGACGCCGATCGCCGTGCTCTCCGGCCCGTCGTTCGCCTGGGAAGTGTTTCAGCGCCAGCCGACGGCCGTGGTGGCGGCCTCGACCGTCGACGATGTCGCCCGCCGCACGCAACGGCTCTTTTCCACGAATTATTTCCGCGTGTACTCGCACACCGATGTCATCGGTGTCGAGCTGGCCGGCGCGTTGAAGAACGTGATCGCGCTGGCGGCGGGCATTCTCGAAGGCCTCGGCCTCGGGTTCAACACGCGCGCCGCATTGATCACGCGCGGGCTCGCCGAAATCACCCGGCTCGGCGTGGCGCTCGGCGCGCAGCCGATGACCTTCGCCGGCCTCGCCGGGATGGGCGACCTGATTCTCACCGCGACCGGCGCGCTGTCGCGCAACCGCACGCTCGGCGTCGCGCTGGGGCAGGGACAGACGCTCGAGCAGGCGCTCGCAGGGAAGGCCGCCGTCGTCGAAGGCGTCAACACCACGCGCACCGCGGTGGCGCTCGGCGAGCGTCACGGCGTCGAGCTGCCGATCGCGCGCGAGGTGTCGAACATCCTGTTCCACAAGAAACCGCCTCGCCAGGCGATCGCCGACCTGATGGAGCGCGAGCTGAAAGCGGAGACGCGGTGAGCGCTCCCGTCCCGGCCCCGATCCAGGAGTTCTTCTCGATCGGTGAGGTCTGCCAGCTCACCGACCTGAAGCCCCACGTGCTGCGCTATTGGGAGAGCCAGTTCCGGTTTCTCAATCCCGCCAAGAATCGCTCGGGCAATCGCGTGTACCAGCGGCGCGAGATCGAGCTGATCATGCTCGTGAAACACCTGCTGTACACGGAGAAGTACACGATCGAAGGGGCGCGGCAGAAGATCGAGCAGTACCGGCGCTCGGGGGAGCTCAAGCCCGAGGCCCGGCGCGCGCTCGCCACCGAAACGGTCAAGGAGCTCCGCGCTCAGCTCAAGTCGCTGCTCGGCATCCTCGAGGGGAGCTGAGTTGCGGGTTGCGGTCGTCATTCCCGCCTATCAGGCCGCGGCGACGCTTGGAGCGGTGCTCTCGCAGGTTTCCCTCCCGGATGCGCGTGTGATTGTGGTGGACGATGGCTCGACGGACGGGACTGGGGATCAGGGACTCGGGGCTGGGGCCATCGTTCTGACGCACCCACGGAATCGCGGCAAGGGCGCGGCGCTGCGTACCGGGCTCGCCCGAGCCCGCGCCGATGGCGCGGAGGTCATCGTCACCATCGATGCCGACGGCCAGCATCCTGCGGCCGAGATCCCGCGGCTCTTGCAGCCCATCGCAGCCGGAGCGGCGGATCTGGTCCTGGGGGCACGCGCGCGCAACGGGGCCATGCCGGTGTCGCGGCGGCTCACCAATTGGCTGTCGGCCAGCGTCGCGTCGCGGATTGGCCGCCAGGCGATCAGGGACGCCCAGACCGGCTTCCGGGCGTTCACCCGGGCCCTGGCCGAGCGGGTCCAGCCTGCCGGGGATCGTTACGAATTCGAGGCGAACTTTCTGCTCGAGGCTTTGCGGGCTGGTTATCGTGTGACGTCGGTGGAAGTGCCGACGATCTACGGCGGCCCGAGCCACTTTCGCTATTTCGGGGACACCTGGCGCATGGTCCGCGCGTTCGCGCAGCAATTGGGGCTTCGTGACTGACAAACAAGACGGCTTGAGGATCCTGGTTTCCAACGACGATGGCGTGCTCGCGCCGGGCATCTCGCTGCTGGCCGACGTGTGCGCGACCGTAGGGCAAGTCACTGTGGTAGCGCCGGATCGCGAGCAGAGCGGGACGTCGCATTCGCTGACATTGCACCGGCCACTCCGGGCGCACCGCCGCTCCGATGGCGCGTTCCAGGTGGACGGCACGCCGACCGACTGCGTGCTGCTCGCCCTGGGCGCCCTGATGCCGGATGGTCCCAACTGGGTGTTCTCCGGCGTCAACCACGGCCCGAACATGGGCGAGGACGTGCTGTACTCGGGTACGGTCTCGGCCGCCATGGAAGGCCTCGCCGCCGGCGTGCCGAGCGTCGCGATCTCCTATGGGAGCTTCGACCTCGAGCATCTCGAGAGCCATCGCAAGGGGCTCGAGCGACTGGTCAAACGCATCGTGCAGGTCGAGAACTTTCCGGGAGAGACGCTGCTCAACATCAACCTGCCGCCGATTCCGGGCGATCAGGTCAAAGGCGTGAAAGTCACGAATCTCGGCAGCCGCGTCTTCCACGAAGAAATCGCGACGATGAAAGATCCGTGGGGCCGCGAGGTGCACTGGATCGGCGGCGGCCGCGTGACGTGGTCGGGCGGTGCGGACTCGGACTTTCAGGCCGTGAAGGACGGCTACATCTCCGTCACGCCGCTGCATGTCGACATGACGAACTACAAGCTCCTCGAAGTCGTCAGCAAGTGGAATCTCGGTGACCGCTAGTCGCGACACCTACGGCGGGTATCGCGCTCGCCTGGTGGAGCAGCTGCGCGCGCAGGGGATTCGCGATATCGCCGTGCTCAAGGCGTTCTCGATCACGCCGCGGCATCTCTTTGTCCCCGAGGCCGTGCGCCACCGCGCGTACGAAGACGCCGCGCTGCCGATCGGCAATGGACAGACCATCTCGCAGCCGTACACGCAGGCCCGCTACCTCGAGACGCTCGGCCTCAAGGGGGACGAGAAAGTGCTCGAGATCGGGACCGGCTCGGGCTATCAGACGGCGCTGCTCGCCGCGCTCGCGGGGCCGGTGTTCACGATCGAGCGTGTGCCGGCGCTCGCGAAATCGGCGCAGGCCGCACTCCGCTCGGCGGGCCTCATCGTCTCGATGCTCGTGGGCGATGGGACGCTGGGCTGGAGCGCCTACGCGCCGTACGACGCGATTCTCGTCGCCGCCGGCGGTCCGGAGATCCCGCCGCCGCTCGTCGAGCAGCTTTCGCCGCGTGGTCGCATGATCATTCCGCTCGGCGCCCGCGGCGCGCAGAAGCTGACCGTCGTACGGCGCACCGCTGGCGGCGTGCAGATGACGCCGATCGGCGACGCCCGATTCGTCCCCCTGGTCGGTGAGCACGGCTTCGATGGTTAGTCACTTCATCGACTGGATTCTCAAAGTCTGCCTCGATCTCGGCTATCCGGGGATCATCGCGCTGATGACGATGGAATCGTCGATCCTGCCTGTGCCGAGCGAGCTGGTGATGACGCCGGCAGGGTACTGGGCCGCGAAGGGGGAGATGAACTTCGCCGTCGCGCTGCTGTGCGGCATCCTGGGAAGCATCCTCGGCGCGCTCGCGAACTACTACGGGGCCCAGCTGATCGGACGCCCGCTGATCCAGCGCTACGGCAGATACATCCTGTTGAGCGAAAAGAATCTCGAGCGCTCGGAGCGCTTCTTCGCCCAGCACGGCGAGATCAGCACACTGATCGGACGACTGTTTCCCGTCATCCGGCACCTGATCTCGATCCCGGCGGGGCTGCATAAGATGCCGCTGCCGAAGTTCATCCTGTACACCGCGGTGGGCGCCGGCGTGTGGTGCGCCATTCTCACCTACATCGGCTACTTCCTGGGTCAGCACGAGGCGTCACTCCGGAGCGAAGAGATCCATCGCTACGTCACATGGGCGCTGGTCGCGCTGATTCCGCTGAGTCTGGGCACGATCGGTTTCTATCTGTGGCGACGGCGCCGCAAGCGCGCCTCGGCGGTTTGAGCCTCAAACGCTGGATTATCCGGGGTCGGGTTCAAGGCGTCGGGTTCAGGTGGTTTGTGATGTCCGAAGCCGAGCGACTCGAGCTCAGCGGCTACGTACGCAATCTTCCGGACGGCTCGGTTGAAGTAGTTTCTCGTGGCTCAGACGAGGCGCTGGCGACACTGGAGCAGCGACTGAAACGCGGGCCGCCGGCCGCGCGCGTCGAGAGCGTCGCGCCACTTCAAGTTCCACTAGAACGTGACGTACCGAGGTCCTTTGAGATCCGATAACTCCACACCGCCGGACATTTCCAAAATCATGGAAATGACGCGCCGGGTGATCCGTGACGTGAAGGATTTCCCAAAACCGGGGATTGTATTCAAGGACGTCACGCCGCTGCTGCTCGATCCGAAGTTGCTCGAGGCTGTGATCGCGGCGATGGCGGAGCCGTACCGGAGCGCGCGCATCAATCGCGTCGTGTCGATCGAATCACGCGGCTTTTTGTTCGGTGTGCCGATCGCGCTCGAGCTCGGGGCAGGGCTGGTGCCGATCCGAAAGCCGGGGAAGCTGCCGGCGGCCACCCAGCGGGTGGAATACGCGCTCGAGTACGGCACGGATGCCCTGGAAATGCATCACGACGCCGTCCAGAGCGGCGATCGTGTGCTGGTGGTGGACGATGTCCTAGCCACGGGTGGCACGGCCAACGCCGCCGCGCAGCTTGTGGGAGGCACGGGAGCGTCGGTCGTGGGCTTCAGCTTCCTGATCGAGCTCGACTTTCTCAAAGGCCGCCAGCGGCTCCAGGGACGCCACGTAGAGGCCTTGCTGCACTACGCCTAACTCGCGTAGATTTCCGCGTTTACGGCCCCAACAATCTGCCCCTGTAGCTCAGGTGGATAGAGCAGCGGTTTCCTAAACCGTTGGCCGGGTGTTCGAGTCACCCCAGGGGCACTGTGAATCACTGAACATTGAACCATTGGACATTTCCGAAGACATGGCGACACAGACAGCAGCTCCCGGCATCAGCAGCACTCCCGTTCGAACTGACAATCGACAGCTCGGCGATCGCCTGATCGCCTGGTTCAACGCGCACCGCCAGCTCACGTATTGGGTCGGCGCCGCGATCGTCGTCGGCGTCGGGCTGTTTCTGTGGACGCTTTCCACGAACCGGAAATCCGAGGAAGTCGCGAGCCGCGACCTTCAGGGCGCCCGGTTCGCGTTCGAGAGTCAAAACCTGCCGCTCGCCGCCAGCGAGCTCGCGCGGATCACGGAGAACTACTCGGGCACCAACGCGGCCGAGGAAGGAAAGCTGCTCCTGGCCAACGTGCGCATGCTCCAGGGCCAGTCGCAGCAGGCAATCGAGGTGTTGCGGGATTATGCGCCCAAGGCCGGCCGGGCGTTCCGGGCGCAGGCGTATGGGCTGCTGGGGGCCGCCTACGAGAATACCGGCCACTTCCGGGAAGCCGGTGAGGCCTACGAGAACGGGTCGGGAGCGGCCCGCCTGGACTTCCAAAAGGCGCAGATGCTGTCCGATGCCGGGAGAGCCTGGACGAGCGCCGCAGACACGGCCAAAGCCATCGCGGCCTACAAGCGGATCATCAAGGACTTTCCGAAAGAGGGCATGGTGACCGAAGCGAAGGTGCGTCTGGGTGAGCTCACGAAGGGCGCAGCGTCGTAGCAGTCAACTTCGTATAATAGACGTTATGTTAAGTTGAGTGATGTGTGAATGTGGACAAACGGCTCACGTAATCACACCTCTGAACACCATTCTCCCCTCGCCCACAAGCCATACATCCCCGTAACGGCCGCTCGATTCCTTCGTCGCGCGGATCGTCAGGAGCCGGCCGCTGCGGCTCTGGATATCCACCGGCAGCTGTCCCAGACCCCATTCCGCGATGGCGCATCCCGCGGTCACGGCGCCCGTCCCACACGCCAGCGTTTCGCCCTCGACCCCGCGTTCATAGGTCCGCATGCGCCAGACCGGCCGCTCGGCCGCTCCAGGACCGTCTGCTGAGATGAAGTTGATGTTGGCGCCCTCCGGTGCGAGCGCCGGATCGAACCTGAGCGACCGGCCGCGGCCCATGAGGTCCACCTGGTCGACGTCATCGACCACCACCACGAGATGCGGTACGCCCACGCGCCCCAACGCCACCTGACGCTCTCCGGAAGCCAGTTCGAGCCTTGGGACGGCCTTGGGTACGTCCACCGGTGCCAGGTGCAGTTCGGCCCGCCCAGGCTCGCTGGTGCGGCTCTGGTAGGTCCCCGCGTCGGTCTCGAGATCCATCCCGGTTCCAGGCGCCACGCCGAGCCGCGCCGCGAGCGTGGTGCTGCACAGCGCCGCGTTGCCGCACATGGCGGCGTGTGATCCATCGGCATTGAAGTAGATCATGCGGGCCGCACCGGGCCTGGATCCGGGGCCCACGAAGACCACGCCGTCGGCGCCGATTCCGGTGCCCCGCGCGCACACCGCCTGCATGTCCTCCGCGGTCCAGTCGCCCGGCGTGGACACACGGGCGTCCAGCATGACGAAATCGTTGCCCGATCCCGTCATTTTGTAGACCGGCAGGCCGATCAAATGCGGCCGAACCAGGCCATGAGCCGCAGGCGCGGCACCTTCCACACCGCCTCGCGGACGATGGCCTTGTTCATTTTGCTTTGTCCGAGGGTCCGGTCGACGAAGACGATCGGAATCTCTCGGATCTTGAACCCTTTTCGCCATGCGCGGACGCTCATCTCGATTTGAAATGCGTAACCGTTCGACACCACCTGCGAGAGATCGATCGTTTCGAGGACTCGTCTGCGAAAGCACTTGAATCCACCCGTCAGGTCCCAGATCCTGAGCCCCGTGAACATGCGGGCGTAGATATTGGCCAGATACGATAGCATCAAGCGGCCCATCGGCCAGTTGACGACCGTCACCTTTCCGTTGAGGTACCGGGAGCCCAGCACGACGTCCGCATCCTCGATCGCCTTGAGAAACTCCTTGAGGTGTGCCGGGTCGTGCGAGAAATCGGCGTCCATCTCGAACACAAAGTCGTACTGCCGCTCGAGAGCCCACTTGAAGCCCACAATGTAAGCCGTTCCCAGGCCGAGCTTTCCTTCGCGGTGAATCGTATGAATCCGTGGATTGGCGCGCGCCAGCTCGTCGGCGATCTTCCCCGTCCCATCCGGTGAATTGTCATCCACCACGAGGACGTCGAGCCGCGGGTCCTGCGCGAGCGCGATCGGGACGATCTGTGGGAGGTTGATCGCCTCGTTGTACGTCGGGATCACGACGAGCGCCCGCTCAGCCAAGAGTCTTCCCTCTCCGGCGCTCGATCACCGGCGGCACGATGAACCCGGCGAGCACGATGAGCATGCTGAGGAGCGCGAGCTCCTTGCCACGCATGAATGTGCGCGAGTGATAGCTGAGCTCGATACTGCGCGCGCCCGGCCCCACGGGGACCGTGATCAGCGAGTTGTCGCCGCGCAGCACGGGCGCGGTTTGACCATCCACCCTGGCGTGCCAGTCGACGTACCAGTTCTCCGAAACGAGCACATAGCTGGACTCGGCGGGAGGCGGCTCGAGCGCGATCGTCATGCGTCCAGCGTCCCAGGCGGTCACGTTCGCCTTGGATTTGGACGGGTCGGGCAGCGTTTTCTCGATCGGCGATGGGGTGACCGGAGCATCATTCGTAAACAGCACCACGCGGTCGTATCCCGGCAACCGCGGGTCGGCCAGTGTGGGTGGAATCATCGTTTCGTCGAGTTTCACGGCACCTCGCACGACCCGGGCATACGGCGGCACGGTATCGGCCTCGTACAGGTACGCCCGCGTGCCCGCGGCGGTCATGACCGGCCCCAGCGACCGGTGATATCCGGGAATGTCGGCTGTGTCGGAGATCAGGACGTAGCGGACCGCGAGCAGATTCCACAGCTGGGGTGCGGTGAGCACATAGCGCCATTCATTGCGCCCGCCCAGCAGCTCGTCGTAATAGCGCAGCTCGTTGCCCTGGTAGCCCATGACCTGGGGAATGTCGTGGGCCATGAGCACGTTCAGCGGATACGCATTGATGTTCAGAACGCGCAGCGGTTTGGGCGCCTGCTGCATGCGCGCGATTACAGCGTCGCTGCGATACAGGCCCTGCTGCGGCGGCGGCGAGTAGGTCCAGAAATGCTGCCCGTCGCGCCACAGATCGGCGCCGACGAGCAGCGGCAGGCCCAGCGCGAACGCGAACGCGGGCACGCGGCCCCTCAGCCTGCCCCACACCAGCGCGGCGATGCCGGCAAACAGGACCGCACCGATGAACGCCGAGATTCGAATCGCGTTGCCGTGCGCGATGGCCTGGGCAACGCGCTCCGCTGGCGCGAGTCCGACCGCGAGCTTGCCGAACACTCCGACCAGACCGAGCAACGCAATCGCTCCGGCAGCGATGAGCCAGTTGCGGACGGCCCGCGTGTGCGCCGTTCCCTCACGCTCGAGGCGCGTCACACCGAACGCGGCGAAGGTGGATACGATGAACGCCACGACGAAGAACACCATCCCCGGCGCGCGCGTCTTTTTCACCATCGGCATCACGGCCCACCACAGATGGTAGAACGGCGTCGCCCCGCCGAGCGCGATCAGGAGGAACAGCAGGCCGATCCCGCCCAGCCACCAGACAAGCCGGCGGCGCCGGTCGCCGAATCCCAGCAGCGCGAGCGCGATGACCGGCAGTCCGAGATACTCGGAGTGGAGCTTGAGCGGATTCGAGCCCCAGTACCCCTCGGGCGCGCCGGTGAATCCGCCGATGAAAAACTCCGGGATGTGGTCCCACGGAATTCCGTACGACGTCGCGCCCGAGTAGCCGACCGCGTAGCCTCCTGCGCGGGGCGAGTGCGGGATGTACTCGATAAACGGAAGGATTTGGGGCATCCCGATCCCGAATCCCACGATCACCGCACCCAGCGTGAGCGCGAGACGCCTGACGCGCGGTCCCAGCGGCTCGGCGCTTGGCTCGCCGAACGTGAGATAGATCGAAAACAGCGCCGCGGCGACGAGCAGGTAGTAGGTCGCTTGCACGTGCGGGCTCAAGAGGCACAGCCCCACGGACAAGGCAAGCAATGCATAGCCCCACCAGCGTCGATCGCGCAGCGCGGCGACGAGCGCGAGGAACGTCAGCGGCAGCAATGTGGAGACGAACAGCTTGCCTGGATGTCCCGGTTGCACGTACGAGACCATGATGCCCGTCAGCTGATACGCGAGCGCGCCGGTGACCGCACCCGTCCACGACGCCGCGTAGCGGCGCAGGAACAGGAACATGAAATAGCCGGCCAGGATGTAGTGGATGAAAAACGCCAGGTTCATCACGACGTGGACCGGCATGACGTAACGGAGCAGCGCCGTCGGATACAGCGTCTCGCCGTGCGTGACGACCGCGATGAACGGCAACCCGCCCATGATCATCGGATTCCACAGGGGCAACGAGCCGGTCGCTCGCCACTCGGTCGCTTCCCACTGATAGAAGGCGTACGCGCTGGCGTACTGATCCCCATGCGGCGATGCGAGCCACTGCCCCGTCAGCATCGGGAACGACAGGATGATCACGAACACCGAGAGCATCGCGATCGCCAACAGATGCGGCCGCGCGGGAGTGAACTCCGCGATTGTTGACGGCGGACCGGGGATTCGGGAGGATGTCATGAGATCACTTTAGGGTGACTGGGCAGCGCCAGCACGATGATTCCGGAAACAATCTCGAGCGCGGTAAGCCAAATGCGCGATGCGATCGCGAGAATCACGGCATCCCCTCCCCCGAGGACCGGAGTCAGCACGCCAATCAACGCGGCTTCGCGCACGAACAGTCCCGCCGGCGCGAATACGGCGATCACGCCGGCGAGGTAGCTGCCCGTAAACGCCGCGATATAGAACCCCCACGATGCAGTGACGCCGCCCCCGAGCAGCCCGATCGCGAGAAATCGAAACGCCGTGCCGTACATGAACCAGGGGACGATCAGAATAAAGAAGAAAAGGATCAGCTGCTGCGGGCGGAGCTGCGACCAGACGAGGCTCAACCCGGGAATGTGGTTGGCGAGCCAGCGTCCGAGGCGGCCGCCCGGCAGCGCCAACATCAACGCGCCCAGCACGAGGCCGGCGATGAGGGCGCCCTGCCACCAGCCCGAATGCAGAACCGCCGGCGTCAGCACGCCGACGACCGCGAGGCCGGTCAGCAGCAGGACGACTTGCTCGAGCAGCACGGTCGCGGTGGCCACGGTCGCGCTCACCCCGTAACGTGACGACATCACGGCGAGGCTCGCGAACTGCCACACGCCTCCGGGAAGAAAGCGCGCCAGGTTCGACGTGAACCACACCTTGGCCGCGTCGAGCGCCGTGATTTGCGCGGCGCACCAGCGCAGGCTCGTGATCCAGGCGCCGACCAGCACCGCCAGAGTGAGCACGACGATGACCGACCCGAGCGCGAGCGCCCCCGGATGCCACGCAAACTGCCGGCCGCGGATCTCGGCCCAGTGCGGGGCAATCTGGTGATAGAGGTAGTATGCGGCGCCAACCAGCACGACCGCCTGTAGCGCGCGCATCCACCAGCTGCCACGATAATTCATAGGTTTTGGGTCGCGAATAATACCACTGCCCGCGGGAGTGCGGAAAGCGGTATAGTACCAGCACTTCCGATGCGAATTCTCCACGTCCTGACGGCCTTTCCGCGCACGCGCGACGACGTCATCGTGCCCTGGCTCGTGGCGTTGCTCAAGCGCCTTCAGGCCGAGGGCCACGACGTGGAGGTGTTCACCTCGGCGTACAAAGGCGGCGGCAACGAGTCGTTCGACGGTATCCCGGTTCACCGCTTCCGCTATTTCTTTGCCGGGCGGGAGGATCTCACGCACGACGAGGCGACGCCCGACCGGATGCGCCGCTCGTTGCTCTACAAGATCCTGCCCCTGTTCTATGTCGTCGGTGGGCTGATCGGCATTCGCCGCTTGGTCCGTCGCCGGCAGTACGACGTCATTCACGTGCATTGGCCGGTCCCTCACGCGCTGTTCGGCTGGATGGCGAAGCGCGCGAGTAAAGAGCGGCCGCGGCTGGTCACGACCTGGTACGGCGTGGAGCTGCGCTGGGTGCAGAGCTCCCTGCCCTGGCTGCGCTGGTTCGTCCGCTGGGCGCTGAAGATCTCCGATACGATCGTGGCGATTTCATCCTACACCGCGCGCGAGATCGCGCGGTTCGCACAGGTTCCGGTGGAGGTGATTCCCTATACGCTCCCCTTCGCCGCAGGCACGTCACAAGCGCGGCTGCCGCGCGCCGGCGGGTTTCAGGTCCTGTTTGTAGGACGTCTGGTGGAGCGAAAGGGCGTGAAGCATCTCATCGAGGCGATCGCGCGGATGCCTGACGCGCGCCTCGTCGTCATCGGCGACGGCCCGGAGCGCCAGGCGTTAGAGGCGGGGACCAGGGACTTGGGACTGGGGAGCAGGGTGGACTTTCGAGGACGCGTGTCGGATGACGAGCTCCGCGCGACCTATGCGGCGTCGGACGCGCTGGTGTTGCCTTCGATTCTCGATGCCCGCGGCGACACCGAAGGACTCGGCGTCGTGCTGCTCGAGGCGATGAGCTACGGCGTGCCGGTGGTGGCGAGCGACATCGGCGGGATCACCGACATCGTGGAGCACAACCAGAGTGGCTTGCTGGTGCCGCCGGGAGACTCGGCGGCGTTGGCGCAGGCGCTCGAGCGGCTCTCGCGTGATGCAGCGCTCGCGCAGCGACTCGGCGCGGCGGGCGAGCAGCGGGTGCGCAGCGCGTTCGGCTGGACGGAGATCATGGCGAAGTGGGATGCGGTGTATCGCGCTCGAGCACAAACACGAACTGATACTGCCAGCGCAGCGGAATCAGGCGCCACGCCGCCTCGAGCACCGGCCCGGTAATCAGTCGTTTCGCGCCGCCCGCGCCGCCCGCCCCGCCCGCGCCCGCGGAACGCCAGCGCACGGCGTGCCAGCGGTCCGGCACCACCTTCCGCACGCTCAGGCCGTGCTGCGCGAACAGCCGGCGCCATGCGGCGAGCGGCAAGAGATGCTCGTTGATGTCCTGCTGCGCGGTGCCCTGGTGCCCCATCACCTTCCAGCCGATGAAATCCTGATTGGGCACCATGATGCAGAACCGCCCGCTCGGCTTGGCGACGCGTTTCATCTCCTCGAGCCCTTGGCCCATGTCGAGGAAATGCTCGAGCGAGCCGAGGCAGCTCACGAAATCGAATGACGCGCTGCGGTAAGGGAGCGACTCCCCTGCTCCGACCGTGACTTCGGCGCCCGGCGCCGCGCGTTTGGCGAGCTTGACCGCTTCATCGGAAAGATCGATCCCCACCGCGTCGACGCGGCGCGCCTGCGCGGCCGCGAGCAGCGATCCGGTACCGCAGCTGACGTCGAGCAGTCGCGTGCCCGGAGTGGCGCCGAGCAGGTCGAGAAAAACGGGATACGCCGCGGCGGGACGCATGCTCTCGAGTCCCTTCGCGGCGTAGTGTTGGTTGTACCAGGATTTGACGTCTTCGGCGCTCGGCATGTGCTGCGAACGATAATCCCGTCATGGTGGAGACGAAACGGGGGACCAAACTTCGGTCCCCCGCCCCGACCGACTTCTCCGTTCAGCTAACGGAGGATATCGACCCAGCCG
>DATMZX010000067.1:0-5393 GCA_035573235.1 Gemmatimonadales bacterium
CACCATGCAGAACCTGGCGCGGTACTGGGGAACTGAATACGACTGGAAGAAGTGCGAGGCGAAACTAAGCGCGCTGCCGCAGTTCACTACCGAGATCAACGGGCTCGACATTCACTTCATCCACGTGAAATCGAAACACCCGAACGCGTTGCCGGTCATCGTCACGCACGGCTGGCCCGGCTCGATCATCGAGCAGCTGAAGATCATCGAGCCGCTCACGAACCCGACTGCATTTGGCGGAACGGCCGCGGACGCGTTCCATGTGGTGATTCCGTCGCTGCCGGGCTACGGGTTCTCTGGCAAGCCGACCGCCCCGGACTGGCACCCCGTCAGCATCGCGCGCGCGTGGGCGGAGCTGATGCGGCGCCTCGGCTACACTCGCTATGTCGCGCAGGGCGGTGACTGGGGCAACTCGATCTCCGAGGTGATGGCATTACAGCAACCGCCGGGGCTGCTCGGGATCTCCACGAACATGGCGGCTACCGTTCCGCCCGAGATCGCGCAGGCCATGGCCCGTGGCGAGGCGCCACCGGCTACGCTGTCGGCCGACGAACGGCGCGCCTGGGACCAGCTCGACTTCTTCTATAAGAAGGGGCTCGGCTACGCTATCGAGATGGGTCTCCGGCCCCAGACGCTGTACGCGCTCGCCGATTCCCCCGTCGGTCTGGCGGCCTGGATGATCGACCACGACGCGCGCAGCGAGGAGCTCATCGTGCGCGTCTTTGACGGGGTGAAGGAGGGCCTGTCGCGGGATGATATCCTCGACAACATCACCCTCTACTGGTTGACGAACACGGCGGTCTCCTCGGCGCGCCTCTATTACAGCACACGGCAGCTGGGGGGCAAGGGCGGCTTCTTCGACGCCCGCGGCGTTCAGCTTCCCGTTGCGGTGATGGCGTTTGCGGACGAGATCTATCAAGCCCCGCAGAGTTGGGCCGAGCGCGCGTATCCCAAGCTGCTGAGGTACGGCCGCTTTCCCAAGGGCACACACTTCGCAGCGTGGGAGCAGACGGAGACGTTCGTGACCGAGCTGCGCGCCGGGTTCAAATCTCTCAGGAGCGCGTAAATGCCAAGCACAACCAGGATCTTCTTTACCGCGCTGATCGTCGCGAGCCTGGGCAGGAACGTCGCTGCCCAGGCGGCACCCGCGGGCCGTGCCAAGCCGACGATCGTGCTCGTCCACGGCGCTTTCGCGGACGCCTCGGGCTGGTCGAAGGTCATCGCGATCCTCCAGCGCGACGGCTATAACGTGATCGCGGTGCAGAACCCGCTCACGTCGCTGGCTACCGATGTCGAGACGACGAAACGCGTCGTCGCCGCGCAGCCGGGTCCCGTCGTGCTGGTCGGGCATTCGTATGGCGGGGCGGTGATCACCCAGGCCGCCGCCGGCAGCCCCAACGTGAAGGCGCTCGTCTTCATAGCGGCGTTCGCGCCTGACTCGGGCGAGCCAATCGGCGCGTTCGGCGACAAGTATCCGGCCCCGCTCGGCGCGGCGCTCAAGCCCGACGCCGCGGGTTTTCTGTATGTCGATACCGCGAAGTTCCACGACGTCTTTGCCGCCGACCTGCCGCTGCGTGAAACACGGATCGCGGCGGCGACACAAAAGCCGATCATCGGCAGCGTCTTCGCTGCGTCGGTCGATCGGGCGACCTGGAAGACCATTCCGTCCTGGTACCTGGTGTCACAGGATGATCGCGCCATCAATCCCGATCTCGAGCGCTTCTATGCGAAGCGTGCCAAGTCGCACACGACGGAGGTCAAGGCCAGCCATGTGGCGTTCCTCTCGCATCCAGCGGTCGTGGCGCGAGTGATCGAGCAGGCCGCGGGAGGGCAATGAACCAGAGTCGCCGCCGCTTCCTGGGCACTGCGGCCACGGCCCTGGCCGCCACCCAGCTCGACATGCTCGGTTCCACGAAAGGACTGATGCCGCACATGGAGGGAGAGCTGACCTCGCTCGGCAAGGCGACCGAATGGCTCAACTCGCCGCCGTTGACGGCGGCCGGGCTGCGAGGGAAGGTCGTCCTCATCGACTTCTGCACCTACACCTGCATCAACTGGCTGCGGACACTCCCGTACGTGCGCGCGTGGGCGGAGAAATATCAGAGTCGTGGTCTGGTCATGATCGGTGTGCACACGCCGGAGTACGGCTTTGAGCACGACATCGAGAACGTGCGTCGCGCAGTGAAAGAGATGCGCGTGGACTACCCGGTCGCGGTCGACAACGACTACGCGATTTGGAACGGGTTCGATAACCAGTACTGGCCCGCGCTCTACTTCATCGATGCCAAGGGCGCGATCCGGCATCACCAGTTCGGAGAGGGCGACTACGACGAGGCCGAGGCGATGATTCAGAAGTTGCTCACGGAAGCCGGCATGGGCGGCATCGGGCGTGACAGGGTGACGCCCGACGCCCGCGGTCTCGAAGTAGCCGCCGACTGGGACAACCTGCGCTCCCCGGAGAACTACCTCGGCTCCGAGCGCACCGAGGGCTTCGTCGCCAACCGCGACGCGGCGAAGCTGGGTTTGAACGAATGGTCGGTTGCCGGCGCCTGGACAATCGGCAGGCACGCCGTCACGCTCAACAAGGCCAACGGTCGCATCGTCTCACGCTTTCACGCCCGCGATCTCCATATGGTCCTGGGACCGGCGGCGAAAGGGACGTCGGTGCGATACCGCGTGCGCATCGACGGCCAGGCGCCGGGTAGCGCGCACGGTATCGACGTCGACGAGCAGGGCCAGGGCGCGGTGACTCAGCAGCGCCTGTATCAGCTGATCCGCCAGTCGCGGCCGATAGCGGATCGCCAATTCGAGATCGCGTTTCTCGATCCCGGGGTGGAGGCGTTCGCGTTCACGTTCGGATGATTTCACATGAACCAAGACCGTCGCGAATTCCTGGGTACGACACTCATGACCATCGTCGCCGCGAAGCTCGGCATACCTGAACCGCGCGGTTCCTTCGGGCCCGTGAAGCAGATCGATGCCGGCGTCCTGAACGTCGGGTATGTGGAAGCGGGCCGCGCCGACGCGCCGGCGGTCCTGCTACTGCATGGCTGGCCATACGACATCCACAGCTTCGAAGCGGTCGCCCCGATGCTGGCGGCGAAGGGCTACCGGGTGATCGTCCCCCATCTGCGCGGCCATGGCACGACGCGCTTTCTTTCGAGCGAAACATTCCGGAATGGCCAACCATCGGCCCTTGCTGTCGATACCATCGCCCTCATGGACGCTCTCAAGATCGAGAAGGCGATCATCGCGGGCTTTGATTGGGGAGCACGCAACGCCAACATCCTGGCGGCGCTCTGGCCGGAGCGCTGCAAGGCCACAGTCTCCGTGAGTGGGTATCTGATCGGCAGCCAAGCGGCCGGCAAGACCCCGTTGCCGCCGAATGCTGAGCTCCAATGGTGGTATCAATTCTATTTTGCGACCGAACGCGGCCGCGCCGGCTACGACACGTACCGGCACGACTTCGCAAAGCTCATTTGGCAGCTCGCGTCGCCGAAGTGGAAGTTCAGCGACGCCACATTCGATCGCAGCGCGGCGTCCTTCGACAACCCCGACCACGTGAGCATCGTGATCCATAATTACCGCTGGCGGCTCGGGTTGGCCGAGGGCGAGCCCAAGCATGACGATCTGGAAAAACGGCTTGCGCAATTTCCGGTCATCACCGTGCCTACCATCACCCTTGAAGGTGATGCCAATGGCGCGCCACACCTGGATCCCAGTTCCTATGCCAAGAAATTCGCAGGCAAGTATGCGCACCGAACCATCGACGGTGGGATCGGGCATAATCTGCCGCAGGAGGCCCCGCAGGCCTTTGCCGACGCTGTCGTCGCAGTCGACGGTTACTGAAATGGACGACTCCTTGGCGCCGTGAGAGGTGTATGAGAAGCCTCTCATAACGCTCGCGCGGCAGATCCGCTGTGCCGGACCGCAGCGTTACTTCCCGAGAACGAAGCAATGTCATCTACCACCCTCGGGAGGTTTTGCTCTATGACGAAGCAGATCGCTTTCATCGCGCTCGCCGCCGCCGCTCTCGCCGCGTGCGAGCAGAGCCGCAGTCTCACGAGCCCCGCCGCGTCGCTGCAGGCAGCGCGCGACGCCGCCGTCCCGGCCGATCTCGCCGGTCCGGGCGCCGTGTACACGCTCACCAACCAGGTCGCGGGCAACGCGGTCGCCGTCTTCACGCGCGGCGCCGACGGCAGGCTCGCCTCGGCCGGCAGCGTCGCGACGGGCGGCACCGGCACGGGCGCGAGTCTGGGCTCGCAGGGCGCGGTGTCGCTGAGCAACGACGGCCGCCTGCTGTTCGCGGTCAACGCCGGCTCCAACGATGTGTCGGTGTTCACTGTGAGCCCGGCAGGCCTGGCGCTCGCGAGCCGCGTCGCTTCGGGCGGCACGCTGCCGATCAGCCTGACCGTGCATGGCAACGTGCTGTACGTGTTGAACGCGGGCGGCAGCGGCAACATCTCGGGCTTCACGCTTGGTACCAGCGGCGCCCTCACACCAATCACGGGCGCTACCCTGCCCCTCTCGGGCTCCACCGTCGGCCCGGCCGATGTGCAATTCAGCCCCGACGGGAGCCGCCTGGTGGTCACCGAGAAGAATACCAATCTGCTCGACGTGTACGCCGTAGACGCGAACGGGGTGGCGTCGGGCCCAACGACGACGGCCTCCGCCGGCGGCACACCGTTCGGGTTCGCCTTCGGACTGCGCAACGATCTCTTCGTATCGGAAGCAGCGGGCTCGGCGTCGTCCTACGTGCTGGACGCGAGCGGCACGCCCGCGCTCGTGAGCGGCGCCGTCTCCACGCACCAGGGCGCGCCGTGCTGGGCCGTGGTGACCGCGGACGGCCGCTTCGGCTTCACCGGTAACGGGGCCGGATCGGTGTCGGCCTTTGCTATCGCGCCGGACGGCGCGATCAGTCTGGTGGACGCCAACGGCGGGACCGCCTTGATCGGCGCCGGCATCAACGACATCGCGCTGAGCCACAACAGCCGCTACCTGTACGTGCTGCAGACCGGCGGCGCCCAGGCCATCCACGCGTTCCGCGTCGCAGCGGACGGGCACCTCACGGCGCTCGGCCCGGTCGGGGGCCTTCCGGCCGGCACGAGGGGACTCGCGGCGTTCTAGGAATCGGCGACAACCGTAGGGGCGTGGTGCACCGCGCCCCTACTCTGACACTCAGGCGGGAAGCAAGACAAGTGCGATCCTCTTCGATTGGATTACTGTTGCTGGCCGGGGTCGTCGCCACACCAGGGGTGGGCGGTACTCCGGCCCCGGAGCTTACGAACACGAGCTGGCTCAACAGCGACCAGCCGCTGCGGCTGTCTGCGCTGCGCGGCCGCGTGGTGCTGCTCAACTTCTGGGTGTTCACCTGCGGCAACTGCACGCGCACC